>NZ_CP142525.1:1863785-2174416 GCF_051097895.1 Psychrobacter sp. HD31
ATATCCAGATAGCATGACATCTGCTTTTGCACATACTTTATTGCGTATTGATACCAGCAAAAATCCGCAAGCAAATAATTTTAAAGATGCCTATGCACTCAATTATACGGTTGATGGTAATCCGAATGATAGTATGCCTGCGTATGCTTTAAAGTCTATGACGGGCAAATATGCTGGGTTAATGACAATTGAATCATATCTACCAAAATTAGAAGACTATTTAGTAAAAGACAATCGAGATGTGTGGACATATCCACTAAAATTAACAAAAGCAGAGTCAGCGCAAATTATCCGCCATGTGTGGGAGGTGAAAGATGTTGGTTTGCCTTACTACTTTTTAACAGATAACTGTGCGTCAGAAATCTTACGTTTTATTGATGTGGTAAGACCAGCAGAGCATTTGTATGATGCCTTTAGCAAATTTGTTGTACCAAATGAAGTCATCCGCCTGTTAGATGAAAAAGGCTTGCTGGAACAAGGTGATTTTTTACCTGCAGTGGCAAGCCAAAAGCAAGCAAAGTTAAATGGTGTTATTGCACAACAAGATGCCCAAACCAGCCCAACGCAAGGTGCAAAATTGCAACGAGCTACTATTGCACTGGGACAGGCAGGTACTCAAACTTATGCCCAAGTTGGTGCCCGCGTGAGCTATCACGATTTGTTAGACCGAGAGATAGGCTACCGTAAAAACTTAGACATGGATACACTTAACCTAAAAATAAGAGCGTATGATGTTGATGAAAAAATGGGTACTGCCGATAAGGTGCAACTGCAAGAACTAACCATATTGCGTGGTCGCTCTTATCATCCGATTAACACCGCAAGAGATGGTGGCAGTTGGGGCGTTGATTTTGGTTTAAAACAGGTTAATGATGCCTCTGAAGATTTTAGCAAAAGAGGTGCTAATCACAACCCACAAAAAAATGAACTACGCCAGCAGCATTTAGTGGCTAATTTAGGGGTGGAAAAGGGCGTGTCAGTCGCCTTTGGTAAGGTCAATAGCCAATATGACTTACCACAACAGCTTTGTTATGCCTTTGGCGCTGGCAACGTGCAAGGTGGTAAAGGATTAACCAATGGATTCCGCTTAGGGGTGGGGGCAAACCTTGGTTGTGTGTATCGCATGAATGATAAATTAAGAGCCACAGCTGAAGTGAATGTGCCATACTGGTATCATACAGATACAAGCCTGACAAATCACAAACAAGGTTATTGGCAGCCTACGGCAAGTATTGGTATGCAATATGATATGGCAACCAACCACAGTTTGAGGGTAACGGCAGATTATGAACTAAGTGATCGAGTAGAAGCCGATACAGATATGAACGTGAGTTACAATTGGTATTTTTAAATGATGCAACATTCTAAAAGTAATTATCTTATTATTGGTCAAGGTGCTATTGGCAGGCAAGTAAGCCATATCTTGGCTAAACTTGGTTGCCAAGTAAGCGGTATGGCAAGAGGCAAAAAAGCAGACTATCAATTGGCTGAGAGTATAAAATTTATACAAGCAGATGCCAGCGATATCACGGCAAATCAACTAAAGGATTTTAACCGTATTGCCATTATTATTACCCCAACCGATTATACCGAGTCTGGTTATCGAAGCAGTTACTTAGCCGTTGCGCAAAATTTTGCCAAGCTACGAGAAGATTTACCTAACCTTGAGCGTTTGGTTTTTATTTCTTCTACAGGGGTGTATGGGCAAAATGAGGGTGAATGGATAGATGAACAAACTTGCCCACACCCACCGATGCGTGTTGGTTCTCAAATTATTTTGCAAGCAGAACAAGTTTTAAATGAGGCATTTGCCGATAAGTTTGTGGTTATTAGACCAAGTGGTATTTATGGAAATGGCCGTTTAATGCGTGTTAATAAAGCAAAAGAAGCGGATAAAAAACCAATGCCTGATAACGCATGGACCAATCGAATTATGGATACGGATTTGTCTTATATTATTGGCAAGGTGCTAACCATGGATGAGCCAAAACCGCTATATATTGCCACAGACTTTAGTCCGGTAACCTCTTATGAGCTAACCATGTGGCTATCAGAAAAACTGGATGCAGAGCTGCCAGTTGTACAAAGCCAATTGCCAGCAAGTGGTAAACGACTTAAATCAAATATTCCAGCTGGTTGGATAAAGTTTAAGACTTGGCAACAGGGTTACCAACATATCCTAAACCATAGTTAAATCGTTAGGTTATTGCAGTTTTGATATTTGCTATAATCAATCAACAACTTGAGTGTTTAATAACTGAGAAACTTTTATGAAAGACGACAGGCCGTCAGATCCTAATGAGAAAGCCTCTAAAAAAAAGCATCGTACAGTGACGATTACGCTGAGAAAAAATCAAAATACTAGCGTGGATAAGCCACTTATTGTTGCGGATGTTCAAAAGGTTGCGGATGAAGAAGAAAGTAAAACAGCGGTATTAGAAGACGTTAAAAAAACACAGGCAAGTGTTGAAAAAAAGTCGTTAACTCAGTCAGAAAAATCACAAAATGAATCGAACAAACCACTGTCAGTCATCATCCATGCAAATTATGATAAAAATAGAGCACCGATAGATCCTGCCAGAAGCATGGATGACATTCCAGAACCGGCGCGACGCTATGGTAAACAAATCGATAAAATCTATCAAAGAAAGTCAAAAAAATCACAACAAACGACCACCGTTAATCTTTCTAAATGGCAATTGATTGAATCTTTAGAACTGGCAGACCATATAGGTTTGTTGCAAGCAGGTGGTTTGTTATCTTTGCCAAAAAATTTTTATATCAACAACAGTAAGCAACCGTTATTAGACAACTTGGCAAGTATGAAAATGGTGGATATGTCTGATATTCATAAAATCATGGTTGCCAATCCCAACTTAACAAGAATCGGCCTTTCAAGCGTAAATGATAAGCAAACGTCACAGCCAAATATTGATGATATCCAAAATAAAGACTACGCCCCCGATTGGGAACTGATTTTGTATCCTGAACGTTTTGAAGAAGCTCCAGGGTCATTAAGTACAGACATTATGGCATGTAGTATGGCAGTGCATGTGCTTAAACAGTGCCCAACACGGCAAAGTATTAATAAAAAAGTCACAATGACACAGGTGTGTGATTTAATAAGAAGTTATTTGTTGTCCCAATGCAAAATTACGCCCAGCGCAAGACAAAAGCTGCGTCATACGCCTGTTTATATTGGGCATGTGGTTTTTGCTGCTTATTATTTAGGTTGGCAAGTAGAACAAGGCGATGATGACCAACTTTATTGCAACATTTCTACCCGTTGTGGGCTGTTTTCTCGTTATCCCATATTATCTGATTATTACATCAATGGTTGGCAGTAAGCATGCGATAAGATTTTATGTCTGGTAATCTTTAACGATTACTGACATCGTTACATGACAAGACTTATGATGATTGTTACTTTGTAAAATAAACGGTTATCTGTGTGTTAGTCTTGCTGTATTGGTAGGCAAACTAAAAACCTTGTATGCCCTTGCCATGTATCGGTAATAATCGAACCATTGTGTGCTTCTACAATTTGTGCCACCAAAGATAAACCAAGACCGGAGCCCTTTTTTTCTTGCTGTAAACGGACAAATGGGCTAAAGATGTCTTCTCTTTTTTCTTGAGGGATGCCACTACCTTGGTCAACGACGGCAATAACAGCATAACGCACATTTGATGCAGCTTTTTCAATTTTTCGGAGTTGTCGTTTGTTTTTACGTTTAGTTGCTTTTTTCTTATTTGTTATTTGAATTGATTGATTTTGCTTGGTGATGGCAGCAATGTTGTCATTGGTTGTTAAAATTTGTTGGGGTATCTCATTGGCTTGCCCAGCAGAGGTTGCACCATAAACATAAACTTGAATGGGCGGTGTACCATGTATCATGGCATTGTTTAATAAATTACGGATCAAATGAGTTACTAGTTTAGGTTGCCCTAAAATAGTAAGATGCTCACCAAATAGGCTGGCTTCAGAATAGTGTTGAGATTCTTGCTGAATTAAATCATATAAATCAAATTTTTCCACTTGTTGTAAGGCATGCCCAGCGTCGAGCCTACTAACCAATAGGATGCTTTCAACCAAATCGTTTAACCCGGTTAAATCACGATTAATTGCTTTAGCACGCTTATCAAACATTGCCTTGCTTTTGTCATCAAGCTGTTTGGCAAGCATGTCCATCATTTCTGTTTGTAATCTAATTCTAGTAATGGGGGTGCGAATCTCATGAGAAGCATGGGCAAGTAGTAAGTTGTTGGCATTTACCAGCTTTTCAATTTTTTCGGCAGATTGGTTAAATCCTTTTGCTAAGGTTGCAATTTCATCTCTGCCATTAACGGGCACACGCACACTTAAATCGCCTTCGCCCAGTTGCGCCATATATTGGCTCATCCGGTTTAACCGCCATGTCATAGAATAGGCTAAAAACCATAAAGCGATAGACATAATCAGCAACAATAAAAGGGTGCCTGTAAAAATATTTAAAATGGTGTTGCTTTTTGGCTGTGTACGAGACTCAAATAATAGGGTATAACCAGCTTGGTTGTTGTACACCTGAACCTGTTCTGTTGGTGGTAAACCCGCTAAGGTAGGGAAGGTGCGGGCAAACCAAGATGGTGGGGTTGGGCGTATTTTGGGTAAGTCACTCCCTGCGGTTTGTACAATGAGGTGATTGTTCGTATCATATATTGCCATTTTTGCATCAAGGGTACTGTCATAACTGTCAATTCCTTTTTTTAAAAGTGCCAGCATAAAGCGAGAGTCTAGTAGCGTTTCGGTTTTATTTAAGTCAATTAATAAAGGGGTCAGTCTTTCAGATACTTGGTTTGCCAAAACCTTAGAACGCATGCTGTGGTCGTTATCCTGAATGACCTGATTCATAAAAATCATGGCAGCAGCAAAAACAATCAATGCCAACATCACGTTGACAAAGATTTTACTAAACAAGGAAGGAAAACGAAAAAACGACATCTTGTGGTTTAAACCTTATTTTAAACTTGGTCTGTCGCAAATTGATAGCCAATACCACGCACAGTGATGATGCGTTTTGGTTGGCGAGGGTTTTCTTCAATTAACGCACGTAAACGCGAGATATGTACATCAATCGCACGATCAATGTTGTCTGAACTATCATCATTTGGCATGGCCTGCCACAATTGCTCTCGGCTTAGCACCTTGCCTGCATGGGTTGCAAAGTAGTGTAGCAACTGGAACTGGTGCGTGGTTAATCTTACAGGTTGCTCATCAATAAAGACTTCGTGACTGTCAGGCAAAATGGTTAAACGACCAAATGTTAAGTTTTCAGAATTACTGTCATCTTGGTTTGGTTGTTCGTGTCTGCGTAAAACCGCACGTACACGGGCAAGCAGTTCACGTGGTTCAAATGGTTTTGGCATATAGTCATCCGCCCCCATTTCTAACCCTAAAACTCTATCCGTTGTATCGCCTTTGGCAGTTAGCATAACGATAGGCACTTTGTTAATGGCCGAGTTTTTACTGTTTCGGATGGTTTGGCAAACTTGCATACCATCCATGTCTGGTAGCATTAAATCCAATATAATTAAGTTAATGTCTCTTTCTTTGGTATCAAGAATGTTTAGACCATCTTTTGCGGTGCCAGCGGTAATGACATCATAGTAGTTCATTTTAAGATAATCGCTAATCAATTCAGATAAGTCTGGATCATCTTCAATAATTAAAATTTGTTTGCTCATAGCTGAGTCCTTATGATTAAAGTGCTCAAAAAATATTTTAAAAAAATAAATTAAGATATTAGTGATTATAATGCCTAATTTACGGGGGCAGTAACAATATATAATTTGTTACAAATTAGGGCAAATGTAACACAAGTGATGCGTGTTTCTAAACACTTGTCGCAATTGTCACAGAGCTACTGACAGTTTTGCTGTGTCTATGATATTTGAAGGGTTTTTCCTTCTGCATCTTTGGGTAAGTCTGCCAGTACAATTAAGGTATCACTTGGTATGCCAGAAACTAAATACTGTTGGCTTTGAGCGTTAAAACTGATGACCTCTACCGCTTGTCTTGCTAACAGTTTGTCTTGATTAACAATCCAAACAAAGGCTTTGATAGGGGCAGCAACATGCGCATCTGGTGATGAAAATTCCGATAAGTCTGCATCATGTATTGCCGATTCATCTACCAAAGTACCAATGTCTAGTTGTCCATAATCAAGCCTACCAGTGACCATTGCGCCTATTTTTGGTAGATGTTGATTGGTATTTTCAACCATTTGCACATGCACGGCGACCTTGTGTTGGGTTTTAAGCTCTACTACATCGGATACTTGCCCAGTTAACCCTTTAACTTCGGGGGCATCGTCTAATGCAAGGTTTACATGTTGCCCAATGATTAAACGCGGTTTGGTGTAAGCGGGCAGTAGCCCAATAAATTTAAGCATATCAATAGATTGAATATTTAAAATAGGCGCGTTAATGCCTACTTCATCATTAGCTTGATAGTAAATAGGGCTTATTTGTCCGTCAAAAGGTGCGGTATACTCAAAAACTTCTTCATTTTTGTTAGTTGTAATTTGGGTGTTGTCTTCTTCAATCGTTTGTATGTCGTTTTGAAGCCCTTGTAGGTTATCTCCAATCTTTTTAACCGTATTGTTGATGTCATCGCTAACTTGTTCTGCCAGGTTTTTAGTTTCATCTTCAGTCTTTGAGCTTTGTTTGGCAATATCTCGGCTTGTTAGTAAACTTGGTAAAATGGTGTAAGTAAAAAGCACCTCTCCTTTTTTTACCATTTGCCCTTTTTGACATAAAAATGATTTTATTTTAATTTTTGAATCAAATTTTATAGTGGCTTGTTGAGCAGGGGATAATTGACCATATAAATTAAGGCTAGGTTGGTACTGTTCTGATTTAATTGAGGCGATATGCTCTGGTGTTAAAGTGACGTGTGTATCACCAATTAAAATAAGGCCGTGATTATCATGTGATTCGACAACTGGTTCTTGTTTTTTACAACCGTTTAATGAAAAACAGCAAGCCACCAAAATGCAGGCAACCAACAAGTTTTTGCAATTGTTGTTTAAAAGCTTGGAGTTCAAGACAGTTATCATTTTGGGCTTATCCATAATCACATTTATTATAATATCATCACTATTTTACTTAAATTTTTACCATTGTGAGTAGTTTTTTGTGATAATTAATTTGTTAATTAAGAGGAGGTGTTTTTATGGCAAATCAAAAATGGTCGGTGGTAACCAGAATCATCCATTGGACAATTGCGATTTTATTGCTTGCAACTTGGATATCAATTGAATACGTGGATAATCTTGACTTGCATAAGTCACTTGGTGTGGTTGTGTTGTTATTTGCGGTTGCACGGATAATTAACCGTATTACTGCGGCAGATCCTGTTAAATTAAATAACCCAAAGTGGCAAAAAATTGCAGCGGAATCAACGCACGGATTATTGTATTTGCTGTTGTTAGCCATGCCTATTCTAGGCATTTTACGGAGTGTGTATGCAGGGTATCCCGTGAGTGTTTTTGCAATATTTGAAATACCTGTATTTGTTACGCCTGATAGAGAAATTGCTAAAATTCTACATGAGTGGCACACCAATATTGTGTGGACGTTAGTGCTGATGTTAACGGCAATACATATTTTTGGCGCACTTTATAATCAATTTATATTAAAAAATAATGTCATCAATAGAATTAGATAAGCTTTCATAATAAAAGGGTAGGTGTAAAGCTGCGTGCGATTATGAGGTAATTTTAGATAAAAAAGAGGCAGGTAAATTATTACCTGCCTCTTTAAATTGCTTTTTTATTAGCTTAATAATTACATTAGCGCTGATCTGGTAAGTTGATGTTCATTTCTAGCATGTCATAGTTATCTTCATGGCGATGATTGATATTAACATCATTCATTTCCACGCCATTAACATACTTATTAACAACATCTAAGATTTCACGTTTCATTTTTTCAATGCGATCAGCGGTTAGGCGACTATTTAAGCGGTCATCACTTGCGACAATCACTTTTAAACGTTCGGTTGCTGTGTTAGCACTGCCAGTGGTTTGCGAGTCACCACCAAATAGTTTACTCCAAAATCCTGCCATTTCTAACCTCCAAACATACGTTGTAGCCAGCCTTTCTTCTTCACTTCGATATGACGAAGTGGGCGTTCTTCCCCTAAAAAGCGAGCAACGATATCATCGTAGCATTGACCAGCAACAGAGTTGGTAAAGTTGATGACAGGCTCACCTTGGTTAGAGGCTTCTAGCACGGTATCACTTTCAGGAATCACCCCTAATAAAGGGACTTTTAAAATGTCCTTAGAAATCGTGTCAATGTCCATCATCTCGTTTGCTGCAGCACGCTCTGGATTATAGCGACTAACAATTAGATGCTCACGCACGCTACCAGTGCCTTCTTCTACTTTTTTGGTACGGCTTTGTAAAATACCAATGATACGGTCAGAGTCACGCACAGATGAAATTTCTGGATTGGTAACAATCAGTGCTTCGTCTGCATGGTACATAGCAAGCTGTGCACCACGTTCAATACCTGCTGGTGAGTCACAAATAATATAGTCAAAATCTTCAGAAAGTTCTTGCATAACTTGTGCAACACCCTCGTCAGTCAGTGCATCTTTATCACGTGTTTGACTGGCAGGTAAAATGAATAGATTTTCGAGCTCTTTATCTTTAACTAAGGCTTGTGATAGGCGAGCATTACCGTTAATGACATCTACAAAATCATAAACAATGCGGTTTTCACAGCCCATTACTAGGTCAAGGTTACGTAGGCCAACATCAAAGTCGATAACAACGGTTTTGTAGCCTCGCTGGGCTAGGCCAGTAGCAAAAGAGGCACTGGTTGTTGTTTTGCCAACACCGCCTTTACCAGAAGTAATTACAACGATTTTTGCCACAGTGGCGTACTCCTGTATTTTGTTTTGTAATTTATATTTGCAATATGCACAATAGTTTATCGTTAATAGGTTAGCATAATATTAAAAAAAATAATAACAATATTTAATTGTCTTTAAATGCTTATGCTTTGGTTTAATTTGGGGTTAATCTTCATCCATAATCTGAAAAACAAGCCCTTCGCCTTCACGGAAGCTCACTTGCACAGGTTGGTCAATAACCTCTTCTGGAATGCTATCTCGCAGGCAATAAGTACCGGCAACAGACACCAATGACGGATTAAAACGCTGACAAAAAATATGTGCGTTTTGGTCGCCAGTTGCACCCGCTACCAGCCTACCCAAGCCACGTCCATAAATGTGCAGGTTGTTGTCGGTGATTGCTTCGGCGCCATCATTTAAACCGTTTAGTAAAACCAGGTCACCCCCCGTATGGCTTAAGCTTTGTCCAGAGCGTAACATTGGCTCGTAAACCATACTTGTCATACCCTCTGAGTTTTTAGCAGCTTGGCTTATATGAGGCGTTTTTGTTTCTGTTTTTGTCGGTTTAACAATATTGTCTTTTGAGTGTTTAGTATCCGATGGTTTTGGTTTAATACGTTCGATACGTTTGCCATCGGCAGGGAAAATAGCAAGCTGTAATTGTTTTGCTTGTTCATCCATTTCACCAGTTACAACCCCAATAGGCTGTAGCCCCCATTGCCAAAGTAGTTCAACAAGCGCTTGTAAATTTTGTTCTATTTCGCTTTCTATGATGACAGGGATTTGACTATCTTTTGTGACACCTTCTGATTGTAAGGTTGCTTCAATTTCGTTTAAATCGTTGGTGCTGAGCCTTAAACGAGAAAAAGTAAGCATTTTGCCAAAAAAACCGACTTTGCTTTCTTTTGTACGGGTTTTTTGTTTTTTGGTCATGGTTTTATCCTAATAAACATTAATATAAATAGGGTATAATTTTTTAATCAAACAATGCAAATTTGGGTACTTATATTTGGCACTTATAAATGAATGTGTTGGTTGTGTTTCCACTGCTGAACTTTTACCTGTTCTTCAAATGAAGTTAGCCCATCTTCAATAACATTGCCAAGTAAAGACTCCATTGCAGGGTTGTCGATATCAATACGAGTAATACCTTCAGCAATTTCTTGGAACAATTTATCCAATACTTGCGTATCTAATAAGCGTTGGCTGACAGAGTTAACAACATTTTCTCCCACTTTTTGCCCTATGGTTAATACCTGAGACTCTATTAAGCTACCAGCAATTGGTATCATTCTTAGGTACTTACGCAGTTCTGGCGTTTGAACAATCGCATCTTGAATGGCCTCACCTGCTTGTATGGCAATAGGGCTAGATTTATCGGTTGGGTTTAGCGATTGTTGTAAGCGGGGTGCCAGCTCTTTATGAAGTAAGCTCACAATCATGGTTTCAATTTCTTTACGGTTACTTTCGATTGTTTTTTGAACCAAAGCCTGATGTGAAGCGGTATTTTTAATTTGAGTACGGAAATTATCGGTTGCTGTTAAAATTACACGGTCAGATAACTCTTCAAGTATCAGTTCATAATAAAATTTGCCTGTATCAATCCATTTTTGTGGAACAACTTGATAACCCAATTTGTATAAGTGACGACCAATAAAAAAAGCACGGAACAAACGTAGTGCACGTAATTGTGGAAGACAGCCTAAAACTTCATACCAATGAACAAATGGAAAAAAGAACCAACGATAGTAGGTTTTACTAGCGATGGCAATAATCCAACGAACAACCAATTCAAAAATCAAAAATACAGTAAAAAATCCACCTAAAGTATGAATAGGGTTGTGGAAGTTTTCTTTATAAGTGCTAATAAACTCTGTAATGCCAATCCACTCACCAACATAGGCTAAGGCAGAACTCATCATAATCGCATCGATAGAAATAATTGTTAAATCTACCACAATAACGAGTAACATAAACATGTCATAAATGAGTTTGCCAGTTAAAGGCTGTTTTTTACGTTTTGTTAATGGCTTTTTTTGTATGCCAGCGTTTGGTGGATTTGTCATTATAATTCTCAAAATATGCAGTAAAAAAATGGTCTATAACTACTTAATTGTAATTATAAAGAAATGTGCCATATTAAGCGATATAAATGACAATCTTGTTGCCAATTTATAACATATTGAATATGAGATATATGTGTGGCAAAAGTTAAATTTAATGGGTTAACACTTATCAAAGGTTGCTAGCATTTCATCAATGCGCGCATCTTTTTGCTGCCAAACGTTATCCAACCAATCAAACATTTGGGCTTTGATCTTTTCATCGGTTTGGTAACCGCCTTGTTTGATGTCGCTAAACAGTTGTTCTGGCATGTCAATATGACGAATATCAACCCCTAAATTTTTGATATTACCTTTCCATAAATCACTGTAATCGGGTGGTTGATTGGTAAAGTCGGGATACACAACCGTCATGTCCAAAATACCTTCTATCTCATCGCCTAAAGCACTAATTGCGAGAGACAAGCCGCCAGCACGCGGTGTTAATAAATGTTGATAAGGCGAGTTTTGCTCTTTGTGTTTTTTTGGGCTAAAACGAGTGCCTTCAATGTAATTTAATAATGTGAAAGGTTTGTTTCTAAGCAACTCACAAGCGCGTTTTGCTTCGTCGATATCTTTACCTTTTAATGCAGGGTTTTTAGCAATTTTTTCTTTAGAATGACGTTTCATCATCGGAAAATCTAAAAAATAAAAAGCTTGCCCTACAATTGGGATGTAAATTAGCTCAAATTTAGTAAAAAACCGAGTTAGGGGAAGTTTGTTTTCACTAATATATTGGATAATGCTGGTATCTACCCATGACTGATGGTTACAAATCAATAAATAACTTTTCTGTGGGTCTAAGTCATCAGGCAGATTAAACTGCCAGTTTTTTTTAGGCAAAATATTATCGATTAATTTGTTGTTAATCTTAATCCAATTATCAGCGATTTTGATAACGCTTTTATCTGCTACTTTATTACCAGTGATAATTTTTACAGCCCCAGAAAGCCATAATGGGATGCTAGCCACAGATGAATGAGCAGTGATTGCGCTACTGGCTGTTGTTAAGGATAGAACTTTCCCTACCTTTGGATTAGATTTATGGATTTTATTGAATATAGATTGTACGCTCATAGCCATTACTTTTTTTCATGTTTGTGTGGATGTAAATTTAATTATCTGTTTTAAGTTATCTTATTTTTACATTTTACAAAATAAATTATTTTTTGCTAATAGATTATATACAGATTTATTTAAGCATAAATAGGTCAGAAACACCATTGTGACAAAATATTACACAATTTAGACTGGACTGTCTCTTTAAATTTGTTATCTTATAAGTATAAAGTTATGTGATTATGTTGGTACTTCATTAATTAAATTTATTAAAGTACTAATTTAATACAATTATTATTTACCAGGAGAGGGATATGAAAAAACAACTTTTAGTGACTGCAATGGCTTCTAGCATGGCATTAGCAGGTTGTGCCACACAAAATGGTACGAATGGCTTTGATCTTAGTAATGTTAACAAAGCGGTATTGGGTGCGGCTGCTGGTGCGGCTGCTGGTTATGGTATCTCTAAAGCGACTGGTGGCGAGCACGAAGGACGTGACGCTTTAATTGGTGCTGCTTTAGGTGCTGGTGTTGGTTTATATATGCAAAATCAAGCGGCTCAGCTTGAAAAGCAAATGGCAGGCACAGGGGTAGATGTTAGCTATGATCCAAATACTAACAACATCAACGTTACTATGCCAAACAATGTAACGTTTGCTACCAACAGTGCGGTGATTAATACGTCTGATGCAGCTGAGTTAGATAAACTTGCGGCAACATTAACACAATATGATCAAACTAACATTGTTGTTGTTGGTCATACAGACAGCACTGGTGGTCCAGCAATTAACCAACCACTTTCTGTTAAGCGTGCCAACTCGGTTGCTAATTACTTATACCAAAAAGGTGTGGGTAAAACTCGTTTGTATGTCGATGGTAAAGGGGCAACTCAGCCAATCGCTACGAATGCAACAGAAGCTGGTAAAGCTAAAAACCGTCGTGTAGAAATTGAAATTAAAGCACCACAAAGCATAAGCTAATTGTTCAGACAATCAAAATAAAAAACCAGCCAAGTGCTGGTTTTTTTGTGCGCACACTTATGATTAAGAGTAATTATTAAAAAGAATTTGATAATTATTATCAATAATAATATAATTGCCTTAATCTGTAACCAAATAGCAATATTTAAATCAATATGATAGTGCGTGGTTACCAAAGTTTGGCTAGTCGTTTTAGCCCGTGAATAATTGATTTACTGGGTAGTATAAGTGTTATTCACATTTTTTATTTCATCCAAATTAAACTTTGAGGAAAAATTATGGATATTTTGGCTTTAACAAAACGCGGTGTATTGGCAACAGCGATTGCAACAGCAATGTTTGTATCTGGTTGTGCAAAAGAACAACCAACTGAAGCAGAGCATGCGGAGCATGACCACAAAGAAGGTGAAGCACACGCAACAGCAGTAGAAGTAGAAAAAGGTAAAGAAGCAGAAGCCTTGCTAAATAGTTTTGCTGATATGGCACTAGCATCTTATTCAGACTCACTAGAAGGCGCTAAAAAGTTACAGGTTGCTTTAAATACTTATGTTGATGAGCCAACACAAGCAAACCTTGACGCAGCAAAAGCGGTATATAATGAAGCACGTAATCCATATTCACAAACCGAAGTATTCCGTTTTGATGAAGGTTTTGTAACTGCTAACACAAATCGTGCAATCGAAAGCGTTGACGGTTGGGAAGGTCAATTGAATGCATGGCCACTTGATGAGGCACTAATTGACTATGTAAGCGATTCATACGAAGGTGAATATAATAACAGTGCTAACATTATTAATAGCGATAGCATCAAGATTGGTAGCATCAGCCAAGATACAAGTAAAATTACACCACAGCTATTGGCTGATATGAATGAAATTGGTGGTAGTGAGGCAAATGTTACCTCTGGTTACCATGCGATTGAGTTTTTACTATGGGGTCAAGATACAAATGGTACAGGCGAAGGCGCTGGTAATCGTCCAGTATCTGACTTCAACACAGAAGAAGGCAAATGTACGAATGGTACCGTTGTTGCTGACAGCACAAAAACCTGTCAACGTCGTGGTGAATACCTAAAAGCTGCTGCTCAACTATTGGTTGATGATTTAACAGCGATGGTTGCTCAGTGGCAGCCAGATAGCGAAAATACATTGCGTTCGGATTTACTAGCTCGTAAAGATGACAATGCAGTACGTCAGGTAATGTATGAGATGGGTAGTTTGGCACTTGGTGAGCTTGCTTCTGAACGTTTACAAGTTGCTGTGGTGGTTGGTTCTACTGAAGATGAACACGAATGCTTTAGTGATTTAACACACAATAGTTATGCCAAGAATGCACAAGGTATTAAAAACATTTTTGAAGGTAACTACAACGGTAAAGGTGGTTATGGTGTTAAACAATACTTAATCGACATGGGTAAACAAGAAGAAGCTGACGCGTTGCAAGCTAAGTTCGATAACGTAACGACAGCCTTTGATGTGATTGTTGACCAAGCCGAAAATAATGGTATTAAAGTTGACCAAATGATTGCGACAGTTGCGCAAGCTAATGGTAACGGTGTTGCCAAAGAAGAGCAAGAAAAGCGTCGTGGTTGGATTAATGATTCTATTGCTACATTACAAGAAGTAACTGCTGGTATTGAAACAGCTGCTGCAAGTGTTGGCATTGATAAACTAGATGCTGATACTGGTAGCCAGTTCTAGAAAATGATTATTGTTAATGATAATTAAATAGTTGAGTGTGTAAATGACCAGCCAATGTGCTGGTCATTTATTTTATAAATCAAAATAAAACTGAGAGTTTACATTTTAATAATATGCATTCGCAATAAATTTGATACAATACCACAATAAAGCTAGGTAATTCTCAGCCAGTCATTTCTAGCATGATATTCATGGGTCTAAGGAGCGTATCATGGCTAACTTTCAACATACTTATAAAGTTCGTCCAATTATCACGGCAATCACAGCCCTTATCGGTGCCAGTACATTGTTGGCCTGCCAGCAGTCTAATAACGCACAATCTGATATGACGGGTGTGTCGGCAGATAGAGCAAAACAAATTGAAGAAATTGCTGGTGTCTCACAAGAAAAACTATTAGCGTTTGATCCACAAGAAATGAAACAGGGTGGAGAAACTGGCATTAACATTGACAGTAGTGAGAGCTACTCAAAACCATCCTCTAATATCAGTGCCAGTCGTAAAGGCAACTTTTTTGTTGGTAATGCCTTTTTTAAACAGCCTTGGGTTATTGCTCCAGCAAGTACAGATGCCAGAGATGGTTTGGGTGCCCTGTTTAATGTGGCAGCTTGTCAATCTTGTCATATCAAAGACGGGCGAGGACATGCGCCAGTTAATGCAGAAGATACAGCTGATAGTTTACTGATTCGTTTGGCGGTCCCACCCACCTCCGAAGAACAAAAGCAGAAGCTTGCTAACTCTGAAATTGAAAAAGTGGCACATCCTGTTTATGGCGGACAGTTGCAGGATCGTAATATTCAAGGCGTGCCTGCAGAAGGGCATGTTGCGGTAGAATGGACAGAAGTGCCTATTAAATATACTGATGGACATGAAGTTATGTTGCGTCGCCCAACTTTTAACCTGACGCATGCAGGTTACGGTAAGTTTGGTGAGGATACTATGGTATCTCCACGGGTTGCGCCACCAATGATTGGTTTAGGTTTACTTGAGCATATTAAAGCAGAAGATATTAAGTCTCAGGCGGATCCAGAAGATAAAGATGGTGATGGTATCAGTGGTAAATATAACTGGGTGATTAGTGCATTAGATGGAAAAAAAGCGTTAGGTCGTTTTGGTTGGAAAGCTGGACAACCATTTTTGATGACACAGAACCAAGGTGCTTTTAATGGAGATATGGGTTTAACTTCTCGTCTGCACCCTGATGAAAACTGTACACCAAGTCAAACAGCTTGTCTTGAAGCGCCAACCGGTGCTGATGACCAAGGTGATGGTGAAAAACCAGTGGAAATTAGTGATGAGATAGCGAAATTTGTTGAATTTTATACGCGTAACTTAGCGGTACCAAATCGACGTCATGCAGATGATCCAGTTGTGCTGGCAGGTAAAAAGCATTTTCATAACTTGGGCTGTGTAAGCTGTCATACGCCTCGCTATCAATTGCCAACAACCGATGATGACCACGTTGAACAGAACGGACAAGTTATCTATCCATATACTGATTTGTTATTGCATGATATGGGTGATGATTTAGCGGATAAGACGATAGCAGGTAAGATACCGAGCAAAGATATCCAAGTAGAGTTTTTAGCGAATTCGCATGAATGGCGTACACCTGCTTTATGGGGCATTGGTTTGGCTCAAAAGGTTGATGCACAAGCGGGCTTCCTACACGATGGACGTGCGAGAACACCAATAGAAGCAGTATTATGGCATGGTGGTGAAGCCGAAGAAGCGAAGCAAAAGGTACTTAAGTTGGATGAACAAGGTCGTAAAGAATTAGAAGCATTTTTAAGCTCATTGTAATATGATAGAGACTTAAAACAATTTTTGATTATTTTTGGATTAAAAAAATAATATGGAATAACTTATGAAAAAAAGTAAAATTTTGGCGTTAACATTATCAGCAATTAGTACAGGTATTTTGATTAGCTGTGCGAAACCTGCACAAACAGAAAATACACAGACAGAAGTGACTGATGGGGCAAAGGTAACGGATAGTCATACCACTACCAATGAAGCAAAAGACAGTCAACCAGCTGATGCAAAAGCAGATCAGGTAGTAAATATCTCACCAGAACAAGAAACTGTCTATTTGAAGCATGTTGCCAATGATATTATTGTTCCAACTTACAATAAGGCTGTTACTGAAAGTCAGTCATTTCATAGCTTAGCAAATGAAGTGTGCCAATCTGGTGGCGTATCGGTAGAACAAATAGAAAAGCTGCGTAGTCAATGGTTGATGCTTGCGACGGCATGGGCACAAGCGGAGGCTATTAATTTTGGACCAGCGACAGACAATATGAACAATTTGTTTATCAATTATTTCCCTGATGAAAGAAAATTGGTTCATCGTAGTGTGGAAAAGCTGATAGCAAATAGCCCAAAAATCACACCCGAGCAGTTTGTTGACCAAAGTGCTATCGTGCAAGGTGTACCAGCATTAGAAGATATCTTATATACTAATGATGCCTTTGATGCGGCACAGTGTAACTATGTTATTAGTGCTAGTAATGAGCTAAATCGTCGTTTAAATGACATTGCTGAACAATGGAAAGTTAACAGTAACACCCTATTAGACACAGCTAACCCAAAAATAGGGATGAATCAATATTTTAATGGGCTATTGTTTTATATTGAAAACTTAAAGTCGACTGGTGTTGATAAACCGCTTGCACTGAATTCTAAGAAAAAAGGGCATGTACCTGCTCACATAGCAGGGCAAAGCCAAACAATTATTCAAGCAAAATTGGATATGCTACAACAGGCATTAGCTGATAAAAGCCTACAGACCTTAGTAAGCGATGATGAAAAAGGCATGCAGTTACTTGATTCAGCGACAGCGAGTATAGAAACGGCAAAAAAACAACTTGCCACTTTGCCTGCCGATATCACAACCGCTGAAAAAGCGAATCAACAAGCTTTGCATGATAACTTAGCCAGCATTACAAAAGAACTTAAGCGAGGCATACTGCCACTATTTGGGGTTCAGATTGGTTTTAATAGCACCGATGGTGACTAAATAATAGTAATAGGGGGATGTTTATAGCGCTACAAGTTTTTTATTAAATCAACAAATAAAAAGGCAAGTACATAATCTGTACTTGCCTTTTCTTATTCTTTAACTATTACGCGTCTTTGTCTTTTTTACGAGTATGACGTTTACGGTCACTTTCAGTTAAGAATTTTTTGCGGATACGGATAGATTCAGGCGTTACTTCAACCAATTCATCGTCTTCAATAAATTCTAATGCTTGTTCAAGTGTTAGCTTGATAGCAGGGGTTAAAATAATGTTTTCATCAGTACCTGAAGCACGTACGTTAGTTAACTGCTTACCTTTGGTTGGGTTAACGACCATGTCATCACTACGTGAGTTCACACCAACAATCATACCTTCGTATACTTCTAAACTTGGTTCAGCAAACAACTTACCACGTTCTTGCAAGTTAAATAATGCAAAGCCTAAACATTTACCAGTGACCATAGAGACGAGTACGCCATTGATTCGACCACCAACTTCGCCAACCTTTTGTGGACCATAGTGAGAGAAGCTAGAAGTTAAAATTCCGGTACCTGATGTCATGGTCATAAACTCAGATCGGAAACCAATTAAACCACGCGCAGGCATCACCGCCTCAATGCGCATACGCCCTTTGCCGTCAAGTTCCATGTTGCTCATTTCACCTTTACGCAGGCCAACTTGTTCCATCACAGAACCTTGGTGTTCTTCTTGAATATCAAAAATAACATTCTCGTAGGGCTCTTGTAGCTCACCATTTACTTCTTTTACAATCACTTCTGGGCGCGAGATACCTAACTCATAACCTTCACGGCGCATGTTCTCAATAAGTACAGATAAATGCAATTCGCCGCGACCAGAAACTTTAAATTTCTCTGGAGAATCTGTGTCTTCTACACGCAGTGCAACGTTATGGATAAGCTCACGCTCTAGACGTTCACGGATGTTTCGTGAGGTCACAAATTTACCTTCACGTCCAGCAAAGGGTGAGTCGTTTACTTGGAAGGTCATAGAAATAGTTGGTTCATCTACGCTTAGTGCTGGTAGTGATTCAACATTTTCAGGATCACAAATTGTATCAGAAATGTTTAAGCCATCCATACCTGTTACACAAACAATGTCGCCAGCTTGTGCTTCGTTTACTTCAATACGTTCAAGACCATGATAGCCCATAATCTTTAGGATACGACCATTACGTGTATTGTCATCTTTATCAACAATTTTAACAGGGGTGTTGGTTTTTACGCTACCACGTTGGATACGCCCAATGCCGATAACGCCCATAAAGTTGTCGTAATCTAGGCTAGAAATTTGCATTTGGAAAGGACCATCAACATCTACATGAGGTGGTTCAACAATGTCAATGATAGTTTCAAAAAGAGGGGTCATATCATCGGCTAGTTCATCAGCTTCGATACCTGCGATACCGTTTAGTGCAGAGGCATATACAACAGGGAAGTCTAGCTGTTCATCACAGGCGCCCAAAGCATCAAATAAATCAAAAATTTGGTCCATAACCCAATCAGGTCGAGAGCCTGGGCGGTCGATTTTATTAATAACAACAATTGGTTTTAGCCCTTGTTCAAAGGCTTTTTGAGTAACAAATCGAGTTTGCGGCATAGGACCATCAACAGCATCTACCAGCAGTAATACACAATCTACCATAGACATAACGCGTTCTACCTCGCCACCAAAATCGGCGTGACCTGGGGTGTCTACGATGTTAATGCGGTATTCAGTATCATTTTTGGGGTTATGCCATTTAATAGCGGTATTTTTTGCTAAAATGGTGATGCCACGTTCCTGTTCTAATGCATTCGAGTCCATGACTCGCTCAATCTCACCAGCGCGATCGCCTAGAGTGCCAGATTGCTGTAATAGCTTGTCAACCAAGGTCGTTTTACCATGATCGACGTGAGCGATGATTGCAATATTTCTTAAGTTTTTGATGTTGTTAGCCATAAACTCTACTCAGAATAAAAAATTGTAGTAATAAGGTTTCAGTTATTTGTTAAATAACGAATTTTTAAAAGGTTGCCTAGTATATCATTAATGTATGACAAATATGTGTTTTTATATTAAGCCGTTACACTAAATTTATTTTACATTAGGTTCATGTATTTAAAGAAGAGTATCGGATGTTCACTTATTTGGGGTGGGTATCGGTCTCGTTTTTACGTTAGATACCAGCTTATTTTTTGAATAAAAAAACACCACCCGAAGGTGGCGTTTTTTATAAAAAACTAATAATTATTTAGTTTTTGTTTCGGTCACAGTCTTATCACCAGTGATGATAGCGTAAACACGACGGTTCATTGCGCGACCTTCTTCGTTATCGTTAGAAGCGATTGGACGCTCATAACCATAGCCTTTAGTTGCGATACGAGCTGGGTTTACACCAAATTCGTTAGCAAGCATTGCTTTAACTGCAACAGCACGTGCTTCAGATAGACGTTGGTTGTATGCAGCTGAAGGACCAGTTTTAGATGCGTGACCTTCAATCTTAGCAACTGAGTTAGGGTACTCACGCATTTTTTCTGCTACTTTAGCAATTTCAGGCTTGTATTGCTGTTTGATGTTTGCTTTGTCGTTGTCAAAGAATACACGTAGTTCCATTTTTAGTGCATCTACGATGTCTTCTTGTACTGGGCAACCTTTAGCGTCAACAACAACGTTCATTGGTGTGCCTGGGCAAGCGTCTAAACGATCGATAACACCGTCTTTATCGCTATCTTTGTCCATTACTACAGGTGCAACAGGCGCAGCAACTGCAGGTGCAGCACGACCTAGTGCAACTTGAAGACCCGCTGTTGCTAGACCTTCCCACCAGTTGTTGTCAAAGTTGTGGATAGCACGTGCTTCACCACGAAGTGCAACATTATTGTTGATGTTATATAAAGCACCTAGACCTAGGTTACCAATAGTATCTTTAGATTCAGAAACTTCAGTACCAGCTTTTACGTCGCCGTAAGTTTCTTGGTTTTCTACTTTAATTTTAGACTGACCAGCACCAACTAGTAAGTAAGGGTCTACAGCCCAACCAGTGTCAACAAATTGGTCAAGACCAACTAGGAAGTTACCAGAAATCATTTGCTGTTCTACGTCAAAACGGTTAACACCAGCTTCTGCTGATTCTTCAGATGCTTCACCGTTAGCATCAGACTGACCGTATTCAACTTGGAACTGAGTCGCGTCAGACAAGTCAACACCCAGTGCAAGACCAGTATACAAGCTAGACTCTTTAGAAACACCACCATTAGCTGGAGCTTTTACTGTTTCGTTAGTATCTGGGTTTTTACCGTCAACATCAATGCGCTTGTCATCTTTGTTTACGTATAAGTCTTTACCAGTGCGTAAAACTTCACGCTGTTTATCATTAGTATCACCTAAGTCTGAGTAGTGATAACCTACTAGCGGGGTGATAGTTACGCCAGCATTTGCAGCTACAGTAGCAGCAGATGCAGTAATCATTGCTAAAGCGATTTTATTA
Organism: Psychrobacter sp. HD31; assembly: GCF_051097895.1. Taxonomy (GTDB): domain Bacteria; phylum Pseudomonadota; class Gammaproteobacteria; order Pseudomonadales; family Moraxellaceae; genus Psychrobacter. The sequence goes on from NZ_CP142525.1 coordinate 1,885,031, forward strand.
AGTTTCATGGATTCCTCCAAAGTTTGTTTGAGTGTTTTAGCTTAGCTTTGTTTAGATACATATCCATTGCACAACATATATTTGAAATATTATGTAACAAATGTATTCATTGCATAGCTTAGCGATATTCACAAAGTTTTACAACTTTTTTTTAATGAAAGCTACATTTTATTACATGAAAAAACAAGAAGTGTAACTTTCGTTAAATCATGAAGCTGATTTGTTTGAATCAAAATCTATTAACACACATTTTTAGCAAACAAATATAATAAACTGTATCGCTATGCAACTTTTATTATAAGATAAAAAACGAGTTTTGACAAAACTTGGATACTTTTTAAATACATAAAAGTGTTGCTTAATGTAAAAGGATGGATTAATTGCAAACAAAAAAAGAAGGATTCACCCTGATAGAAATGCTGGTGACACTAACAATTTTAGCTGTCATAAGTGTTTTTGCTTACCCACTGTTTACGAACCAGTTAACAAATATAGAAGCTAGCAAAGTTAAACGCATGGTTGTGACAACATTAAAAGAGGCAAAAGCAAGTAGCTATGCTTATCGTACAAATGTTCTGGTTTGTTTTTTAGATGAAAATAATCGTTGCCAAAAAATGGGTAATCAACGTTTAGTTTCTTTTTATGATAAAAATAATAATAAAAAATATGACATGAATACAGACAGCCTTATTACCAGTAATCCATTGTCATTAAAATATGGAAAACTGAGGTTGCAGGCAGGTAGCCGTGATTATATTCGTTTTGCTGCAGAAACAGGTATGCCGCGCGGTCACTTTGGTAATATTAAATATTGCACTAACCAAAAAAGAACGATTCAGCAGTTTAAAATTACGTTTAATCAAACAGGCAAATTTACTGTTACTAATTTATCTGAGTGTTAGTTTAGAAAATTTAGATTAGTAACTATATTATCCAAAAATATATAGCTCACAAAATTTAATTCATTTATGTGTGGTTTATAAGTTACGGTTTATGCGTGTATCTTTATCTATTATAATGTCTGCACATTTTTATATTACGACTATCTTATATCATTTATGAATATTACTTTTTTAAAGCAACTGCCAGCTAAAGCGGATGATGTTAGCAACTTTAATGATAGCAAAGGCTTTGTATTAACTATTGGTAACTTTGATGGCTTGCATTTAGGGCATCAAGCAATGTTAAAACAAACCATTGAGTTGGCAACAGCTAATAATCTGGCGACGGCAGTTATGGTGTTTGAACCTATGCCTAAGGAGTATTTTTCTCCTAAAACGGCACCTGCAAGATTAATGAACTTGGCAGAAACAAAATTTGTTTTTAGTCGTTTTTCTCATATTGACAAAGGTGTTGATCAGCTTTTTGTTGTTGATTTTGATGAAGCCTTTCGCTCTTTATCTGCGCATGAGTTTGCTGACATGCTAGAAAATCAGTTGAATGTGAAAGCAGTTGTATTAGGTGATGATTTCCGTTTTGGACATGACCGAGCTGGTAATAGTGAGTTTTTAAAACAGTATGGATTTTTTGTTGAATCACTGAGTACCGTCAAAGATATTAAGCAAAACCATGAACGAATAAGCTCAACTCGTATACGAACCCTTTTAGCCAAAGGTGACTTGGATAAGGCAAGTGAACTACTAGGACGTGATTATGAGATGATTGGTGAGGTGCAGCATGGTGATAAGATTGGTCGTACGCTAGATTTTCCTACAGCAAATGTTGCGCTTAACCGAATCCAGCCAGCTTTACATGGTGTGTTTGCGGTTGATGTGCAAATTTTAGATGAATTTGGTCATGTTGTGGAAAATGGTTGGGAACAAGTGGGTGAAAGCTCTATTAATGGAGAGCAAAAAGTAGGGATAAGAGGGTTAGCACCTAATTCTTTATTTGGTACAGCAAATATTGGCATACGTCCCGCGGTTAATGACTTAGTTGATAGGTTAGATTGGCGATTAGAAGTTCACTTTCCTGAATTTAAAGCAGACTTGTACGGCAAAATATTAAAAGTTCGATTCTTGTACTATTTGCATGGGGAAAGAAAATATGATGGGCTTGAAGCTTTGAAGGCGGGAATCAAACAAGATGTCATCGACTTGTTGGCGTGGAGAAAAGAGCAATCATAATAAAAAATGACTCAGATTACCACTGATAAAAAGACCTTGCGATCGCAAGGTCTTTTAGTATTAACGTCAGTTTAAAATTATGGCAGTAGGTGCGCAACAGCGTCACGCTCTTCAGCAAGTTCTTGTTCAGTTGCTTTCATTTTTTCTTGTGAGAAGTCTGAAGATACATCAACACCTTCTACAATTGTCCAGTCGCCATCTTTACATGTGCAAGGGAATGAATAGATAAGACCTTCTTGAATGCCATACTCACCTTGTGAGTATACAGCCATTGATACCCATTCACCCTCTGCTGTGCCTAGTGCCCAATCACGCATGTGTGCGATGGCTGCATTACCAGCAGAAGCTGCAGATGAAGCACCACGTGCTTTAATAATGGCTGCGCCACGTTGTTGCACGTCTGGGATATAAGTACCTTCGTACCATTCACGTTCAACTTGTTCTAGAGCAGGTTTGCCGTTAACAGAGCATTGGCTTAAATCTGGATATTGAGTTGAAGAGTGGTTACCCCAAATAATCATTTTATCGATATCATTAACAGTGCTGTTTGTTTGCTCAGCTAGTTGAGCCATACCACGGTTGTGGTCTAGGCGAGTCATTGCAGTAAAGTTGCGTGGGTTTAAATCTGGAGCATTACGTTGAGCAATGAGTGAGTTTGTGTTTGCAGGGTTACCTACAACAAGTACTTTAACGTCGCGGCTTGCTACATCGTTTAGTGCTTTACCTTGAGCAGAGAAAATAGCAGCGTTTGCTTCTAATAAGTCTTTACGCTCCATACCAGGACCACGAGGACGAGCACCAACAAGTAAAGCATAGTCTGCATCTTTAAATGCAACATTTGCATCATCTGTTTGTACAATGCCAGCTAATAGAGGGAATGCACAGTCTTCAAGTTCCATGACAACGCCTTTAAGCGCATCAAGAGCTGGTGTGATTTCTAATAGTTGTAGAATAACAGGTTGGTCCTTGCCTAGCATCTCGCCAGAAGCAATACGGAAAAGCATGGCATAGCTGATATTCCCTGCTGCGCCTGTAACAGCAACACGTACTGGTGATTTCATTAAAAGCTCCTTGTAGCATCTATTTAGTTTTGCAAAAGTGCGTTAAAAAAATTTTATTCGCTAATTTTATTCAATAAGCAATTCCCTAGTCTATACCACTCGTATTCAAAGGTCTAGGGATTTTGTTGTTTGCTGAAAATTTAATGCTACTAAAAGAAGATGATACAAGGGGATTTGTAAAGCTATTTAATGTCCGTAAATTAAATAGTTCTTTGGACAATTATCTACTTTTTTATCGCAGGCACTGTATTTGCCATTTTTATAACAAAAATTGATTTGAGCCAACACCGCCTGATTTTTTGAGTTGTTTTTACAGATTAAATCAATGTTATTAGGTGACATGTTTTTATTTGAGGACAATAGCTGTTGCATAAAACGAGTTTTATTAACACGGTAGTTATTACCAGAACTCAGCTCTTTAGGTAGCGTTAAGTTTTTTGCACGGCGGTTTAATTGACGAAAGTATTCATTTGCAGTTAATGAGCTACATTTACCATAGGTTTGCCAAATACGCTTTTGCGTTTTTTTGTCTGGTATATAACGCGCAACCAATTTTTGCTGTAAGGGGGATAATTTAAATGCTGTGTTTGAACTACAGTATCTATCATAACCGATATCATACCCTTTAATAGTAATAGGGTGACCATCGGCACATTGTCTGGTTTTATTTTTGCTAAAGAAATTTAACCGACAAACGGCTGCAGACATTTCTACTTTTAAAACTTCTTTGGTTGGTTTTTGTGCGGCGTGAGCATGTGTAGCAGTTGTAGAAAAAGGCGCTATTGTTATAAAAACAAATAATGAGCGCATAAAAGCAGTGTTTAAACCATGCTGCTTTTTTAACTTTTCAAGTGTGTGAATAAATGCCATCATCGTCTTCTAGGCTAAACTTATTTCATTTAAATATTACTAAAATTATAGAGTAATAATGAGTAGATATTTAATTTAAAAACATACTTTATGGTCACAGGTTTTCCTTTTTCAATGCAAATGTTTTATTAATTTTAACTTTTCTACTTTTATTGGCTCCACACGGTACCCATACGCTTACTAATTGGTTTTGGTTGACCAAGTAATGTGCCATAGATGGTTGAATTTTCCATCACTCTTTTTACATAGTTTCGTGTTTCTGGATAAGCAATGGTTTCTACGTATTGGTCGGCAGGCAAGCTATTATAAACAGGCAACCAACGCTTTGCCTTGTTTGGACCTGCGTTATAACCGGCAGTTGCTACGGTTGGTTGATAATTGAGTTCGCCCATGATGTAGCCCATATACCAGGTGCCATAGCGGATGTTAGTATCACCATTGTTAACACGGTTTTTACTATAAGGTTCTCCCAGTTTACGGGCAACAAATTTACCCGTAGAAGGCATAATTTGCATTAAACCACTAGCACCAACGCCAGAACGAGCACCAACATTAAAGCGACTTTCTTGGCGCATAATGCCATAAGCCCAAGCAGGGTCTATATTGGCGTTATTAGAATAACGTACAACACTATTTTGATGAGGCATTGGGTGGGATAGTTTCATATCTTGCGTGGCACCGCCAACTTGCTCCATTGCATAAATTGAGCGGTCAAGCCAGCCCTTTTCGTTAGCGATTTTAGCTGCTGATAATACCATGCTTTTATCGCCATTATTAAGTGCCTGTTTAACACCCCAGTTCCATTCACGGTTGGCATATCGCCTATCTGCTTTGGCATCATATAGGGCGAAGGCACGGGCAAAGCTTGGATTATCCATGACACGAAAACGATCAGAGTTACTGATATGGGTATTTGAATTACTAGATAGATGTTTACCGACTTTGTCTTGTGATAAAAATCCGTAATAATCATTGGTGCTGGCTAATGCATCATAAATATTATTTGCTAAATGATGGTGATTGTTATCGGATGAGTTTTCGTAGGCTCTTGCAAGCCAATATTGCCATTTTGGTTGTTGTTGTTGTTCTGGGCTCATTTGGGTAATAGCGATGTTTAAATCGTCCCATTCACTGTAGCGAATAGCGGCTTGGGCATAGTCTTCGGCTTCTTCATAGTTAAACGATACATTGCTACTTTTACGAAACCAATCAACAGCTTCTTGACTAAAACCATCATCTGTATTCATGTTCATGCGTTTAACGGCAATGGTGCGATACGCGTGCTGGCGAGTTTCATCAGACAATAAGTGTTGGCTTCGAGCATTATCCTGGCGGATGTCATAATCAAGTTGCATCGCAGCCTCACGGTATGATTTGTCAGTTAACCTACCAATGGCATAAAGATATAAGTATTGATTGACATCATTATAGGGTTCATAAGCCATACGGCTCATAAAGCCAGTAGGGTTTAATTGAATTTCTGACAGTTGTGAGTAGCCAATGGTATTACCAAGCGAACTTGATAATGCCAAAATATCGCCAGTTTTGCCTTTACGTAACATGCGGTACAGACGATCTTTTTTATCTTGTTGGTTGACAACATAACTATGGGTAAGCTCAGTAGCAAACTGCTCGCATAATGCAGGTTGTTTGTGCGTGTTTAACCAAACTTCTTGTTTAGCAAGCGATAACTGCATGCTATCACCACCATGAAGGTTGCCAAGTGCAATGGCACAGTTCTCACTTTTATCGGCATTGGTTATATAGGAGGAAACTTGTCTGACAGTTGCGTAGTCACCAGTGCTTGCTTTTGATTCGGCATAGTCAGCAACCAGTTTTTCTGCCATGACAGTGTTTGGGTACTGTTGCACAAAGTTGATGACCGCGTTTGGGTGCAGGCTGTTGATATCATTATTTAAACGCCAGTAAGTTGGGTACATGGCAAACAAACTACCACTCATCATTTGTTCGTAAGTATATAGGGCATTGATATCACCACTATCGCCAGCGCGCTGAGCATCTGTAAAATAACTCACACCGTTGTCATAGTCATTTTGAGCCATGGCGGTTTGGGTAATAGTCGCACTAGCAACTAAAGAGACAATTGGTATTAGCAACCATTTTTTATTTTGAGTTTTTTTATTAACAGCTGCTTGCATAACGGCTCCTAACGCTTTATTGAGATGATTATAAGTTGAGAATAAAATGCTCATACAAAAATCATATTAGCGTATGTCTATTTATGTTTTATCTTTTCTATTTTATGTAAATTATTATAAACAATAATAGCAAGATATTGTTGCTATTTTGTCAATGTTAGGTAGTGGTTATTTTAATTGAAGATAAGTTACAAAAAGCTTATGTATTTATGCGATGATAAAATTAAGCAGTTTTAAATTATGTTATAATTAAAGGTCGTTGTTTTTTTGAACCTGTCTGTTATTAATGGATTTTTTATCTATGAGTGCCACTGTATTTAACCCAAAATTTGATGCGAAACCAGCTACCCAAAAAGTAGTAAACAATCAAAAGATTGCTATCGACAATATTGAGGTAGACAAAAACTTGCATGCTGAAAAAACTAAAAAAGTTTTTATTAGCACGCAAGGTTGTCAAATGAATGAATATGACTCAGAAAAAATGGGTGATGTACTGGGTGACTCTCATGGCATGATTATAACCAATAATATTGATGAAGCAGATGTTTTGATTATGAATACCTGCTCGATTAGAGAAAAAGCGCAAGAAAAAGTATTTAGTCAACTTGGGCGTTGGCGTAAGCTAAAAGAGAAGAACCCCGATTTGGTTATTGGTGTTGGTGGCTGTGTGGCATCACAAGAAGGGCAAAATATCCAAAAAAGAGCGCCCTATGTGGATATGATTTTTGGTCCGCAAACCTTGCACCGTTTACCAGAGTTATATGATGAATCTACGAAACAAACAAATGTGCAACCAAAAAATCGTATTGGTACAGTGGATGTTTCATTCCCGAGTATCGAAAAGTTTGATTTTTTGCCAGAACCAAAAGTAGAAGGCTACAAAGCATTTGTTTCTATTATGGAAGGGTGCTCAAAATATTGCTCATTTTGTGTTGTTCCTTACACACGTGGTGAAGAGTTATCACGCCCTTTAGATGATGTATTGGCTGAGATTGACAGTCTGGCAGAACAAGGCGTACGAGAAATTAATTTGCTTGGTCAAAACGTGAATGGCTACAGAGGTGAAAAAGATGACGGTACGATTTGCCGTTTTGCAGAACTGCTGCATTACGTTGCCCATGTTGATGGGATTGAGCGTATTCGATACACCACAAGCCATCCTTTAGAGTTTACGGATGATATTATTGATGCTTATGCAAAATTACCACAAATGGTATCTCATCTGCATTTGCCGGTTCAATCGGGTTCAAACAATGTGCTTAAAGCCATGAAACGCAATCATACGATTGATGTTTATATCAACCAAATTAATAAATTATTGGCAATTCGTCCTGACATGCATTTGTCGAGTGATTTTATTATCGGCTTCCCTGGTGAAACAGAGGAAGACTTTAATGAAACTCTGCAGTTAGCAAAAGACTTAAATTTTGATCATTCTTACAGTTTTATTTACTCAAAACGTCCAGGTACGCCAGCCAGCGAGTTACCAGATGATATTCCGCTATCGGTTAAAAAAGAGCGTTTGGCTGCGTTTCAAAAAGTGATTGTTGATTCAACACTTAAAAAGACCGAAGCGATGGTTGGTCAAACGCACCGTGTGTTGGCAGAAGAGGTAGGTAACCGCCATACCGATCACTTGCATGGCACAGCAGATAACACCCGCTCGGTTATCTTCCCTGTTGAGGAAGAACAAAAACAAGCCTTGTTGGGCAAGTTTGTAGAAGTGGAAATTACAGAATATGTCAGCCCGCATCTGGTGAAAGGTAAACTATTAAAACTATTAGATTAGTTTTGTTTTTTAACACTTAAAAGTGGCTATATAAATTTAAACCGATTACTTAAATAGATTGCATTGGTTTAGTACTTTAAAAATGAATGTTTACAGTAGCTCCCAAAGCATTAGACCTGCAATGGTAATAAACAGCAAACCACAAATACGGTTTAACCAAATAAGGCGATTGTCTGTTTGTAACCAATTTGCCAAATTTTTACCGCTAAATAAATAAGCCGCTTGCCAAAAAGTTTCACTTAAAAATAATCCAAAAGTTAAAATCACATACTGCGTAAGCAAAGGGGCATTAAAGTTAATAAATTTTGGGAAAAAAGCTGCAAAAAATAAAATGGCTTTTGGGTTAGAAAGTGAAACAAACATCCCCTTTTTAAACATTTGCCAAGGTTTGGCTTGTTTGGACTGTAACGCCTGTTGGGCTTGGCTAATGTGGTTTTTATCTGTCATTAGCTCGTTGTTGTTTTCTGCATGTAACCATGACTGCAACCCTAAAAAAGCCAAATAAAATGCACCGACTATTTTTATAATAGTTAAAGCCCATGGTAGCTGCTTGGTTAAGGTGTCGATCCCAAGTAATGCCGACAATAACAACAAAAACAGCCCAAAACTGAGCCCTGCAATTGTCCATAACGTTTTCTTAACACCAAAATTAATACCATACTGAAAGGCCAATAACATATTAGGACCTGGTGTGGCAGAAATTAAAAAGGTACTACCAAAAAAAAGTAAAAAGGTCTCAATATTCATATTTAAATAGCTACATTGATTGATTGTTTTGGGCAATACAGTTACCAAAAAACACTATTGCTGATGTAAAAAAACAGTATTATAGATTAGAACCTGTTTAATTATCTACGATAATTATCGTAAACTTTTTTTAAATTATGAAACATACCAAAAAACCAAGCAACCAAACATCGATAGACTCTGATAGACCAAATGAATCAACGGCTGACTCAGTGGTTGAAAAAAAAGAACCACAAATGACCAACAACAAACAAACATCACTGCCAAACAAGGCGGATAGTGTTCATTCTGTAGTTAAAAAGTTTTATTTTTTGCAAAAATATGCGAAACAATTTAGATTCGCTGTTTTTGCTGGGCTTATGTATGTGGGTGTTTTGGTTTATCAAACATTATTTGTGGGCATTGAGCAAAATAAACAAATGTTTGAAGTGCAAGAGGGACAAACTTATTATGGTGTGATGGCGCATTGGCAAAAACAAGTGCCATTGTTTTCTAACACGTTGGGCAAGCTGTTTGTTAACCTAAAGACAAAGGATACTTTACATGCAGGAACCTACCAGTTGCCAAAAAATCCTAGCTTTTTTAGAGCGATGAGTATTTTATCTCAAGGTTCAAATGCGGCAGTGGTTAAAGTGCAAATTATTGAAGGCAAAACAAGCAAAGATTTATATAAAAAGCTAAAAGCTACGAAGGGGCTAAAAATTGAGGTTTTAGATAATCTTGAGCATATTAAGTCTGCTTTAGGTGTTACCCCAACGACCCCAACTGGCAAGTTTGAACAAAACTTAGAAGGCTGGTTTGCACCAGATACATATTTTTTTAGTGAGGGTACAAGCGATAAGCAAATCTTGTTAAAATTATACCAGCATCAGCAAAAAAACTTAGATGAAGCATGGCAAAATAGAAAGAAAGATTTACCCTATAAAACACCCTATGAAGCTTTAATTATGGCCTCTATCATAGAAAAAGAAACAGGCTTAGCCGAAGAAAGGCAAAAAATAGCGGGTGTGTTTGTCAATCGTTTAAAAATAGGGATGCGTTTACAAACTGATCCCACTATTATCTATGGGCTAGGTGAACGCTATGATGGTGATATTAAACGTGCCGATATTAATGAAAAAACAGCGTATAACACGTATCAAATTGATGGTTTGCCACCAACGCCAATAGCTTTGCCCTCAAAAGCGGCAATTCAGGCAGCACTTAACCCAGCGGATACAAAAGCATTGTATTTTGTAGCAACGGGTGATGGCGGGCATAAGTTTAGCAATACTCTTGCAGCGCATAACCAAGCGGTAAAAGAGTATTTGAAGGTTATGCAAAATAAAAACAAATAATTTTAAACATGAGCTAATAAGTATGAATAACTTAACCGGGCGTTTTATCAGTTTTGAAGGGACAGAAGGTGTTGGTAAAACAACTGCAATCAATAACTTGTGTCAAAAGCTGGAAGACGCAGGCATTGAGTATGTGCACACACGTGAGCCAGGCGGCAGTGATTTTGCAGAAAAGCTAAGGGATATCTTGCTAAGCCCAGCAACACAAATTAATGAAGATACTGAGCTTTTGTTGATTTTTGCAGCACGCAGTGACCATTTAGCTAACGTTATTTTGCCTGCATTAAAAGCTGGTAAATGGGTGATTTGTGATAGATTTGTAGATTCAAGTTTTGCTTATCAAGGGTTTGGGCGTAGCAGTGATAACGAAAATCATGCTATTGCAATGCAAGCAAAAGTAAAGCAATTAACGGCAGACTTTGTAGAAAAAATGCCTGATTTAACTTTGTGGTTAGATTTACCCGTTAAAGAAGGTATTGAGCGTGCTGGTAAACGTAGTGCGGCTGATAGGTTTGAGCAAGAAGCTGTTGATTTTTTTGAGCGTGTACACCAAGGGTATCAATACTTAGCAAAAAACGAACCTGAAAGATTCAAACGTATTAGTGCAAGTGGCACAGCAGAGCAAGTTGCAAAGCGTATTTGGCAAGCGGTTAACGAGAACGTTTAACACAAAGAGAGTGTTAAACGTTTAAAATATAAATCATACCCTTAACGTTTATTAGCACTAACGCCAGCCTAGTTCTTTATTGGGGTGGCAGAGTTTCTGTTTCTGCTACTGGGGTGGCAACACTTTCATTACCTTTGTTATTATTCGGCTTTTCTACACTGCCAGACGGTTTATTCTCTGGTGCTGGTGCTGGTGCTGGTGCTGGTGCTGGTGCTGGTGCTGGTGGCACAAAAGGTTTTATACCTTGAGGGGCACTAGGGTCAGCACTGTCAGTTGGATTTTGTTTTTTATTATTCGCGTATTCAACCTTTGGACCCTCTTCGGTTAAATTAACACGGTTGGATTTTTGCACCTCAGAATCAGCCTGGTTTTTGGGTGCGACCCATTGATAAGGAACGCCACTTAGTTGATTACGCATAAAGTCTACCCAAATTGGTAAAGCAAGTTTACCACCATAGCCCTTATTACCCAGTGTTGAGGGTTGATCAAATCCCATCCATACAACGGTTGCCACAGTCGGCTGATAGCCAGCAAACCAGGCATCTCTAAAGTTGTTGGTTGTCCCTGTTTTGCCACCAATATCCATACGCCCGAGTGCTTGAGCTCTTTTGGCAGTACCCACCTGAATAACATCTCTCAAAATACTTGACATGTTTGCCGCTGTATCAGCAGAGATAATACGGGGTGCTTGTTCTGCACGTTCTCGGTTGGCTTGTATCACCTTCATGCGGTCATCAGCGGCGCTCGCATTATGGTTGTCAGTTGCGGTTTCTTTTGAAACCTCTTGCACTTTATCATCTTGTTTTTTGCGATTTTGGTTGGCTTGCTTGCTAACACCTTTTGGTTTTGCATTATCATTCACAATGGTTTTATTAAAACAGCTTGCACAAGCTCTGGCAGGGTTTGCTTGATACAGCAACTCATGATCAAAGTTGTAAATTTGCTCAATAAAATAAGGTTGAATACGGTGTCCACCATTGGCAAAAGTTGAGTAGGCCGTTGCCATTTGAAGTGGAGAAGCTTGCCCAGCACCAAGTGCAAGTGACAAGGTGGCAGGCATTTTATTTTGGTCTAATCCAAATTTATCTAACAGTTGTCTTGCGTTGGAAATACCAACAGAGCGCAGCACTCTAATAGATACAAGGTTACGTGATAAATATAGTCCCTGACGTAGCGGCATTTCTCCAAGATAACGACCGTCGGAGTTTCTAGGTGTCCAACCGTCAATGGTCAGCTTGTTATCTGATACTAACGTATTTGGGGTATAGCCTTTTTCTAACGCAGCAGAATAAACCAGAGGTTTGATGGTTGATCCTGGTTGTCGCCAGCCATCAGTTGCACGGTTAAATTTGCTGTGATAGTAATCAAAGCCACCCACAAGAGCAATAACGGCACCAGTTTCCGGATTCAATGATACTAAGCTGGCTTCTACCTCGGGTATTTGAACCAGTCGCCAGTACTTACTGTTGACATTATTAGCATTTGGTTTTAAACGAACAATATCACCAACTTTTACAATTTGCGATGGTCGAGAAGGCGATCGTTTAACTTTATTTGCACTGATATATTCACGAGCCCATCGCATACCAGACCAAAGCACGGTTGCTTGAGTTCCGTCTTCAAGCTCTGCCTGAAAACTACTATTGGATACTTTTGTCACTTTAGCTGGGTACATACCCGCAACGACACGAAAGTTTTCTAATTTTGTTTTGCCATCTGCCACATTGCCTAATGCACCGCGCCAGCCATGCAAGCGATCATAACGGATCAGGTGTCTTTTAACGACTTTATCTGCATTTTTTTGTGAATCACTGTCTATGGTTAAGCGTACTCTCCAGCCACTGTTCATGACACGAGGACCATATTGATTGATTAACTTGATGCGTGCCATTTCGGTTAAATATGGCATACGGGTATCAACCTGTTCGGCGTATAATTTTAGCCCAATTGGTTCAGCTATGGCTTGTTCATATTGCTCATTATTAATGTAGCCAAGCTGTTGCATGCGTTTTAATATCCAGTTGCGTCGGCTCAATGCGCGTTCTGGATTTTTAACCGGGTTATAAGCAGAGGGTGCTTTTGGTAGCCCTGCAATCATGGCGGTTTCTGCTATGGTTAACCTGTCTAATGTTTTGCTGTAATACTTACGTGCCGCAGCTTTAATACCATAAGCCCCTTCACCAAGATAAATCTTATTAACATAGAGTGTCATAATTTCATCTTTGCTAAGTTCTTGCTCAATTTTACGGGCAATAAATAGTTCAGTCAGCTTGCGGTTTAAAGTTCTTTCAGACGATAAGAAATAGTTTTTTGCTACCTGCATGGTGATGGTAGAGCCACCTGTTTGTGACTCATCACCGGTTGCGGCTTCGGTAAGGGCGCGCCCTAAACCTTTTACACTAATACCTGTATGTTCATAAAATGCGGAGTCTTCAGCTGACATAAACGCCTGAATCATGGTTTCAGGGATTTCTGCACGAGTGACAGGCATCGACATGCGGTTGCCATACAAACCAATTAGTTTTTCATCATGGCTATAAATTTGCAGCGGCATTTCAAAGTCGGCAGTTTTTATTTGATTAACACTTGGCAAGGTTGGCTCAAGATATAATGCCATGCCATAAAACCCAACGGGTAAGGCTAAAGCCAAGACGATAATGAACGCAATAAAAGCAAGTAAAAGCTTAAAAATAAAGAAACTTAATTTGGCTGTAATAGAAGATGAAGACATATTTTTATTAAAAATCAAGCAAGATATAAAAAGGTATTGAACATCATTATACGATGAATAGTTAGGTTGCATAGCATAAATTACATGAATTATAAAAAAATCTTTAATTAAATACGATTAACTTGAATCTTTGCTTTAATTAACGTAAGGTGGTTTTAACAAGGATTTTAAGCATTTTTAGGGATGAAAAGTGAGTGTGTTTTCTCTGTTTTTTAATAAAAAACAGCAGCTTTTAGGAATAGATATTGGTTCGGCACAAGTTAAGATTGTTGAGCTGGTACGCAAATCTCAAGGCTTATTTCTACAAGCCTATGCCATAGAACCAATGCCAACAGGGTTAGTGATTGACAGAACGATCACAGATGCTGAGGCAGTTGGTCAAGTCATTGTTACAGCGCTTAACAAAACCAAATTTATTAGTACACAGGCAGCGGCAGCAGTTGTTGGCTCAGTCGTGATGACAAAAGTGATTGAGCTTGACTCAAAGCTCAATGATATAGAACGAGAAGCGCAAATTCGCCTTGAGGCAGACAAACATATTCCTTATCCATTATCAGAAGTTAATTTTGACTTTGATGTCATTGATCAATCACCACAAAACCCAAATGATGACAAAGTACTGCTTGCAGTATCGCTAACAGAAAATGTGGATTTAAGAGCAGATGCGTTAATATTTGCAGGGTTAGAGGCAAAAGTGATTGATATCGAATGCTATGCTATGCAAAGAGCCTTCTCTTTGGCTGTAAATGTTGGCGTTGATACGTTCGATGACAATAGGGTGATGATTGATATAGGACATCAACAGCTGACGGTTTATGTGTTTAATGATAAAGAAATCATTTATAACAAAGAACAAGCAATTGACCTCAACGCTAGTGATTTCAGTCCATCGGGCGATAAAGTCGTGGTTAGTAAACTGACAGAAGAAATTAGGCGTGCTTTATTATTTTATCGTTCTACCCAATCCAGTCATTTAATGATAGATGGGATTAAACATTTATTTTTATGTGGTGGGATTAATCCCTTGATTATGCAGGACCTGCAACAAGCATTACCGAAGTCTTTAATTGATGCAAATATCGCTTTTGAAAATCAAATCAAAGTGAATATTACCAATCCTTTTAATAATATGGGTGTTTCTCCTCATATTAATCCTACTCAGCTAGCACAAGATGCGCCCAGTTTGATGCTTGCTTGTGGCTTGGCAATGAGGAGTTTTGATTAATGGTTAAAATTAATTTACTCCCTTGGCGAGCGCAGCAAAAACAACAAAACAATCAACGTTTTTTAAAACAACTGGTTTTGACAGCTTTGTTAGCACTCCTCCTAGGTTTGGGTATTTGGCAATTTTTTAACCAACAACTTATTCAACAGCAAGCTGCAAACCAATATATTTTAATCCAAACACAAGCCTTGGATAGTCAGCTTGGCTCAGTGGCAAAAATAAAAAACGTCAAACAGGTGATGAGCCAGCGTATTCAGGTAATCGATGCCTTACAAACACGTAGGACACAGATCGTCACTTTATGGGAAGATGTGGCAAAGTCAGTGCCAACAGGGGTGTACTTAACTCGTCTTAATCAAGATGGTGATATATTAACGTTTACGGGTATGGTCGCGCGTAAAAATGCCTCAAATGACTTGGCTATTTTTGTCAAACGTTTAAAAACCAGCCCCGTCATTGATACCGCAATTGTGAAAAATATTCAACAATCAAATACGGGTACTAAATTTAATCGATTTGAAGTGGTTGCGCAGCAGCGAGATGGAATCGAGGTAGATGACGAGCAAAGCATGGACGTGGGAGAACAGCCATGAGATTTTCTCGTAAAAATAAAGCAGATAAACAGAGGACAAATTCCAGTCGAGATTTTTATGTAAGTGAGCGTCATCAACTGACGATGCCTAAAAAGTTTAGGCAGTTTTGGCGAGACATACAAACGCTTGATATGCAAAATTATGGCAGCTGGTCGTTACCAATAAAAAGCATGGTACATGCGTTGATTATTGCCATTATTTTAGCACTGATTTGGATGTTCCCCATCAGTAGTAAAAAAGACGAAATTAAAATTGCAGAGGCACGTAAAGCGGTTTTGTTAGACACATATAAGCAAAAGGCGTTTCAGACACGCTATTTAAATGAATATAACAAACAGCTAACCATGCTTGATGCCAGCAACCAAAGGTTGCAAATGCAATTGCCAGATAGTCACCAACCCTCTTTGTCATCAAATCTTATAGACCAAATTAGTCAATTAAGTGTGTCGAGTAATGTTGAGATTATGGACATTGCGATTGGACAGGCAATCGAACAAAAAAATTATATTGAAGAACCTATAAAAATAGAAGTGATTGGCGATTACAATGACTTAGGCAGTTTTTTAAGTCAATTAGTTAATATGACAAGAATTGTCACCGTGCACGATTTTAGTTTAACGCCTAATCAAAACAAAACAAGTGCACAGGAAAAACCGCTTCAATTGTCTTTACAACTAAATGCCTATCAAGCCAAAGTGGATGTTAAAGATAATATAGATGCCAGTGTGCAAGATGCTAATGACCAACCAATGGTTAACAGCAGCAGTAATAACCATGGAGAAAGCCAAAATGAGAAATAATTTTAATTTTGGCGTGCTGGTTTTGACTATAGGGTGTTTATTACAGGCTGGCTGTGGTGATAAAGTGGCAGTTGCCAAACAAGAAATTGAAAAAATTCAATCAACCAATTCAACACAAACGATTGAGCCACTACCAAAAATTCGTAGCTATCCTAACAACTATTATCAACCAGTGGTTAATACTCAATTGTTTTATCAAGCGAGCACTAACCAAGTTAAAAATACAACTACTGATGTAAACCAAAGTGATAAGCAACGAACAACAAACTTAAACAAAAGCAAAGTTGAGTCCGACATTAGTCGTAAAACAAATTTAGTGCCCAAACCTATGGTCAAGCAAGAACCCACATCAGTCGCTTCTTCTGCGGTTACAAAAAGCGGAGAAGCGTTAGTAGCCTTTAATTTTAATGGCTTTGTGTTTAAAGGTATTGTTATTACACCGCAAGCCGAAACACTTGGGTTGATTGAATTGCCTAATAAACAGTTGATTACTGTTAAAAAAGGAGACTATGTAGGGAATAATCTTGGCAAGGTGACAGAAATTTCACAAAATTTTTTACAAATTGAGCAAAGTATTTGGGACGGAAACAAAGTTAAAAAAATTAAACAAACGCTATTTTTACCAGTCAAATAACTTTGATTATTTGAAAATTGTTTGAACGATTTAAATGATGTTTTTATGGATATAAAAGAGCAAATAGGGTGATAACAAGTTAATAAAAAGCTGAGTAGTTTTGACAAGGAATGTGAATAAAAAAATGGATAAAAGATGGGATAAGGTGAAACGACTGCCTTTAGTAATGTGTATGAGTGTGGCAGTGATAAATGGTACACAAGCCGAGCAAATAGTACTAAATGGTGAAATGATAGAAACAAAACTCATCACAGCTGAGCTTTTGCAAGATATTGTGCAGCCTCCTAGTAACCATTTAAATGGTTTAATTGATGAAACTACCGAAGCAATTAATCTATCGAATGCTAATAAACCCAACAAATTAAGCAACGTTAGTGCAATTAATGAGGATACACAAACAGCGCAAAATTTAGTTAACCGGCCAGAGAAAACATATCAAGGTAAACCGATATCAATGGCATTTCAGGATGTGCCAATTCGTAATGTGTTAGACGTTTTAGCGCAAGTGACAGGGCTTAACATTGTAACCAGCGATTCTGTAACAGGAACAATGACACTTAGGTTAATGAATGTCCCTTGGGATCAGGTATTGGATGTTATTTTGCAAACACAAAACCTAATAATGCGAGAAGAAAACCAAGTGTTGATGATAACGCCATCTGATGAAGCAGCACAAAGGCTAGGGCGTTTTTCTCCATTGCATACAGAATATATTCGTTTAAATTATGCCAGTGTAAAAGATGTTCAAAAAATTATTAAAGAACGGCAATTAAATAATCAAAAAAATCCCTATATACCCACTACTGTTAGCCCTACTTATGCTAACTCTGCCAATGCTTCATCAACGCCTACATTAGTCAATAATTTAGTTGGCATAGCAAGTCCCAGCTTATTATCACCCCGAGGCACAGTCACGATTGATGAACGAACAAATATGTTAATTATTAAAGATACAGCCGCCAGTATTGAAAATATTAAAGGATTAATCAGCCGTATTGACATTCAAGTTGAGCAAGTCATGATAGAAGCAAGAATTGTGAGTGCGTCAGATTCTTTTAGTCGAGAACTGGGCGTTAATTGGGGTATTTTGTCAAATACAGTGGCTAATAATAATGACTTATTGATTGGAGGTAGCCAGCAAACCTTATGGGACTTACGTGATAATGATGCCAGCAGTTATAGAGGCTATGATATTAGCCGACCCAATAATTTAAACGTTGATTTGGGGATAGATAATGCCGCTGGGCGTATTGCTTTTGGTCTTATCAATTTATCAGATATCATGATTGATTTAGAGCTGTCTGCCATGCAAGCAGAAGGGCGTGGCGAAGTAATTTCTACACCCAAAATTTTAACGGGTGATAAACAAACGGCAAAAGTGGTTTCTGGCACACAAATACCGTATCAAGAGTCGGTTTCAAATGGTGTGACTGCCACAAGGTTTATTGAAGCCGCTTTAAGCCTTGAAGTCACGCCAAGTATTACACCAGATGGTAACATTGGTATGCAATTAAATATTAATAATGATGCCCCTCGTCAATTAGCAACAGGGGAATATGCGATTGATACCAACAGCATTTCAACAAATGTCATTGTAAAAAATGGTCAAACGGTAGTGCTTGGTGGCGTATATCGCAATGCGATTTCTAATGCCGAAAACAAAGTCCCCGTATTAGGAGATGTGCCGGTTATCGGTAATTTGTTTAAACAAAAACTACGCAGCAACCAAAAAGAGGAGTTGCTTATTTTTGTTACCCCTAAGTTGGTTGGTCATACTAAGTAGATAACAGTCAGTAAATAGCAGTAAGTAAATAACTTAATGTAACATGAGATGTTAACCTAACTTCTGTTATTTTTAATCTACTTTACTCGATATTCCACATAAAAACTGGTAAGCAATCCAGATAACCGCTATCATAGATGCATTGTATTAAAAGTAAGAATGATTTATGGGCAAACCACTTGATTCCATATTTTTTGTTGGACCAATGGGAGCGGGCAAAACCACAATTGGTAAACTACTTGCAAAAAAGCTTGGGCGAAAATTTATAGACAGTGACTGGTATATCCAAGAATGCACTGGTGCAGACATTCCTTGGATTTTTGAAAAAGAAGGCGAAGAAGGCTTTAGACAAAGAGAAACCAGCGCACTAGACGAATTAACCAAATTACCAAACTTGGTATTGGCAACAGGCGGTGGCGCGGTGATGCGCAAACAAAACCGTAAAATGTTGCAAGAGCGTGGTTTGGTCGTTTATCTTAATGCCAGTGTTGATGTGCAAGTAGAAAGAACCCGTAAAGACAAAAACCGTCCCTTGCTTAAAAACCCAAGCCCAAGGCAAGTACTGCATCGCTTGTATACGCACCGTCACCCTTACTATCAACAACTTGCAGATGTTGAGGTAATCACAGGGCATACTTACCCCAAGCAAATGGTTGCAGAAATTATTGAAGCCTTGTATAAACTTGGTTATGAGTTTGATATACAAGATAACGCAACCACTTAAAAAAATTACGCTATCGGTTTTTATCTTGTTAACAATCAAATAAAATTTATACCAATCAACCAGAAAAAATTATGATGAAACCACAAACAATTACCGTAAATACTGCCAGTCATGATTACTTAATTAACATCACTCAAGGATTAATTAACGATCCCCAACAGTTATACCAAACGTTGCAATCCTACATAAAAGGCAGCCAAGTATTGATTGTTACTAATGATGTTGTTGCACCTTTGTATTTAGCGCAATTAAAACAAGCGTTAGAGCAACACTATAAAGTGGTTGTTTGTGAACTGCCCGACGGAGAGCAGTTTAAAAACCAAGACAGCATTAATAAAATATATGACCAGTTAATGGGACATCACTTTAACCGTGATGCTACCCTAATTGCCCTTGGAGGTGGTGTCATTGGTGACATGACAGGGTTTGCAGCAGCAAGCTTTATGCGTGGGGTGAATTTTATCCAAGTACCAACAACGCTGCTTTCTCAGGTGGACTCAAGTGTGGGTGGCAAAACAGGTATTAACCATGCACTTGGTAAAAATATGATAGGGGCGTTTTGGCAGCCGGGTTATGTTTTAGCCGATATGCAAAGTTTATCCACACTCCCTGCACGAGAGTTTTCGGCAGGTATGGCGGAGGTCATTAAATATGCTTTTATCATGGATGCGCCATTTTTAACATGGATAGAAGCCAATATTGATGCGATTATGTCGCTTGAATACAGTGCGTTAAGTTATATTGTTAAACGTTGTTGTGAACTAAAAGCGCAAATAGTGGCAGAAGATGAGCGAGAATCCGGTAAACGCGCAATTTTAAATTTTGGGCACACCTTTGGGCATGTTATAGAAACACACCAAGGTTATGGCAACTGGCTGCATGGTGAAGCGGTAGCGGCAGGGATGGTTCAAGCGGCAAAATTATCACACTCACAAGGCTGGTTAAGTGAGGATGATGTTAAACGCATTATTAACATTACGCAGCAATTAAATTTGCCGACCATGCCACCAGAAATTGAGGTACAAACGGCATTAGAGCTGATGCACCACGATAAAAAAACCATGTCTGGCAATATTAGGTTGGTTTTATTAAAATCAATTGGAGAGGCCGTTGTAACGAAAGATTTTAGTCAAGATAAACTGGTAGAGGTTTTAAGCTCTCATTAATTGTTGGTTAATATAAAGCTAAAAAATGCCATATTAGGGCTAATCCCGTTATAATAGATAAGTGGTTAAAATTTTGTTTTAATTGAATGAAAATCAGCTAATTTGATACGGTTTAAACGATAAAATTAGCCAAAATTTTAAAACTAGTCAGTGATAAAGTAGGTAAGTGAAGATGTCGCAAACTCAATCAAAACGCAACGTTCATAACAAACGTGGATTGGCCTCTGTATGGTTAATTGCCACTTTGATTGTAACCTTATTGACATTTACCTTGTGGATTTTTAGTGCGTCGGCGTCGGCAGTAGAAAGCGAAGAAGATGAAACGCAAGCTGAGCAAACAGAAGTAGAAAGTAGCTTGCTCAATGAAATATCATTGACGCGTCAAATTACCAATTTAGATGAACTCCAAAGCAGTGTCGCACCAATCAGCTTTGATGATATCATCATGGATATGCGTAATTATCCTGCCGAATTTAAAGATAAAAAGTATTTGATTACACGACAAGGTAAGTGGACGATTCAGGTCATGAATGTGAGTGACCACAATATTATTAAAGATTATTTAGAAACCAGAGAAGATAGAAGCGATTTTGCTTATTTTCGTTATATTGATGACTTTAAACAAACCCGCTACTTGCTAGTATATGGCGTAATGGGTACCGAAGAAAAAATTAACAATTTGTTTGATAAAGTTGATTTTTCATTACCCAAAGGGGTAACTGCCAAACCAATCAAGTTTAGCAATTATCTTAGTAAAGTGGATAACTACGAGCGAGCTGATTCGATTGTTGCGATTACTAGCAAACAGCCGAGGGAAGTGAACCTTAAACCCACTAACCGAGAACTCGCTGCAAGAACAGCAACATTGAAAATGAAAGACCCCACAGATGTGGTTAATACGGTGACGGCACCGAATAGTCCTAGTAATGTAAAAAATAATGACTTAGCGGCATCTGATGCAAGTGATGAGTTAGAAAAGGCGCAAAATAATTCCGCATCAAACGAGGGTTCTCAAACGGTTGATGGTAGTAACAATGCTCAGGATGTGCAGCCGCAAAAAGAAAAGTCAAACCTTAATGACTCGGTGAGACCTGCCGATATACAAACAAAGGCTGATGCGCAGAAACCAACCAATGAGCCTAATAAAAAGACACCGGTAAAAAATAATGAGTCAAAGCCTGTTGCTAAAAAAGAGGAAACTAAAAAATCAGCGCCAGCAATAGCAAATAGCTCAAACAACAGTTCAACCAATGTTGGTTCTCAACCAAAGCAGTTTAATCCAGATGATGTTGAGTAATAAGCACTCTTCATAAGTAAAGCTTGCAGAAAAATGTAAGTGAGGATGAATAAGCATAGCATTTCATTACTTTTTTATTCAAAATGGTTATGTTGAGCATAATTATTTTTGACTGGATTTTTGTTTTATCATCTAATACTATGAAAGGTCGGCAAAATCGTATCGTTAAGTTGTATTCTACAAGCTTTAAAGTGTTACTTATTAAATAGGGTGTTGATATGGGCGTTATTTAGCACTTTACTCCGTTTATTTAAAGCACTAAAAGCATACTATATAGTCAACAAGTCATTGGACTTAAACAAGTTGGTTATGTAAATTTATATAGTTTTTATGTTAAGACTTAACGTTTTAGACTGTCTTTTTTAAAAGATTTTCATATTTGTCATTCTTATTTTAACTAGCTTATTGCCAGTTACATATTTTATATATATGACGTTTGTTTTTAATTGCATAGCTAACAGCCATGTATTAGATTTATCTTATCAACAGACTGACAAGTGGATTACTTGTCTGCTGTTTTCTTAAAAGGGTATCAAAGCATTATGACCAGACAATTATTTGACCAAGACTTAGAACATTCAAGTTGTGGTGTCGGTTTTATTACCAATAAAAAAAGTATCCAAACGCATGAGTTGTTAGAACATGCTCATGAAGCGTTATGCAAAATTCCACACCGTGGTGGTATGAGTGCTGAAGGTGTTGGTGATGGTGCGGGTGTTAATATTGATATTTCTTTAAATTTTTATCGCCACCTTACCGATATAGAAGACTTAAAAGCCGGTGAATTTGGGGTCGGTAACTTTTTCTTCCCAAAAGATGAAACTCAGCACAAACGTTCAGAACAAGCAATCCGTGATGTTTTAAAAGCACACGATTTAAAAATACTATTGTGGCGAGATGTTGAAACTAACCCTGAAGTATTAAACCTTGCGGCGCAAAAATCGCAATTGGTTATCCATCAAGTCGTTTTTGCTAAGCCAAAATCAATCGAGTTAAGCGAAAACTCTCAAGAACATTTTGAAAAAGTCATCCACTTGGCGCTTAAAAAGATTGAAGCACTATCATTAAATGATGAAAGTTTGGCAGGTTTGTTCCCACTTTCTATGAGCTCTAAAAGCCAAGTTTATAAAGGGCGTTTAAATAGTTGGGAGGTTGTACCATATTTTAAAGACCTGACTAACCCAGAGCATAAAATTCATACTTTATTCTTCCATACAAGGTTTTCAACCAATACAGCGCCAAACCCACTGTTTGCACAGCCTTTCCGTCGTATGGCACACAATGGTGAGCTAAATACCGACAAGAAAAATAGGTTGAGTGTTGCCGCGATTGCTAAATCACGTGGTAAGGAGCTTAAGTTCCCTAAAGGGCAGTCAGATTCGGCTAGACTTGATCAAACCCTAGCACGCCGTATGATTGAAGATGAAATGACCATCGACAAAGCATTGGTTGCGATGATGCCACCAGCATGGGAAAACGATATAAATTACTCAAAAGAAAGTAACCCCAAAGTTAGGGCAATGCTTGAGTATTTTTCATTATCTGAAGAAAAAAATGACGGACCTGCTGCGATTATCTTCTTTGATGGTACTAAAGTTGGCGCAAGGCTTGACCGCCTAGGCTTGCGTCCACTTCGCTCGATTGAAACACATGATTATTTTGCTGTTATGAGTGAAGCTGGTCAAATTGACTTTGATCCAAGTACTGTGGTTGGTCGTGGGCGTATTAAAGCAGGTGGCATGGTGATGTTTGACCATGCAAGCCAACAAATTTTACGTTCGGATGAAATTTTAGAAGAATTAGCCAACGAGCAAAATTACCAAGAATTGTTAGATGCGGCAAAAATTGATATTGATGAGTTGCCCGAGGCTAAGCAAAGTGACTATGCCATACCAACTGATTTATGTTTGTCTGCTCGTCATGTTGCTTATTCATTAAACCAAGAAAGTTTTAGATTTTTCTTGGATCCGATGATGGCAGAGGCAAAAGAAAAAGTATCAGCCATGGGCTTTGGCTTAGCACCAGCGGGGATTGAACCTAATGAAGGTGGTATGTCTCGTTACTTTAGTCAACGTTTTGCCCAGGTCACTAACCCTTCATTAGATAGTATCCGTGAAGCAGACGGTATGACGTTGCGCGTGGCATTAGGTGCAAAACCTAACTTTAGCAATGGCTCAACCAAACAATTAATGATTGAATCGCCAATATTGCAGCCACAGCAACTAATGCAAATTAAAGCACTAGGGGATGACCAAGCGATTGGTGTTCAGACCTTAGATGCTTTGTATGTGCCGAGTGATGATGAAACAAAAAACCAAGAAAACTTAAAAGCAGCAATTGCTTCAGTTTGTGAGCAAGTGGCGCAACTTGCTGATCCAAAAAATCAACCTTCTGGTAATCCGCACGGTATCATTGTTTTGTCTGATGTTAATATCAGCAAGCAACATGCACCAATACCAGCAATTTTATTGGTGTCAGCGGTTAACCAACATCTTATTGCAAAAGGGCTGCGTTTTTATACCAACATTGTTATGGAAACAGGGCAAGCGGTTAGCACGCACGATATCGCTTGTATCCTTGGCTTTGGTGCCTCAGCGGTATGTCCAGTTACTGTTTATAGCCGAGCATTAGAGCTTTATCAACAACCAGATGCGGTTGCCAAAGCTTTAAATAACTACCAAAAAGCAGTAGAAAAAGCCTTAATGAAAACCATGGGTAAATTTGGGCTGTGTACGGTAGAAAGCTACATTGGCGGTGAATTTTTTGAAGCCAACTTCTTAGATACGCAAGATGAGTACTTAGCTAAAGTATTCCCAAGTATTCGTTCACCACTTGGCGGTGCTAGTTTTACTGAAATTGCAAAAAGTGCGACAGATTGGCACAACAAAATTAAAGAAGTTCAGACAGAAGAGCAAATACCACTGTTAGGCTTATTTAAAGAACGTGGAGATGGTGCAGGTCATGGTTTTGGTGTAACAGCCGTGCGTGAGTTTGTTGCCATGACAGAAGAAGACTTTAGCTATACAGATGAAGTTATCAAAAATGAAGAGGCGACATTATTACCAAACGATACTAGCTATACCGATTTAGGCTATGAAAAACGCACGCCAGAACAAATTGATAAACATAGCATCACCCCAGCGTATCGTCATTTTGCCGAAGAGGTATATGCCGAGCGTGATGAGCGCCCTGCAACTTTACGTGATGTTTTAGTACTGCCTTTTGATGCTAGCAATGCCAAAATAGCTGATGACTTTGAAACATTATTTAAAAAATATAGCAGCAAAGGTAATAACAATTTAAGTGTACAAGGCTTAACTATTACAGCCACTAGTGCACAAGAGTTAGACCAAGCTCAGGCAGACTATCAAATAACATTGGCTAACAAAAACTATGATGCGTTTGCCCAAGCTGCCAAAGCGGTGTTTGGTGACCAAGTTACTGCTCAAGTTGCCGACCAAGCTATTAATATTAGTGTAACGGGTGATGCAGCAAACTTTTTTGCACTGTTGCAAACCAGCAATCAAGCCATTTCGTTAGATGATGTGCAGCCTGCGCATCAAATTACCAAGGTGTTCTCAACAGGGGCAATGAGTCATGGTGCCTTGGTTGAGCGTGCTCACCAAGCGGTTGCTCATGGTGCCAATATTGCTGGTGCGTTAAGTAACTCAGGTGAAGGTGGTGAACAGTCTTACCGCTATAACTCAATCAAAGCAAGTAAAATTAAACAGTTTGCTTCTGGTCGTTTTGGTGTGTGGACAGGTTATGTTGCTGATCCATCGCTTGAAGAAATTGAGATTAAGATTGGGCAAGGTGCAAAACCAGGTGAAGGTGGTCAGTTGCCTGCCAAAAAGGTTAATGTTGAAATCGCGGCCGCCCGAAGTGGTACACCAGGGGTGGAACTTGTTTCGCCACCACCGCACCATGATACCTATTCTATTGAAGATTTGGCTCAGCTAATTCATGATGCGAAATGTGCAAGGGTACGTGTTATTGTTAAGCTGGTATCTTCTGAAGGTGTCGGTACGATTGCGGTGGGTGTTGCTAAAGCTGGTGCTGATGTGATTAACATCGCGGGTAACACAGGTGGTACAGGCGCAGCTCAGGTAACCAGTCTTAAGCATTCAGGTCGAGTGGCAGATATTGGTATTGCCGAAGTACACCAAGCCTTAGCAGAAAATGGATTGCGTGACAAAGTAGTATTACGTTGCTCAAATGCCCATCAGACTGGCTTAGATGTGGTTAAATCAGCCATTTTAGGTGGTGATAGCTTTGAGTTTGGTACAACCGCACTCATGATGCTTAAATGTGTGATGGCTAAAAACTGTAACGTTAAATGCCCAGCAGGTTTAACTACTAACCCAGAGTTATATGAAGGTGATCCAAGAGCCTTAGCGCAATACTTTATTAACCTTGCGCACGAGGTACGTGAAATATTAGCGAAACTTGGTTATCGCTCACTTGACGAAATACGTGGACAAACCCATTTGCTTAACTTAATTAATCATTCAGAAATGGTTGGACAAATTGATGCAACTGGTTTACTACGTCAAGTAGATGTGGTGAAAGTAGACAAGCCAATTTACTTAGAGGCTAATTTTGAGGTCGATGATTATTATTATGACCGCTTTATGCACAAGCTAATTAATGGTAAAGCACGCAAAATTAATATTAAAGGTCCTAAACTTAACAACCGTAATAAAACAGTTGGTGGTCAATTCTCGGTAGATGTAGAGCGTTTATTAAACTACACACTAACCGATGAGCAAGTGGCAGAACAACCAGCCATTAAAGTACTGGCAAATGGACGAAGAGTATTAGAAGAAGACAGTGTTACCATTTATACTCACAACGCCGGTGGGCAAAGTTTTGGTGCCTTTAACACATCAGGTATTACCCTAATTAACAAAGGGGTGGTTAATGATGGTGTTGGTAAAGCCTTAACAGGCGGTTGTATCGTGGTTAAGAGCCCAGGTTTTGCTCGTCATTGGGATTCAGTAAGTGCCGACCGTAACGTTGTGGTGGGTAACTTTGCGTTATTTGGTGCCGTGGGTGGTGAGCTGTATGTAGAAGGACAAGCAGGCGACCGTTTTGGTGTCCGTAACTCGGGTGCGGTTGCGGTTGTTGAAGGTGTGGGTGATTTTTGCTGTGAATACATGACCAATGGTTCGATTGTAAACCTTGGTAGTTATGGTAAAGGTTTTGGTAATGGTATGAGCGGTGGTACCGCTTATCAGTATGACCCAACTGGCGAAATTGTTAATCGTTGCTCAAAAGATTCGGTTGTCGCTTTACCACTTGCCGAAAAAGTAAAATTGGCAAGAGAGCAAGAGTACGCATTGATTGAACACTTGCAAGAGCACTTGCGCCGTACGGGTTCTGAAGTCACGCAAAAAATATTGTCAGACTGGGATAACTCTCGTCAAGACTTTTATTATTTTGTGCCAGTAGCATTAATGAATCATCACCGCAGTGAAAACATTGCTAAGTTGATTCCTCGTAAACAAATGATTGAAGAGCTAGCCGTAGCACTAGCCAAAAAACAAGCCAGCAGATTAGTCGCCGCTTTTGATGAGCATGAAAAATCTGGCACACCACTATTTGGCGGTATGATTCCATCGGTGGGTGATACGCATTCAGATCTTATGTCACAATATATTAATGTGACAGGTGTGTGGCACAGAGCTTGCGAGCATTCGCAAAAAGCTTTAGGGATTGAAACGACCCTAGTTGATCTTGGCAACATAAAATGGCAAGCAGATAACGATAAAATCAATGAGGGTGCTATTAAACTATTACGTACGCAAGAACGTAAGTTAATGGACAATCTATATAAAGATGTACGTGAAGCAATTGCCGATTATAGTGATAACGCATTAGCAAGTTTACTTGCAAACAAACGTGTAGAAGACTATAAAGAGGCTCGTAGTAAGCGTGAAGTTACGGAGTCTAAAGCATATGGTACTGAAGTATGGATTGATGAATGTGATCGTGTAAATGCTAAAGAGTTGGCAGAGTTTGAATCGCTCGAACAACAATTGGCAGTCCATTACCTAAAATTTATTTTAGGCATGATGGCAACAGAAACAGTATAAACATCAATCATACAAAGGATATAACAATGGATAAGCAAAAGTTAGTAGATATCTTATCAGGCGGTTTACAGTCAGCAGCTTTGCCAATTGGATTGCCGTTAAACAAACAACAAAAACAATGGCTTGGCGGTTTTTTTGCAGGCTTGCAAACACAGTCAGCCACGGCTGGTGGGTTAGAGACCACAGGCAAACCTTTACTCATTATTTATGGTACTCAAACAGGCAATTCAGAGGCGGTTGCAGAAGATGCTGCCGCTGCTGCTAAGGCAAACGGGCTTGCACCAGTTGTGATGGATATGGATGATGTGGATGTTGCCACTTTAGCAAATACTGAACGCTTATTAGTGGTGACCAGTACCTATGGTGAAGGTGAAATGCCAGATAATGCTCACCTATTGTGGGAAGCCATTTGTGAAGAATCAGCACCAACATTGGATAAAACCTTTTACTCAGTATTGGCGCTGGGTGACTCAAGCTATGATGATTTTTGCCTTGCAGGCAAAGAATGGGATGAGCGTTTGCAATCATTGGGGGCAACTAAAATTGCAGACAGAGTCGATTGCGATGTTGATTTTGATGAAGCCGCCAGTGGCTGGATAGAAACCGTATTGCCAATTATTAGCGAAAAAGGCTCAGATGAGGTGGCTGCACCAACAGCGGCTACTAACAAGCCTGCTAAAAGCAAATTTAACCGTAAAAACCCATTGCCTGCCATTTTAAAAACAAAACGCATACTCACAGCGCCTGAGTCTAGTAAAGAGATTGTGCATTATGAGTTTGATCTAGCCGATAGTGGTGAAACCTATGTAGCCGGTGATGCACTAAACATTGTGCCAGTGAATCGTGATGATTTAGTGAATGAGTTTTTGGCATACTTTGCTGAAGAAGCAAATGACACAGTACGTCAGCAATTAACGACAGAGTTAGAAATACGCACACCGAGTAAAGAGCTGGTTAAACTGGTTGCCGAAAAAGGTGGCGATGATGAGTTAAATAGGCTACTTGCAAATAATGACCCAGAAGCTTTGGATGACTTTTTGTGGGGTAAAGACTGCTATGAGCTGGTAACAAACTATGCTGGTGATGATTTAACTCTAAATGAGTTTTTAGCCACCTGTAAGCCGTTGGTTGCACGTGCATATTCAATCTCCTCTAGCATTAAAAAGCATGAGAATGAGGTTCACCTGACCATTGGTAGCGTACGTTATAAAACAAACGAACGTCATCAAAATGGGGTTGCTTCAACTTATTTGGCAGATATTGCGAATGAAGGGGATACCGTACACTGTTATTTCTCTCCAAATAAGAGCTTTAAGATTCCACAAGATGGCAGCTTACCTATTATCATGGTTGGTCCAGGCACTGGTATTGCGCCATTCCGCTCGTTCCTTGAAGCAAGAGAGATGACCCAAGCAACAGGTGACAACTGGCTACTATTTGGTGATCGTAACGCAGCGACAGACTTTATCTATCGAGAAGAAGTAGAAGCAATGCAAGCAAGCGGATTGCTTACCAAATTGAGTTTAGCATTTAGCCGAGACCAAGCAGAAAAGATATACGTACAAGACCGAATGAAAGAAGAAGGTGCAGAACTATTTGCATGGCTTGAACGTGGTGGCTACTTTTATATATGTGGTGATGCTTACCGTATGGCAAAAGACGTTGATAAAGCCTTGCATGAGCTAATTGCCGAACATGGGAATATGAGTGATGATGAGGCAGTTAGCTATGTCAATCAGCTTAAAAAAGATAAGCGTTATGTTAGAGATGTTTATTAAATTTTTAAACTTATAGATTGTGTAAAAAAGGCTGGATGGGTATCCAGCCTTTTTTATTTGTGCTTTTTACCATATTTAGCTTGCTGTTAAAACTTAACTAGTTTACACTTGTTAACTGATTAAAGGTCTCATATCTATTAGGTTTAAAAGCATAAGATGACAAAAGATAATCCTCAACAACAAGAACAAACAAGTGGTTTTTTTGGTTGGCTAAAAAGCCTATTAGGTCTTACCGAAATCGATATGGGGTTGTCAGATTTTGATGACAGTGCAGGCAAGCACCTCACAATCATTTATGGCACCCAAACAGGTAACGCCCAGTCGGTTGCCGAGATGGTTGCCGAACAAGCCAAAGCCATCGGTTTAGACACCTCGTTAAGAGATATGGAAACCGTAGATATTAGTATTTTTAAAGAGCTGGAACACTTGCTTGTGGTTACCAGTACTTTTGATGATGGTGGTATGCCTGAAAATGCTGAAGCTTTGTGGGAGTCAATTTGTGACCCAAGTGCCCCTATGCTCAATGGGCTTAAATACTCGGTATTAGGTTTAGGCGACTCAACTTACTTAAATTTTTGTATGGCAGGTAAGGAGTGGGATGCACGCCTAGAAGCTTTAGGCTGTGTTAGCATGGTTGACCGTGTAGATTGTGATGTGGATTATGAAGCCCCATCAACGGCGTGGGCGCAAAACGTGCTAACCATCATTGCCAAAGCCTATGGTTTGCAGGACAATTTAGGCAACTTAACCAACCTAAGTAGCCAACAAGCCCCAACGCATGTGCAATATACGCATAATCGTAAAAATCCATTAAATGCCAAAATGTTAACCAAAAAAGTGTTAACGGCGGCAAACTCTACTAAACAGATTATGCACTATGAGCTCGATATCAGTGAGCTGGCTGATTTAAACGGCAATAATGACAATATGCCGTTATATGCAGAAGGTGATGCCATTCATATCCTCCCAAAAAATAACTCAAACTTAGTACAAGACGTTTTAAGTTATTTTGCAGTAACCCAAGCCACGCAAGAGCATGCTGCATTGGTTAATCAATTTACTAATGAGATTGAAATACGCACACCAAGCAAAGAGTTGGTGAAACTGGTTGCCGAAAAAGGTGGCAATGATGAGTTAAATAGGCTACTTGCAAACAATGACCCAGAAGCACTCGATGACTTTTTGTGGGGCAAAGATAGCCTAACGCTTATCAAAACCTATGCGGATAAAAAAATAGCCTTAAATGAGTTTAAAGCGGTTTGTTCACCATTGGTTGCACGTGCTTATTCCATTTCATCTAGCCCCCATAAACACCCGCATCAAGTGCATATGACTGTACGAAGTGTGCGTTATAATACTGCTCAAAAAGAGCACAGTGGCGTGGCTTCAACCTATTTGGCAGATATGGTTAATGAAGGCGACACCCTACAGTGTTATTTTACGTCAAATGCCAGTTTTAAATTGCCAGAAGATGGTAGCCTACCTATTATCATGGTTGGTCCAGGCACTGGTATTGCGCCATTCCGCTCGTTCCTTGAAGCCAGAGAGATGACGCAAGCAACAGGTGACAACTGGCTACTATTTGGTGATCGTAACGCAGCGACAGACTTTATCTATCGAGAAGAAGTAGAAGCAATGCAAGCAAGCGGATTGCTTACCAAATTGAGTTTAGCATTTAGCCGAGACCAAGCAGAAAAGATATACGTACAAGACCGAATGAAAGAAGAAGGTGCAGAACTATTTGCATGGCTTGAACGTGGTGGCTACTTTTATATATGTGGTGATGCTTACCGTATGGCAAAAGATGTTGATAAAGCCTTGCATGAGCTAATTGCCGAGCATGGTAAAATGAGTGATTTAGATGCGATGGCGTATGTTAATAAACTGCAAAAACAAAAACGGTATGTTAAAGATGTTTATTGATAAATAGTAACATCAACATGTTAGAATAAGCTAAGTAGCAAAAGCAACTTAGCTTTTTTTGTTTTTATAGCCATGCAAATAAATAATAGGTATCAACAATGAAAACCCTAATTTTATACTCAACCGTTGATGGGCAAACCAAAAAGATTTGCCAATATATTGCAGACGAGGTAAAAGCAAATAGCAATAAAACAGTCGAAATGGCCATGCTAAGTGACTTTGCCAAACAACCAAATTTTGCTGATTATGATGACATCATCATAGGGGCGAGTATCCGTTATGGTAAACACCGTAAATATGTACAGCAGTTTATCGAGCAATATAAAACGGAGCTTGCGACAAAAAATACAGCCTTTTTTTCGGTCAACCTTGTTGCCCGTAAGCCAGAAAAAAATACTGCCACAACCAGCCCATATATGATTAAATTTTTGCAAACTACCGATTGGCAACCCACCCTTGCCGATGTATTTGCAGGTCAGTTAGATTATGCAAGATATGGTATTTTCGATAAAATAATGATTAAGTTTATTATGTGGGTAACTAAAGGTCCTACTAAAAGTGATAAACCGATAGAATTTACGGACTGGCAACGTGTCAAAGCATTTTCTGACCAAGTAGCGGCTTGGTAACATATTAAAATCAACTTGGTTTGTAGTAAAATAAACCAAATCGTAAACATGATATTACTAACCAAAATTTTAGTTTAATGACGACGGATGATGGTTATACAAAAGGATAAACATTAGTAATGAGATTTTTAGAAAGTAAAAAAATAAGCTTTATTGGCGGTGGCAACATGGCTCAAGCCATGATTGGTGGTTTGTTAGCGAAAGGTTTTAAACCAAGCCTGATTACTGTAGCTGAGCCAAATGAAGCGGCGCGTAACAAGCTAGAAGAAAAAGGGCTAAAAACTGTTGATGCAGCAGTGAACCCAACTGCGGCAGTAGAAGGGGCTGATATTATTGTTTTGGCGGTTAAACCACAAATTATGGGGGCGGTTGTTGCTGAGTTTAAAGATGCTTTAACTGACCAATTGGTGATATCGATTGCAGCAGGCTTGCCAGTGAGTACCATATCAACCATGCTTGGTGGATACAAAACCATTGTGCGTGCCATGCCAAACACCCCTGCGATGCTGCAAATGGGCGCATCTGGGCTATATGCACCAAGTGAGATAAGCGAAGAGCAAAAACAGTTAGCGCTTGCGGTTATGTCTTCTGCTGGTTTGGCATTGTGGGTAGAAGAAGAAGATCACCTACATGCAGTTACTGCGGTATCTGGCTCGGCACCGGCGTACTTTTTTTACTTTTTAGAAAACATGATAGAAGCAGCGGTAGATTTAGGCTTAACCCCAAAACAGGCATCTGCTTTGGCAATGCAAACCGCGCTGGGGTCTGCTCAAATGAGTATTGTGAGTGATACATCACCAAGTCAATTGCGTGAAAATGTGACTTCGCCAAACGGTACAACGCACGAGGCAATCGAGTTTATGAAAGCGCATAAGGTCGGTGAACATATCCAACAGGCAATGAAAGCCTGTAGTGATAGAAGCATTGAGCTTAGTAAAGCGTTATAGTTTTAACTGTTAAACCCCTTTTTGCACTTAGCCAAAATTAAGTAATAAGAACTTGAGAACTAAAAGATGACCCCATTAGCTTTTAACTTGCTGAGCATTGTGACCACGTTTGCAATGTTATTAATTTTTATTCGTTTTATGTTGCAGTTTGCAGGCATTAGCTCGCGTAACCCTTATGTAGAGCCTGCTTATAAAACAACTAAAATTGTTGATTTGTTTGAAAGCATTTTCCCTACTATTGGGCAGGGTCGTATTAGCCTTGCGGCAATCGCACTGATGTTTTTAATCCGTTTGGTTGATTTATCTGCCACTGCAGGTTTAGCAGGGCATGGCTTTACACCACTTGAGCTATTTTTTTCAGGTAGTTTAAGCCTTATTTTAGACTTTTTAGCAATGTGCCGTTATTTAATTATGGGCTCAATTATTTTAAGTTGGGTGGTAATGTTTACAAACTCTATGCATCCAATGATTGAAATCATCATGCAATTAGCCGAGCCCATTTTGGCACCGTTTCGTCGTTTGATTCCTAACATTGGTATGTTGGATTTATCGCCAATTATTGCATTTTTTGCTTTGGCATTGGCAGAAAGACTCGTTCGGTCTATTGCGGTTATGATTGCCCCAATGTTGGGTGGATAAAAGTAAATAGCTTGCTCAATGTCATCGCACAAAGGTAATAAAAGTAGTTGATATGAAGTTTATTCAAAACACGCCCTGTACTTTGGTTACAGGGTTTTTAGGTTCTGGTAAAACCACGTTAATTAACCAATTGCTTGCTTGTAAAAAAGCCGAAGCAAAATGGGGGCTATTGATTAATGAGTTTGGTCAAATTGGTATTGATGGAAAATTGATTGATGCAAGCGATGGCAATCAAGGGTTAGCAATACGGGAGGTCAGTGGTGGCTGTATTTGTTGTACAAGCCAACTACCACTGCAAATTGCACTGAGCCGTTTGCTTGCCGAGCACACGCCGAGTCGTTTGGTTATAGAACCAACGGGGCTAGCCCACCCTAAAGCATTAATAGAGCAATTATCTGAACCCCATTGGCAAACCAGTTTGAGCATGCAACTTGTTGTGTGTGTACTAAATGCTAACCAATGGCAAGATATCCGCTATCAAGAGCATGATGGCTACCAGTCACATGTGCAATATGCCGATGTGGTGCTGATAAACCGTTATGAGGATATGAGTAAACCAATGCGTGAGCAACTCATCGACTGGATTATAGAGTATAACCCAAATGCTCAAATTGTATGGCACAGAAACACGGCTGATTGTATCAATAGGTTATATGCACAGATACAAACAGTCAGCCAAGTTATTTATCATGAACAACAAAAACAACGCCAGCAAGTGCGTATTTCACTTAATCCTTTATTAACAAACACTGCTAACAATACGGTGAGCGTGGGTAATAATGGGCAATTTTTGCAACCCAAATTAGATGATGCCAATACAACTACAACTACAACCCAACCAACCAACGATACGGTAAATGAGGTGGTATCGTTACCTTATCGTTATCACGATTATCAACAGGGCATGAGTGTAGGGGGATGGCGTTTGCCAGCTAACTGGGTTTTTGAGTATGGTAGTTTGCAACAATGGTTGTCTGCCATACCCAATTGGCAACGGATTAAGGGTGTTGTTAATACCGATGAAGGCTGGATGCGTTTTAATTTTACGCCAGATAGCTTAACCACGAGCCATTGCCCAGACCAATTAGAAAACCAATTAGAAATCATTTTGTTAGAGACGCATGCTGATAAACTCAGTGATGCAGATAGAGCAAAGGATTGGCAAACTTGGGATGCGCAGTTATTGCAGATGCGTTTATTTTCAGGTTAATGAAGCAATTTTTAGCAAACCGATAAAATATTACATCTCACTGCTTATAATGGCTAATTAACCATTACTATAACCCGTTACTTTAGATACAGGAAAACAATCATGAATCAGCAATTGCCGACTATTTCTATCATTGGTTTTGGGGCTTTAGGGGCGTTGTTTGCCAGTATTATTGCTAATCATATACCGTTTGAAAACTTGCGTATTGTGGCGGATGTAGAGCGATGCAAACGCTACACAGATAACGGATTGGCTGTAAATGGCAAACCGATAAAGCTTAATTATGTTACCCCTGAGCAAAGTCAATCATTAGTACCTGCCGACTTGGTGATAGTGTGTACCAAGTATTATCATTTAGAGGCAGTTATGCCGTTAATACAAAGCCAAATAGGGGATAACACCCTGATTGTATCTGCTTTAAATGGTATTAGCAGTGAGGCAGTGCTTGCCGATGCGTTTGGTAAAGACAAAGTGGTGTATTCGGTTGCACAGCAAATGGATGCCAGAAAAGAGGGCAATCAGCTAATTTACCGTGATGCAGGGCAGTTGGTTATTGGGGCAATGACAAATGAGCCCACCGACATAACCAATGTTGAGCGTGTGCGAGATATATTTACCCAAGTGCAGCTCCCCCATAGTGTTAGTGCAGATATGCCAAAAAATTTGTGGGGTAAGTTGATGCTTAACACGGGCGTTAACCAAACGGTTGCTTTTTATGAAGGCACGTTTGATACGGTACAAGAAGTAGGTGAGCCTCGTGAGATGTTTAAAGCTGCCATGCGAGAGGTGATGGCGATTGCTAATGCTGAGGGTGTTGCCTTGGGTGAGGATGATTTTAATCAGTGGGTAACAATTATGGATAATTTAGACCCAACAGCGATGCCATCGTTAAGGCAAGATTTAAAGGCAGGGCGAGACTGTGAGGTGGAGCTGTTTGCAGGGACGATATGCAAGTTAGGTAAAAAACATGGTATCGCCACGCCAGTGAATGATACTTTATATGAGGGTATTTATAAGCTGATGGAAAAAAATAGAGGTTAGAGGAGTAGGTCGGGTTAGCGTAACCCGACTACGCATAGAGTATCAAATTAAAATATATCGAGTTATGCTCGTTTTCTCACTTATATGACCTTGTTTACTTTATTGTTTTCGGTTTCCTTGTATTGAGCAAGATGTTTGGTTAGACTGGTTTTGTTTTTTAAGTGATTTAAGGAGTTAGTATGTCTCATAAGGTATTTCTTGGATTTGCGTTAGCGTCGTGTTTATTGTCAATAAGTTGTTTTGCTTCTGGTTCTTCTACCACTGAGAGTGCTCAAGTTGCTGAGCTTAACACCAGTGATATGATGTTGATTGAAAAAAATAAAGCAATGTTAAATATTGATGGTGTGGATTATAATTTTGATAGCTATATTAAGCTATTCCAACAACCGTATTATGTTAGCGTTTCTAGAGTGGATGGCAAACCAATGACTAGAGAAGTGGCGACAAAAGTTGCTACGGAGTATATCAAGCCAAGGGGTTGTACTGGAATTTTGGAACGTGATGCAAACCTTGATCAGAGCAATGCAGATAATTCTAAATGGATTATTGGTTTTTTGTGTTAGTAAATGATAAATCCACACAATATTACCAGTAAAGTAGGTCGGGTTAGCGATAGCGTAACCCGACGAATGGAGTATTAAATTAAGATATGTCGAGTTACGCTCGTTCCTCTCTAACACGACCTACGTTATAGGAGTTTAAGAAATACACAATGGTTTAAGTGTTGGCGTATAAAAGTAGACAAACTCTAATCCATCAGGTAGCAGTTCTTGTAATTCTTTATCTGGGAAAGTCTGCTGCATAATTAAGAATTTTTTAGGCTCTAATGTGATTGCTTTTAATGTAGAAAAGGCAGGTTCATTTTTATAGACAAGCTGCATACCATTTGTTGTAGGTTTTAAAGTGTATGTTTCTTTCTCTGTTTGGCGGTAGGTTTTGGTTTCTGCATTACATTTAAAACGATAGTTATGAGTGAGGTTGCCTTTAAAATTAATTACGGCATATTCCCCGTCAACATCACCCACCATTGCCCAATAACCATCTTCTATACCTTCTGGAAAACTGTATAAACCATCAGAGCTTACATTTTGTGAAGTGGTTGCACAGGCTGTTAGTAAACTAGTTGCCGTGATTAATGCTAGTATTGATTTTTTCATTGGTTATTCCCTTTTTTGAATAAAAATTAAGTAGCCCGAGTTATGCTCGTTTCCTCGCTAACACGACCTACGTTATTCTGACCTTAGAGAGACTTCAACTCTTCAACTTGTTTTTCCATCACTGAAAGTTGCCCCTCAAGCTCCGCCAATTTCGCTTTTTCTGCCTCAACCACTTGTGCAGGTGCTTTGCTAACAAAGCCCTCATTTCCTAATTTACGGCTAATGCCCTCAGCTTGTTTTTGCAGTTTTTCTTGCGCTTTGGCAAGTCGGTTAAGCTCGGCTGTTGGGTCAATCAAGCCTTTCATAGGTACAAGCACACGCAACTGCCCAACCATGCTAGATGACGATAACGGCACCTCTTCGCCATCGGCAACCAGAGTTAAACTTTCAATTTTGGCAAGTGCCTTAAACTGGTTTTCTACACGTTGTAGTCTGGCGGTTTCTTCATCGCTCATGCCTTGCAATAACACAGGCAGTTGTACCGCATTGCCCAGCTTCATCTCACCACGTATGTTACGCACACCAGCAATCATATCTTGTAGCCATGTCATGTCATGCTCGGTTTGCTCGCTAATCAAGCCATCATCCGCAGTTGGGAAGTTTGCCACCACTAAGCTATCTACATCTTTACGGTTAAGTAGCGGTGCAATGGTTTGCCATAACTGCTCGGTTAAATACGGCATAATTGGGTGGGTAAAGCGTAGGGCGGTTTCTAACACGTGCAACAATACATAGCGTATTTGTGCTTTGCGCTCATCACTCACGGCATCGTCATTTAATGTGGCTTTTGCAAGCTCTACATACCAGTCGCAATATTCGTTCCAAATAAACTCATAAATGTCTTGGCTCACCATGTCTAGGCGGTATTGGTTCATGTGTTTGTGTATGCTGGCAATGGTAGAGTTTAAACGGCTGATAATCCATTTTTCTGGCAAGCCCCATTGTTCCGGGTTGGCAGATTCAGCAACTGGTAGGGCATTCTCTTCTTTGTCTACACAGTTCATCAACACAAAGCGAGAGGCATTCCAAATTTTATTACAAAAGTTGCGGTAGCCTTCTACTCGTTTTAGGTCAAAATTAATGTCTCGCCCTGTGCTGGCAAGCGAAGTAAAGGTAAAGCGTAGAGCATCGGTACCAAAGGCTGGTATGCCATCGGCAAACTCTTTGCGGGTTTGTTTTTCAATTTTTGCCGCATCTTTCGGGTTCATCATGTTGCTTGTGCGCTTGGTCACTAAGCTTTCTAGGTCTATGCCGTCAATAAGGTCAATTGGGTCTAATACATTACCCTTAGACTTAGACATTTTTTGTCCACTACCATCACGCACTAAACCATGCACATACACAGTTTTAAATGGTACCTGCGGTGTGCCATCTTCATTTTTAATAAAGTGCATGGTTAGCATTATCATACGTGCTACCCAAAAGAAGATAATATCAAACCCAGTTACCAACACACTGGTCGGGTGGAAGGTTGGCATGATACGTGGGTCGTCCGTATTGTCTGACCAACCAAGGGTGCTAAACGTCCAAAGTCCAGAGCTAAACCAAGTATCTAGTACGTCGTCATCTTGGCGTAGTGTTACGTCATCACTAAGGCCATGTTTACTGCGTGCTTCGGCTTCATCTCTTGCTACATAAATGTTGCCTTCGTCATCATACCAGGCTGGTATGCGGTGCCCCCACCATAACTGACGGCTAATGCACCAGTCTTGCAAATCATTCATCCATGCCATGTACATATTTTTGTATTGGGCAGGCACAAACTCAATATCGCCGTTTTCCACCGCATCAATGGCTGGCTTGGCAAGTTTGTCTACCGCCACATACCATTGGTCGGTTAGCATTGGTTCAATAACAACACCGCCACGGTCGCCATAAGGTACGGTCATGTCGTTGTCTTCAATTTTTTCTAACAAGCCAAGCTCGTCCATTTCGGCAACCAGTTGCTTACGTGCTTTAAAACGTTCTACACCTTGGTAACTTGCTGGTAGCTCAGCTGAATAAACATCGCTGGCATTGCCTTTGCTGTCAAAAACTTCGGCAGATTCACGGATAAATGCATCTTCGGTTAAGATGTTAATCATTGGTAATTCGTGACGTTTACCGACTTCGTAGTCATTAAAGTCGTGCGCTGGGGTGATTTTTACGCAACCTGTGCCTTTTTCCATATCGGCATGGTCATCGCCCACAATCGGTATGCGTCTGCCAACAATTGGCAACTCTACAAAACTGCCAATCAAATCTTGGTAACGCTCATCTTTAGGGTTGACTGCCACGCCCGTATCGCCAAGTACCGTTTCTGGACGGGTGGTGGCAACTACAATATAGTTTTTGCCATCTTTGGTGGATTTGCCATCTGCCAATGGATAGTGGAAGTGCCACATTTTGCCTTTCACATCTTTGTTTTCTACTTCTAAATCAGAAATGGCAGTTAATAGGGCAGGGTCCCAGTTTACTAGGCGTTTACCGCGGTAAATCAAGCCGTCTTCGTGCAGGCGTACAAACACCTCTTTTACCGTGTTAGATAGTCCATCGTCCATGGTAAAACGCTCACGTGACCAATCGACAGATGACCCCAAACGGCGGATTTGGCTGGTGATGTTACCGCCAGACTCTTCTTTCCATTCCCAAATTTTGTCAATAAAGTCTTCACGGCTTAAATCTTTGCGTTTAATGCCTTGCTTATTTAAACGACGCTCTACAACCATTTGCGTTGCAATGCCTGCGTGGTCGGTACCTGGTTGCCAAAGGGTGTTAAAGCCACTCATACGGTGGTAACGGGTTAGGGTGTCCATAATGGTGTTATTAAAACCATGCCCCATGTGCAGGCTACCGGTTACGTTTGGTGGTGGCAGGGCAATAGAAAAAGACTGTGGCTGGTCAAAAGTTGGTTTAAAGTAGCCTTGTTCTTCCCAATTTTGGTACATGCCTTGCTCGATGTTGGCTGGGCTGTAGGCGTTTTCTAATTGGCTTAACGCATTTTGGATAGATTGGGTTAGGTTGGTGTTGCTCATAATCATCTTCTGCTTGTATTAAAAATTCTGGTACTAAATTAAATAGATAAACGATACGTAGGTTTGGCTTTAACACAGCGAATCACAAACATGGTTGTAAACTACTGAGCCACCACGATGGCGTTTATAATTTTAGTTAAAATAAAAAAAGTTAGATAAGGACGATTGTAACCCAAATAGGCATAAATATCTGCTAAAAATGCCTAAAAACCGTCGCAAAAAATATTTTATTTGATAAAAAATAGGAATGCGTGACTGTAAAAAAATAGCTATGACAATTGGATAAAATTTTGCTAACCTTTTAAGGTTTTTAAAGTAAAGTGATTAACCACGACAAACTTAAGTTAACCAAATTAATAAAGGATACGATTATGCCTGCATTACGCTCAGATATTGACCCAGATGGATTATTAGAATATTCGGTGGTTTATACCGACCGCTCATTAAATCATATGTCGCAAGCTTTTGGGCAAGTAATGCGAGATTTGTCGTCAGAGCTTAAACAAGTTTACCAAGCAGACGCTGTCGTCATTGTTCCGGGTTCTGGTACTTTTGGTATGGAAGCCGTTGCAAGACAACTTGTAACAGACAAACATAGCCTTATTATCCGTAACGGTTGGTTTAGCTACCGCTGGACGCAAATTATTGAAAAAGGCAGATTAACAGATAAATCTGAGGTTTTGTGTGCAGGCAATGATGGCCAGTCAGAAAGTGCGTTTACGCCAGTAGAGATTGAAAAAGCCGTTGCGACGATCAAAGAAACCAAACCAGAAGTAGTTTTTGCCCCGCATGTAGAAACCTCTGCAGGTATGATTTTACCAGATGATTATATTAAACAACTTGCCGATGCGGTGCATAGTGTGGGCGGTTTGTTAGTGATTGACTGTATTGCCAGTGGTTGTATTTGGTTAGATATGAAAGCTTTGGGGATTGATGTGCTTATTTCTGCCCCACAAAAAGGTTGGTCGAGCGCCCCTTGTGCTGGCTTAGTTATGTTAAGTGAGCAAGCGGTGACTGCGGTAGATAATAGTGAGTCAAACAGCTTTAGCGTTGACTTAAAGCAATGGTTAAACATTATGCGTGCATTTGAAAATGGTGGTCATGCTTACCATGCAACCATGCCAACCGATGGCTTACGCCAGTTCCGTGATGCTTTGTTAGAAGCCAAACAAATTGGTTTTCAAGAACTTAAAGAATCACAGTGGGAGCTTGGCAACCGTGTGCGTGATTTGCTAGAAGATAAAGGCATAGAAAGCGTGGCTGCCGAAGGCTATCAAGCACCAGGTGTGGTGGTGAGTTATACCGATGACGATGCCATCCATAAGGGTCAAGCGTTTGCCAAATTGGGTATGCAAATTGCAGCAGGTGTTCCACTACAATGTGGTGAGCCAGAAAGCTTTAAAACCTTCCGTATTGGGTTGTTTGGCTTAGATAAATTAACAGATGTTGATGGCGCAGTAGCAAGATTTGAAGCGGTACTTAATCAAATTGTACCAGCAAAATAGTTGGGTTGATGTTTGATATGCGATTTGTTTAAGTTTATCTTAAAAATACCAAATAATCATGTTTGGTATTTTTTTTGCCATTTTGATAATGCAAAAGCATTAAGAATTGAGAAATAAACTGATTCAAAGAAGAAAGAAAAATCAACAAAAAGTCATAAATATCGTTAGTGTTTCGATATTTTTTTGTTTAGAATGTTTTAACTAAGTTGTTTATTTTAAGGTTGATGGATGTTTGGTTTTTATATGCCACCTATATTAAAAATGTTAAAAGGGTTTAAAGCCAAAACTCACTTGCATAAATTTTTGCAAAAAAGTACATTGTTATTGGCACTGGGTATCACTACGACTGCTTTGCCAATGGCACCGGCGTATGCAAAAGTTACCTCGGCAGATTTCTCTGAGCTTGTAAGCCAAGTTACTCAGGGCGTGGCGAGGGTTAATGTCACTAAAAATGTAAGTGAAGAAGAGCTGGCTCAGGCACAAACGGCTGAATTACTAAAAAAGTTTTTTGGTGATCGAGTAAACATACCAGATAGCCAAGTATCGCCTGTAGAAAAAGCTTTTGGTACGGCATTTTTTATTACCCAAGATGGTTACATGCTTACTAACAACCATGTGGTAGAAGGT
The DNA here is from genome assembly GCF_051097895.1 of Psychrobacter sp. HD31. Classification (GTDB taxonomy): domain Bacteria; phylum Pseudomonadota; class Gammaproteobacteria; order Pseudomonadales; family Moraxellaceae; genus Psychrobacter. The sequence goes on from NZ_CP142525.1 coordinate 1,927,305, forward strand.
GCCGACAGCATTACTGTCACTTTAAATGATCGCCGTGAACTAGATGCAACATTGGTAGGGAGTGATGAACGCTCTGACGTGGCCGTATTAAAAGTAACAGGTAGCAGTTTTCCTGCATTGCCAGTTGGTGACTCTAGCCAGCTGAAAGTGGGTGAACCTGTTTTGGCAATCGGCTCACCTTTTGGTTTTGACTACTCGGCATCATCGGGTATTGTCAGTGCAACTTCGCGCAACTTTTCTCGCCAAACCAGTGTGCCATTTATTCAAACTGATGTTGCCATTAATCCTGGTAATTCTGGCGGTCCTTTGTTTAATCAAGAAGGCGAGGTCATTGGCATTAACTCGCGCATTTTTAGTGATACAGGCAGCTACTTGGGATTGTCATTTTCTATTCCTGTTAATGAGGCAATGGAAATCTATGAGCAGATTAAAACAGGTGGGAAGGTAGAGCGTGCTTATTTTGGCGCATTTCCGCAAGATATCGACCGTAATTTGGCAGAAGTTTATGGATTAGATAGACCCATTGGCGCCTTGCTCACACGTGTCACGCCAGACTCGCCTGCAAGTAAAGCAGGGTTAAAATCTGGAGATGTTATTTTAAAATATAATGACACAGATATTTTAAGCTCTGACGATTTGGTTAATAAACTGTACCGAGCCAAACCAGGTGACCAATTTAAATTACTACTGCAAAGAAGTGGTAAGCAACGTATCGCAACAGGCAAGTTTGAACAAGTGCCAACAGGGGTGGAATCTTCTGCAACTGACAATTTTGAACACCCTCAAAAAATAAAGTTAGGCATCAATTTGCGAGAGCTTTTACCTACAGAAAAGTTAGAAATGCGTAACGCAGGTATTGATGGCGGTGTGTTAATTGTTGATGTTAACCCAACAGGGCGTGCTGCAAGGGCAGGATTGCAGGCGGGTGATTTGGTTACCAACTTGCACCAAAACCCCACCTTGAGCATTAATGATTTTGCAGCAGCAGTGCAAGGGCTACCCGAAACAGGGGTGGTGACGGTTGAAGTGATTCGTAGTCGTATCCCTGTCATTATAGGGTTACGTATTGACTAAAAAACAAAGTTTTATCACCCATATTCGTGATATTTCCGTATGTGGGGTTATTTAAAATATGCTAAAATGGCAGGCAAACAAAATAAAGTAAGTAAGGCGAATGTATGACCAATTCATATGATGAAATTAAAACCCAGCTTCAAGGCTCTATGGTAGCGTTGGTAACACCGATGAAACCCAATGGAGATGTTGACTATGATAAGTTGGGAGATCTTATTGATTGGCAAATAGAGCAAGGCACACATTGTTTGGTTGCGGTTGGCACAACGGGCGAGTCTGCTACATTGCCAGTGCAAGAACATGGCGATGTGATTCGCTTTTTCGTCAAACAAGTTAATGGTCGTGTGCCAGTTGTCGCCGGTACAGGTGCAAATAGTACTCAAGAGGCGATTGCACTAACTAAAATGGCACAAGAGTCTGGTGCAGACTGTGCATTGCTTGTGGCGCCTTATTACAACAAGCCAACACAAGAAGGCATTTATCAACATTACAAGGCAATTGCAGAGGCGGTGGATATCCCACAGATGTTGTACAATGTACCAGGGCGTACTGTTGTAGATATTGCACAAGAAACAGTAGAACGACTGGCAGATATTGATAATATTGTTGCGATTAAAGATGCAACAGGCTCGCTTGAACGTGGCGCAAAATTAATTGAAGCTGTGGGTGACCGTATGGTGGTGTTATCTGGCGATGACCCAACTGCGTTAGAGCTAATGAAAGTTGGCGGTAAAGGCAATATTTCTGTTACGGCAAATGTTGCACCAAAAGTTATGAGCCAAGTGTTTGAATTGGCATTAAAAGGTGAGTTTGACCAAGCTGAAAAAATCCATGAGCAAGTTAAACATTTACATAAAGATTTATTTATTGAATCAAGCCCAAGCCCTACTAAATATGCCTTGTATAAAATGGGCAAAGTAGATACGGGCATTCGCTTACCTTTGGTTTGGTTGTCCGAACAAAATCAACCAGTGATTGATGCTGCCATTAGTAAAGCTGGTTTGGTTTAATTAAGATTAAAAATAAAAGAGATTGGTAATGAAAACACTTAAAATAATGACAACCGTTGTGGTAACCGCAAGCTTGTTATCAGGTTGCCAAATGATACGAGATTGGACAGGCAAGCGAGATAACGGCAGCCTAGACTACCAAAAAAGCGAGTTGTTAGCACCAATAAAACTACCTGCTGAGCAAAAAACTCAGGGGTTTGTGCATTTGTACCCTGCAATAGAGATGGGCAAAAGCAACCTAGATACAACAAATAAAACAGGAACTCAGTATGAGTTGCCTGCACCACAGCGTTAGTAGTACACACAAATTACGAAACAACCATCATTTTTTAAAAGGCATTAACCATGCAAAAGCAACAGCTTCTATACAAAGGCAAAGCAAAATCAGTATATGAAACCGACAACGCAGATTATCTTATTCTGCATTTTCGTGACGATACTTCTGCATTTAATGGTGAACGTGTTGAGCAATTGGCACGTAAAGGTCAGGTAAATAACAAATTCAATGCTTACATTATGCAAAAGCTGAGTGAGGCAGGTGTAGAAACCCACTTTGAAGAGCAATTAAGCCATAATGAAGTTTTGGTTAAGCGTATGGATATGATCCCTGTGGAATGTGTCGTACGTAACTATGCAGCAGGTAGTTTGGTGCGCCGATTGGGACTAGAAGAAGGCGAAAAACTAACCCCACCAACGTATGAGCTGTTTTATAAAGATGATGCGTTAGGCGATCCTATGGTCAATGAGTCTCAATCAGTAACTTTTGGCTGGGCAACTCAGGCGCAGCTTGATGAAATGCGTCGTTTAACTACTCAGGTAAATGATGTACTGAGCGAGATGTTTGATAGCGCTGGTATGATTTTAGTTGACTTTAAGCTTGAGTTTGGCGTGTTTAAAGACCGCATTGTATTAGGTGATGAGTTTTCGCCAGATGGTTGCCGAATTTGGGACAAAGAAACCAAAAAGAAATTGGATAAAGACCGTTTCCGCCAATCACTTGGTGATGTAATCGAAGCGTATGAGGAAGTTGCTAACCGTTTAGGCATTCCGTTAGACTAAGTTAACATGTTGATGTTTGATAACCGAATTTCTGTATGGAAATTCGGTTTTTTTATAAGGAGCATATACTGTGTATAAATTAACAACTTTTATCCCAGATGAAAATATAGAAGCGGTAAAAAAAGCACTATTTGATGCAGGCGCAGGTAAAATTGGCAATTATAGTCATTGTTGTTGGCAAGTGCTGGGGCAGGGGCAGTTTCAACCATTAGCTGGCAGTAACCCGCATATCGGCAGCCAAAATAGCATTGAACAAGTAGCAGAATGGCGGGTGGAGTTTGTGGTGGCGGATGACATTTGCATCCATAGCGTGGTGCAAGCGTTAAAGGATAGTCATCCGTACGAAACGCCAGCTTATGACGTGGTGAAGGTTGAAAGTTTTTAGGATAAGCTTTAGCTTTGATGGTTTGTGTTATGATAATTCTGGTGGTACACCAATAAATAAGGATTTTTATACAAAAACAATGAGGGAGATAGCAATATGCCAATGATACAAATTAATGATGCCAATATCTATTATGAAGACAGTGCCCCGAACGACAATCATAAACCTGTAATTGTGTTTGCCCATGGCTTGTTGTGGAGTACCAAGCTGTATGCTAAGCAGGTAGCCTACTTTAAAGAAAACTATCGTTGTATCTGCTTTGACTTCCGTGGTCAAGGGCAATCGGAGGTCACGGATAGTGGTTATGATATGGATACATTAGCCAGCGATGCCATTGCCCTTATTGATAAACTTAATATAAAAAAATGCCACTTTGTGGGTTTGTCTATGGGTGGTTTTGTTGGGCAGCGTGTTGCTATTAAGCATCCCGAGCGATTAAATAGTCTAATTTTATTAGAGACCTCTGCTGATCCAGAAGCACCAGAGAACGCAAAAAAATATAACAAATTGATTATGGCGATTCAATGGTTAGGGGTGAAAATGGTGAGTAAAAAAATTATGCCAATTATGTTCGGGCAAACTTTTTTGGCAGATAAATCCCGCAAAGCAGAATACAAAAAATGGAAAGCAAATTTAGAAGCAAATAACAAAAAAGGTATTGTTAAAGCAACCCGAGGTGTCATTGACAGACAAGGGGTTTATGAACAAATAAGTGAGATTACAACACCCACACTTGTGATGGTCGGATACGAAGATGTGGCAACCCCTTATCAAAAAGCTGAGCGTATTCATTTTGCAATTGAGGGGTCAAAATTGGTGGTTATTGATAGAGCAGGGCATACGTCTACAATTGAAGAGCCATTGCAAGTCAATCAAGCAATTGAGCAATTTTTGCAGGCGCTAGCAAAATAAAAAGTTTAAGCGAATGTAAGCAATAAAAAAGACCAGTTGCAGTAACTGGTCTTTTCTTGTTATAAAATGCGACTACATGTTAGGGTAGTTAGGGCCACCGCCACCTTCTGGCGTTACCCAAGTAATATTTTGGGCAGGGTCTTTAATATCACAAGTTTTACAATGTACACAGTTTTGCGAGTTAATGACAAACTCATCGCCATTTTCTGTTTGTGTAATTTCATAAACACCAGCAGGACAGAATAGCTGAGCAGGCTCACCGTATTTAGGTAAGTTTTGCTTAACAGGGATGCTCGCATCTGCCAATTTTAGATGGCAAGGCTGATCCTCTGCATGGTTGGTGTTAGAGATAAATACCGATGATAGTTTATCAAAAGTTAGTTTGCCATCAGGCTTAGGATAATCTGGCTTTTTAGCAGCACTGGCATCTTTTAGCTGAGCAAAGTCTAATGAGGTATCATGCAAGGTAATTGGCATTTTACCTTTTAAGATGTTTTGCTCAATAAATACAAAGGCACCACCAATCCACTGACCATAGTTGTGCATGGCTGGTACAAAGTTACGCGCTTTGTAGTTATCTTCATGCAACCAAGAGTTTTCAAATAACTCAGTATACTCGGTTACTTCGTCGTTTTCTCTACCCTCTTGCACTGCTTTAAACACGGCTTCGGCAGCTAACATGCCCGACTTCATGCAAGTGTGCGTACCCTTGATTTTAGCAGGGTTTAAGAAGCCTGCATCATCGCCTACTAACACACCGCCATTAAAGGTTAATTTTGGTAATGAGTTTAAGCCACCTTTTGCCAAAGCACGAGCACCGTAAGAAATACGCTTACCACCTTCTAAAATATTTTTTAGAATTGGGTGAGTCTTAAGACGCTGTGTTTCATCAAATGGAGACATGTAAGGGTTTTTGTATGATAAATCGGTTACCAAACCAAAGCTTACTTGGTTGTTTTCATCATGGTACATCCACCAACCACCCGTTGCGCCAGTTTCAGTTAATGGCCAACCAGCACCATGCATTACCAAGCCTTCTTGGTGTTTTGCTGGGTCAATTTCCCAAAGTTCTTTGATGCCAATTGCATAGTGTTGTGGATCACTGTCTTTATCTAGTTCAAACTTATTGATAAGTTGTTTACCTAAATGACCACGGCAGCCTTCGGCAAAAATAGTGTACTTAGCTAATAACTCATAACCAGGTTCAAAACTTGATTTTGCTTCGCCTTTTGCATCTACACCCATATCGCCAGTTAAAATGCCTTTAACAGCACCCGCTTCGTTATATAAAACTTCTGATGCTGCAAAACCTGGGAACATCATCACTTCAAGTTCTTCGGCTTGTTCGGCCAACCAGCGCACAACATTACCTAATGATACAATGTAGTTGCCTTCATTGTGCATAGGTGCTGGCACAACAATATCAGGGAACTTAGTGCCTTTGGTAGGTGAGGTTAGGTTGTAAACTTGGTCTTCTTTAACTGCAACACGAACGGGTGCGTCTTTTTCTTTCCAGTCTGGGATAAGCTCATTTAAAGCTCTTGGTTCCATTACTGCACCAGATAAAGTGTGCGCGCCAAATTCTGAGCCTTTTTCTACCACACATACCATAAACTCATCGTTACCGGCTTCAATGGCAAGTTGACGTAGTTTAATAGCCGCTGATAAACCAGATGGTCCACCACCAACAATAACAACGTCGAACTCCATCTGTTCACGTTCAATGTTTTCCATAAAAACTCCTTAAAGACTTGCATGTAGGTGGCGTGCTATATGTAAAAGCTCGGCTGCCTTACAATGCTTTTAGTATTAATTCTATAAACTTTTATTACTGGGCTATATATAACAGGGCTTATATATACCAACCTAGCGTTGTGGAATAGTATAAGATAAATTTAACTAAAACTCGACCATTGTATATGTACTGACCTGTCAAATTTTTGTCTTAATGTTTTTTGAACTAATATTCTGATAAGTTTTATAACAACAAAAGCTAAAATTTTGGCTATAATGATGTAATAAATACATTTGTTGATAGGCTAATTAGCCAACAGATTAATAATAACTTATGAGCATGAAAACAACTTTGATAACAACAAATACGGATGTTGTGGCAAATGCGCCAATAGGACTGTTTGACTCAGGTGTTGGTGGACTATCGGTATTTAGGCATTTACAACAGGTGCTACCGCATGAAGGCTATTTGTACTATGCAGATACGTTAAATGTGCCGTATGGTAACCGTGATAATAATGAAATTAGTGCTTTAACACTGAATGCGGTTGACTGGTTAATTGAACAAAAATGCAAATTGGTTGTTATTGCTTGTAACAGTGCCTCTGCACATGGGTTAGAGCTGGCACGCAATAAGTACCCTAACACGCCAATTGTTGGGTTAGTCCCTGCATTAAAACCAGCCGTACAATTTAGTAAAACCAAAAAAGTTGCGGTACTTGCAACAGGGGCAACGCTTAATGGTGATTTATTAAACAATGTAATTGATGACGTGGCAAGCCCTAACCAAGTAATGGTTGTAAAATGGTTTGAGCCAAATTTAGTGCCTTGGGTTGAAGCCGGCATGCCCCAAACAAGTGACACCGCTAAATTATTAAAAAAACAATTACACCAGTTTTATAACCAAGGCGTAGACCAGCTTGTATTAGGTTGCACGCACTATCCATTTTTTCGTGATTTTTTAATGGCAGAAGTAAATAAACACCATATGGATATGGATGTCATTGATTCTGGACGTGCCATTGCAAACAGGGTAAAAGATTTGTTGTTAAAACAAAATCTACTCATTGAGATGAAACAAACTGATGAGACAACCTGCCAGCAAATGTGGCAAAAAAAGGCGCAACTTCATGTTGGTTCTTTATCTTTTTATGCCAGTTTGTATGATGATAACCTCAAACAAGTGGTAACAAGGTTGTTAAGCCAAACCTAACAAAAATTGCTATAGAGGTATTATGAAAAAAAGCAAATGCATTAAAAACACATTAGCCCTCAACCTAATTGCGTTAGTTGTTGTGGGCTGTGGACAATCAGAAAAACCAGTTGATAAACCGGTTGAAAACAGTAATCAACAAAATGGAGAAGTAACGATGACAAACCCAAAAAATAAAGCGTTAGTTGAAGAGATTACAGATTTAGAAGACACCATGCATGAGGCAGATCAATATAAAACGCTGGAAGAAAAAATAGCGGATATGAAACGCCGTGGCATTGACCCTAACGAAACTTATGCCGATTGGGGAGATGAAGACGACGACTGGGATAATGCAGATAAATAATTTTTTAGTTGCGTTAAACACATGGATTGTGTCAAAAATAAAGCTAGTGCCAAACCCAGTGCCATAGGTTTACCACGGGTTAGTTACTGCAATATCAAGTGCGTGTTTTAAACCATGGCAAAGTTTACCCGCTTTAAATGCGGGATGGTAAAAACCACGCTCAATTGAACGTGGTTTTTTACTTAAGCGGTTTTAGTAGGCTAAATTACCAACCATCTCTTTGCTCAATAATTTGTGAAATACCATCTGGTTGGTTTTGTGGGGTTGGCATACTAGGCTGATAGCCGTGATTTAAAGGCGTAGTGTTTATAATCTGGTTATAAAACTTTTGCCCCGCACGTCCATTGGCTGGAAATATACCATGCTGTTGCTGGTAGTCTTGAATAGCACCACGAGTGGCATCTCCAATAATGCCATCAACTGCACCAATATCATACCCAGCATCTAGCAATGCTTGTTGAATTTCTCGTGCTTGTCGACGACCAATACCTGGATCATCCGTTGGCCAAGGTGTTTTGAAACCAATGTTAATGGCATCTTCTTTTTCTATTAAATGCGATAGTTGAGCAATACCAAGGGCATAGTTTTCTGATGCATTGTAAGAATAAAAAGTATCAAAGTTTTTACCAACTAAAAATGCTGGTCCCTTGCTACCTGCTGGCAATAATAAGCCAGCTGAAGTTAAATTGTAGGGTAGTGGACTTCCGTCTGGCAATGTTAAACCTTGGTTACGCCAATGGCTTATTGGTTTTTTATTTCGGCGGTTGCTTGTTGCCCAATAACCTTCTGGTAGTTTTACCTCATAGCCCCAAGGCTCACCACTGCGATAACCCCGTTTGGCTAAAAAGTTAGCAGTTGATGCCAATGCGTCTGGCACACTATTAACTAAGTCTTTACGACCATCGCCATTAAAATCGACTGCAAGCTCTAAAAAGGTGCTTGGCATAAACTGTGTTTGCCCAAAAGCGCCAGCCCATGAGCCCGTCATATCATGTGCATAAATATCGCCATTTTGTACAATTTTTAATGCGTTGGCATACTCACCACGAAAGTAAGACTGACGGCGGTCAAAACAAGATAGTGTTGCTAATGAACTAAATAGGTCTTTTTTACCAAGTGTTTGCCCAAAGTTAGACTCAACTCCCCAAACGCCAAGTACATCCTCGGCTTTTACACCATAACGTGCTTCAATACGGCGCAAAGTATCCGCCCATTGGTATTTTGCTGCGATGCCATCTTGTACACGCTCTTCATCTACCAAGGCAGAAACATAATCCCAAACATCTTTTTGAAACTCGGGTTGATAGTTGAGTGACTGAATAACACTTGGGTCTGGCTTACTTGGGCGGTACTGCTCAAATGTGCTAGATGATACGCCTTTAAATTTGCTGGTAGACTTTAAATTGGTTAAACATTGTTGAAACTGAGAGTTTGAAAGATAAGGCGCTTCTGGCTTAGCGGCATGTGCCAGTGTGCTGGCGGTAACCATAGCCAAAGTAGAAGAAGCAATAAGAGTGAAAAAACGCATGGTAAGCCTTTAATTTTTATTAATTGTGTTTAATGCTACCTGAATGTTTATAAAAATTAAAGGCAAAAAGTGAGGCTGGTTACACAATCAAACATCTTGGTATGGTTTGCTTGATTTGTAGAGGTTTTTAGAATTTTTAAATGTTAGCTGTTTTTATGGCGATGTTGGTTTGTATTTTGAATAAACTTTTTATTTTGCATACAAAATACTTGCTTTTATTTGCGTGTTGGAATAACATACTTTGCATACAAAATAGGTCGTATTATTCAACCATCAACTTAAAACATGAACTTAAAACAATAATCTGAATACTCAATAAAAAGACACTCATTTAAATGCCACTCGTGGCAATATCAACATGGTACTCATTGTGAGTGTGTCATCGTTTATCTAGATTATTATAAAAGTGATAAGACAAATTAAAATATACGTTTGAAATTCCCTCTAACTCCTCCTTGAACAAGGGGGAGAATTTTTTTGATATATTTTTTTGTTTACTTGCTAATGTTACAAACACAAGGAAATAAAATGAAACACTTGATTAATAACACCATGAATGCAATCACACCTATGGCTATTATGGTGGGGCGTGCATTGCTAGGGCTGTATTTTGTGCTGCCTGGCATACTAAAGTTTGTGGCTTGGGATATGCATGTCGCACTGATGGAACAACATGGTATGGTATTTATTCCATTCTTTTTAGCATCAGCCGCAATTATTCAAATTATTGCAGGGTTAGGCATCATTTTTAATCGTTACACTGCTATTTTTTCATTGATTTTGGCAGGCTTGGTTATTGTTATCAACATAAACCTGCATGATTTTTGGAACGTGGCAACAGAGCAACAAAATTTTGTGAAAAACATGGCAATCTTTGCAGGTTTATTGGTGCTTGCTGGCTTTAGTTGGAAAGAAAAAAATAAAGCGTTATCTTCATAAAGTAATACAAAAGTTAGCGTAGCGTGGGTTACATTTTACTAAACGCACGCTACAGCTAGCTTTATATTTATTCTTTTATCATCTTAATCACATTGTCCAATTGTTCTGCACCTTCCTAGCCAAGCTACTTTGCCAAATTGAGTCTAAAATTTTATTTATCAAATGCATTAGTTCATTTATTTTTGTCAGCCGACAAACCATCTGTACTATTAGCTTTTTCATGGTTAAAAAACGCATGGTAATCCTTTAGTTTTTATTCATTGGGATTACTGTTACTTGAATGGTTATAAAAATTAAAAGTAAAAAGTGAGGCTGGTTACATATTCAAACATCTGCTAAAAAAAGTGTGAGATGTGCTTTTTTATTAACCTTAACCCTAACCTTGAGTTTGACTATGGTTATCTTAATGGTTGTGGTAGAGTAAACGAGACCTAAATAGCCAAATACTTTTATCTATTCAGTGGCATTTAAAAATCTAATAATCACAAAACGTGACTAGGGAGAGGTGATGAATATTATAGATGTTGCAAAAAATCGATACAGCACTAAATCTTATAACCCAAACAAAAAAATCTCGCCAGAAGACTTTGCCAAAATTAAGGAGCTGATTCGGCTTAGCCCCTCTAGCTTAAACTTACAGCCTTGGCAGTTTATAATTGCCGATAACGAAGTCGCTAAAGAACGAGTGCTTAAAGGGTTCCCTGCTAGGTATGCCTTTAATGCAGAAAAAATAAAAGCGGCCTCGCATGTGGTGATTTACTGTGGTAAAACCAGCATTGATGATGCGCATGTTTGCAATATTGCGAATGCAGAAGAACAAGATGGTCGATTTAATTTGGCGGACGATAAAAGTCTTCGTCAGGGGCACATTCAGCGTTTTGTCGAGCACCACAGAAATGAACTAAAGGACGAGCGTGAATGGAATACCAACCAGTTGTATTTAAACATTGGTATGGTGCTGCTTGGTGTGGCTGCAATGGGTATTGATGCCACCGCAATGGAAGGGGTAGACTGTGGCGCATTAAATAAAGAGTTTGATTTGGCAAAGCAAGGCTATCAAGCCGTGGCGGTAATGGCGTTTGGTTACCGAGCGGATGATGACTTTAATGCCAAATTACCAAAATCACGTTTGCCAACCGAGCAAATTTTTGTCAATGCATAAGTGTGTAGTTGAAGTGCCTGTGCTAGCAACATACATTTTCAATATAAGCTCTTAACCACTCTAAAAACTCATCACTGGTGCGTGTGACATTTAATCGGATATGATGTTTAAAACGCCCTGTGGGTGAAAACAAATGTCCTGGAGCAACCAACCATTGTTCTTTATGAGCTTGTAAGGCAAGTTCTGCGGTATCGATTATGCCCTCATTACTCAAATCAAGCCACATAAATAGACAAGGGTTGCTGTCTGTTGGCGGAGTGAAGCCATGTTTTTTAAGACGTTTAAGTAAGGTATGATGTGCTTTTGCCAATCGAGACTGTATGTTTTTTTCATGTTTGGCAAAGGCAGGGTCTTGCCAAATGTAAGTAATGGTTCGTTCTGTCATCTCTGGGCAAGTCATATTACTCAGCATTTTTTGGCGTAAGACCGCTTGCAAATGCTGTTCAGGGCAAACCGTCAAGGCAATCCGCCAATTACCACCAAGCACTTTTGACACCCCATTTAGATAAAACACCCGTTTAAAACCATCTAAGGTGGCATAGCGCACCATGGTTTTGTCTGGATTAAAGGCACTATACACATCATCTTCCACCACATAACAATCATACTTTTCCATCAATTGCAGTACGGCAAATACACTGGTCGGTGTGATGTTGTAAGAGGTTGGGTTGTGTAATGTGGTATTGGTAATATAAAGCTTGGGTTGATAATGCTGAAGAATGGCTTCTAGTTGTTCTAAATCTAGGCCATCAGCAGTGCGAGTAACGCCAACCACATTCATCCCTAAGTTTTGCAAACTACCAATAATCCAAAACCACGTTGGGTCATCGACGACAACCGTATCACCCACCTGACACATGGCTTGAACAATGGTCACAATACCTGCAGACACTCCTGTGGTGGTAATCATCATTGAGGGATGTGCCGAGATACCCATATCGTCGAGCTGACGAGCAAACTGCTCACGCAATCCATGATAGCCTTGCAAATGCCCATATTCATAGACATAGTCTAGCTCATTGATGACTTTGCGACTGGCGGAGAGCATGTGTTTTTTGGGCATCAGCCAATCAGGAGGCAACAAACCACTGCCCGAAGCACGTGTGCGAGGTAAGTCATTAAACAAATGAGTGAGTAGCCAACCCGTATCTAACACATTATTGGTCATCGCTGGCAGGGCAACCGCATGGGTCTTTTGCATCTCCTTGGGTTCACGCACATAATAGCCTGCCCCTTGACGGGCATAGATATAACCTTGGGCAACAAGGGTGTCATAGGCTTGGCTAACGGTATAAGGAGATACGCCAAGCTTGTTTGCCATATCTCGTACCGAGGGTATGCGTGTGTTGGGGTGATAAACCTGCCATTGGATTTTTTCAATGATGTGAGTTTGGACGAGCTGTGTTTTGGTGGTCATTTAATAATCCCAGTTAGTGAGCTTTTTTTAGCTTTATCAGGTGTTCATCATAAGTTTGAATATACACTAATCTAGACTTTATAAGATTTAAAAAAATATAGTTCTAAAGTTTGCTAACTAAGTTTGTATTCTTTTATGTTAAATCTGTTTTCTATTTTTAAATAGGCAAGCATAGTTCTTATGCACTTTCTATGAGTCAAATAGACAATAAAGTGCAAAGCTAGCAAGAAAACTGTACTGAAAAAATAACCGCAACAGTTTATAAAAAATAGTCCTTAACTGTATCGGTACTGTTTTAGTCTACCATGCTATTTTAGCTACTCAAAATATTCATATACGACTTGAGAAACTCCCATGCCACTCAAACATACTCTTCTTGCCATTCTCGTCACCATTATTTGGGGCGTGAATTTTACCTTTATTAAATGGGGGCTTGAGAGTTTTGACCCCATCATGCTGACGGCAATGCGGTTTATTTTCACAGCAATACCGCTGATATTTTTTGTTAAACGACCTAAATTTAATCTGGTATTTATGACCTATGCGGTGGGTACATTTGCCATTCAATATGGATTGTTGTTTTATGCTATGCAACTGGGTGCGTCCGCAGGGTTGTCTGCATTGATATTGCAAATACAAGTGTTTATCACCTTATTTTTAGCGTATCTGTTATTAGGAGAAAGTATTAACCGCTGGCAGATAATTGGACTAATAATAGCGGTGCTTGGTCTTGGTTTGATTGGTATCAATGTTGGTGGAGATATGCCATTGCTCGGATTTATCTGTATCTTAATGTCAGCAACTGGCTGGAGCTTTGGTAACATTGCTTCAAAAAAATTAATGGGAAGTTCACCTCTGTCTTTAGTGGCCTGGGGTGGTCTGATTGTGGCGGTGTTGATGTCTATTCTGTCATGGTTCTTAGAGCCAAATACTTGGACAGTAAGCACATTTAGCGAGGCAAGCATCAAATCTTGGTTGTCTTTAAGCTTTATTGTGTATGTTTCAACGTTAATGGGATTTGTGATGTGGACATTTTTACTACAAAACAACAGTGCTTCTAAAGTGATGCCATTTGCACTGCTTGTGCCTATTATTGGTATGTTTGCTTCGGTTGTTTTAACTGGTGAAACCATGACATGGTGGAAAGTAGTTGCCATGGTACTGATTATGTTGGGTTTGGGGGTAAGTAGGAAGCCTGTTACTGACTAATTTTTATACAGATGGGAACACAATATCCGATTTTGCTGACCTTCATCAGTCCTATTCATCCACGCTCATACCATGCTCATGTGGATAAATTGGGTCTACAAGTGATTAAAAACTTTACCTTTAATGATAATAACTATTATGAGCTGGGGTATGATACGAGTGTGTCTATTTTTCAGTTAGGCATAAAATAAGGAATAGAGTAATGAACAATATTATCAATGCAGAAAGCTATAAAAATCAGAAACTATGCCGAGTGCGAGCCGTTACTGCCTTTATCACCTTACCGAAAGACAGTAACCTTTGGTACGATATTCTAGCCGAAGGAAAACGCCAATGTGATACCCTTGCTATCGCCTTACAACAAGCAGGTTATCATGTGCAAAGCCTACGCCTTGTGACCAATCCATTTGGAGAGTACCTCAACACAAGCGACATTAACACTGCTAAAAAAAGTTTGGCACAGATTACCCAACATCTTGACGAACTGAACAAAAATAATGAGTTGCGTATCCGTTTTGCAATTGGCGAGGCATGTACCGCTCATGAGATTGCCTTACTACCCGAGCTTATCAAAGATTATGGCGATTTGTGTAATGCTTGTGTCAACGTGCCGATGAATGAGCATGGGTTTTTACAACATGAGTTGATTGAGCAGTCGGTGCAAGCTATCCAACAGATTGCGGATATCACGCCCAATGGCGAGGGCAATTTTAACTTTACCGTCAATTTTAATTGCGATAGCTATATTCCCTATTTTCCTGCCAGTTATCATCGCCCAAAACAAGCAAACGACAAGGCTAATGTAGATAAGGCAGTCGTGGTGGGCTTAGAAACGCCTGATTTATTGGTTGATGTGTTGCAGTCAGTATCCCCTCTAACTCTCCCTTATCAAGGGGAGGTCTGTGAAAACCAAACATCTAACAACGTTGATAACTGTGCTGATAACCACGCTGAATTTATGCAACAGGCATACACCGCTATGCACACAGCCTTGCAATATCATGTGGATAAAGTGGTTGGCGTGATTGACAATACCTCTCTTGAGCAAGGCTGGCAGTTTATTGGCATGGATACCTCCGCCGCACCGTCCAAGGATTGTGCTAGTATGGTTGAGGTGTATCAACTGCTGGGTGTACCCTATTTTGGGGCAAGTGGTACGGTTGAAGCTTCGGCATTATTAACCAAGGTGTTTAAGTCGGTAAACAATGTTCAGCAGGTTGGTTTTTCTGGGTTGATGTTGGCGGTTACCGAGGATACAGGACTTGCCAAAGCGACAATCAATCAGCAGTTTGACATCAAAGACTTGCTGACTTATAGCAGTGTCTGTGGCATTGGATTAGATACGGTGCCGATTGAGGGCGACACCCCAAGTGAAAAAATCTGTGCCATCATTCGAGACACTGGCACCATGGCGTTTAGGCTTAATAAACCGCTAACGGTACGACTGTTTCCTGTACCGAAGCTAACCGCAGGCGAGATGACCAGCTTTGACAGTGATGATTTGTGTAATTGTGCTGTGTTGGTGGTACCTTAGCCTTAATGGGAGGTAATTCTCAAGCCTTTTTTTGCACTGCTTGTGCCTATTATTGGTATGTTTGTTTCGATTGTTTTAACTGGCAAAGCCATAACATGGTAGAAGGTAGTTGCCATGGTTCTGATCATGTTGGGTTTAGTGGTGAGTAGGAAGCCTGTAAAGATATAAAAAAGCCCATTTATAGTTAAAGAACTATGTCAAATAGCAAAAAATTGCTCAAACATATCTCCTCCTAAATTGTACTCCTATAACTACCAATACAGTTTGTTAATATGGCCTAAGAGTGTATCGGGATTATCAATGGTTTTTTGGCTATGATATAACTCACTTATTAGAAGCCAATATGCTGTAAACCTGAGATTGAAAATCTGAAAAGATGCTCACACCAATCACTATTTAATGTACTGAGTCAGAATAGTGCTGAGTTTTATCTACTAAGGGCAAAAAGCATGCGTGTTTTTAAATTTGGTAATTAAATCACAAGAATTTTACGAGTTAATAGGGCATATGTTTGTTGCCTTAATATAATAGGAATAACCATGAAAACGATAGGTATTTTAGGTGGTATGAGCTATGAATCAACCGCTAACTATTACACGCTCATCAATAAAAAAGTCAATGAACGACTTGGCAAAAATCACTCAGCAAAACTGCTGATTGCCAGTGTCGATTTTGAAGAAGTGGTTCAGCAACAAAAATCTGGCGATTGGCAAGCGTCTAGCAATCTGCTTGCTCAACAGGCAAAAAATCTGCAATCATCAGGTGCTGAAGCGGTGTTATTATCTACTAATACCATGCACAAGGTGGCGGATGGTATACAAAATGCCATTGATGTTCCCTTTTTACACATTGTTGACTGTATGGCAGATGAATTACTGGCAAATGGTATCGAAACCGTTGGTTTGTTAGGTACAGCATTTACCATGCAAGATGGTTTTTATCACCAAGTGCTGGAAAACCGAGGAATCAAAGTGGTTACGCCAGATTTAGAGATTCAGCCAGAAATTCATCGTATTATTTTTGATGAGCTGTGTCATGGTACAGTGTTAGACACTTCTTGTGACGTTTATATCCAAGCCATTGAGCAACTAAAAGACAACCAAGCTCAAGCCGTGATTTTAGGCTGTACAGAAATCGGTTTAATGATTCACCAAGATAACAGTCCGTTGCCTGTGTTTGATAGCACCCTTGTGCATGTAGAAAAAGCAGTTGAGTGGATTTTAGGTGAGTAGGTAATACGCTGATAAAAAAAGCATAAGCTTGGTAAATTTAAGCTTATGCTTTTGGGTATTTATCCGCTAAAAAATGGTTATGCTAATAGCGTTTTAATCCGTTTAATGGCTTCTTGGCTTTCTTCTACACTGGCTACTAAAGCAAGACGAACATAGCCTTTACCAGGGTTGTATCCATTAACCTCTCGTGATAAATACCGCCCAGCTAGTGCGTAGATATTTACCTTTTCTAATAATTCTTTGACGAAGTGTTCATCATCATTATTAAATTTATCGGGTACTTTTACCCAAAAATAAAAACTGGCATCTGGGTGGCGTAGCTCTAATAAGTCGCCAAGTTCTTGCATCCATAAAGCAAATTTTTCGCGATACAGTACACGGTTGGCCTCGACATGCTCTTCATCTTGCCATGCTTTAATAGAGGCATATTGATGATGAATTGGCATAGCACAACCTTGGTAGGTGCGGTATTGCAGGTAAGGTTTTAGTAAGTTTGCATCACCGGCAATAAAACCAGAGCGTAAACCTGGTAAGTTAGAGCGCTTAGACAATGAGTGAAAAACCACGCAATTTTTATAATCATTTCTTTCTAACTTTGCACATACTTCTAGTAAGCCAACAGGTGGGGCATCAAAATACAGCTCGCTATAGCATTCATCACTGGCGATGATAAAGTTGTATTTGTCTGACAATGCTATCAGTTCTTTCCAATCGTTTTCTGATAGCACTGAGCCTGTCGGGTTGTTTGGGCTGCATACAAATAGCAGTTGTGTTCGCTCCCAAATCTCTGCAGGTACTTGGTGATAGTCTGCTTTAAAGTTGTTTTCTGGCGTACAAGGCACATAATAGGGCTCGGCTTCTGCCAAAATTGCTGCGCCTTCGTATATTTGATAAAACGGATTTGGCATGACAATAACCGGCTTTTGGTTTGGTGTGTCGTCAGTGCATGTTGTATCAATACAAGCTTGTACAAAGCTAAAAATGGCTTCGCGTGTGCCCATAACAGGGATAACTTCTGATGTTGGGTTAATATCATTTAAGTTAAAACGCTGTTTTAGCCAATCGGCAATCGTTTGTGATAACTCGGGTATGCCACCAGTTGTTGGGTAGTTTTGAACTTTGCCTGCATGAGCAATGAGTTCATCTAATACAAATTGTGGTGGCAAATGTTTGGGTTCACCAATGCCAAGTTTAATTGGCGCATAATCACTGGCGGGGGTTATATCAGCCAGTAAGGTTGCCATTTTAGAAAATGGATAAGGATGAAGGAGATTAAGGTTTGAGTTCATGGCTATCCTCAAAAAAGCGTCAGTCAGAATTTGTGTAAAATTTCAGCTAGTTTATCAGAAATTGCTTTGATAAAGAAAAATAAAAAGACGGCTTACCAATAGCAGCCGTCTTTTAAAATGAGTTAGTAAAGTTTTATGGTTCAAAGGGAGTTAATAATGACCCAAAAACTTCCACCAAACGAGACCAGCGCTAATCCATACGACTAGGTTAACAACGCTCATGATAAAACCAACACGCCACCATTCACCCAGTGATGCATACCCTGAGTTAAATATTACAGGCGCAGTGCCGGTTGCATAATGGGTTAGGGTCATCATAATATTGCCAGCTGCTGCCATAATCAATGCAAATAACATTGGCGGTGCGCCAAGGCTTAAACCAACGGTATAAAATGCAGCAAACATGGCGGTGATGTGTGCGGTGGTACTGGCAAAAAAGTAATGCACATACATATACACCAAGGTCAAAATAACCATTGCCATGGTTGTGCTAACACCCGTAGCAGCAATAGCTGCCTGAATATTGCCAGAAAACCACTCAATAAGCCCAAGTTTATTTAAAAAGCCTGCCATCATAATTAATGCAGAAAACCAAACGATGGTATCCCATGCAGAACGTTCTTTAAGAATGTCTTCCCAACTTAGAACACCTGTAATAAGTAAAGCAGATAAGCCGATTAATGCGGTGGTTGCAGAGTGCAATTTTAAAGCACTAATGCCTGTTAACATCTCTGGAATGTTTGCCCAAAAAAGCAACATTAAGGTAAAAATTGCCAGCATGATTTTTTCATTTTTAGAGATTCGCCCCATTTTTTTTAGATTATTGGTAGCAAAGGTTTTTGCATCTGGGGTTTCTTTAATTTCTGGTTTTGCCAGCAGATAGATAACCAAAGGCATTAGTAAAATACATAGCATACCTGGGATAAACATGGAGACAGCCCATGTTGTCCAAGACAGTTGGATTTCACTACCTGTTGCTTTATTGATTAAATCTACAACCAACGGGTTAGGTGCGGTTGCGGTAATAAACATCCCAGAAGTGATGGGGTTTGAATGATAATTAACCAAAGCGAGGTATTTACCAATTTTGCTTTGTGTGCCATTTTCTGGTGTTGAGTCAAAGTTATGGGCAATTGACTTCATAATTGGGTGGATGATACCACCACCACGTGCGGTGTTTGATGGCGTAATTGGTGCAATCATTAACTCAGAGATGGCAAGTGAGTACCCAATCCCCAAGCTTTTTTTGCCAAATAGTGCAATAAAATAATAGGCAATGCGGTTACCTAATCCAGTTTTTATCAAACCACGAGAAATCATGATGGCAATACCAATTAACCAAATCAAAGGACTCGAAAAGCTAGAAAGTACGTCGGTTATGGCACCTTTTGGGCTGTCGTTAGTGACACCAGTCACAGCAACTAAAGTCATAGCGATGATGGCAATTGCCCCAATTGGTAAAGCTTTGCCAATAATGGCCGCAATGGTGGCAATAAAGATGGCAAGCAGATGCCATGCATTTGGGTCAACGCCCACAGGTACAGGGATAATAAACCAAATGAGTAAACCGATAATCATGGATATAATTGTTGGGATAAGCTTAAACGGCATATTAACCTCCTATTTATTAATATTGAGTGTTATTGATAGGGTAATAGTTGTAAGTATCTGGTTAAGGGTTAAATAGTATTAATATCAGCTGAGTTATTATTTTGGCTGGTTAATTAGTTGACGATTAATAAGATACCTAAGCTATCTTTGCTATATTTTTGTTATCTTTTTTGGTTTTTAATGATTTTTATTTTTGGTTTTATTATAGAACTGTGGCAGGGATAGTCAACTGTTAAAAGTACAATGAGACGGGAAAAATTATACAATTGTTTAACAAGGACAATGTGAGGTGTTTTGTATTTATTTTAGCTGTTTTGTCAACAGCCAATGTGATGGCACTGCTTATGAACAGACCATCAACAAAGGCAATGTAATACAAAGGGCAACTAATTTATGGTTAGTCCGTATCTAACGCATCAATTAAAGCAGATTTTAGCAACTGTAATTTGTCATTGCTTAATTCCATATCATTTTTATCACTAATATAAAAAGTGTCTTCTGCCTTTTCTCCAAGCGTAGTAATACGGGCAGAATGGACTTCAATACCTTGCTCTAAAAAGATTTGACCAACTTGGGCTAACAAGCTTGGTCTATCAAGTGTGATTAGGCTCATCATATGTTGGTTTTGTAAGGCGTTTTCATCAAAACGAACTTTGGTTGGTACGCTAAAGTTTTTTAACCTTCTTGGTATTCTTTTTTGGCTAAATTTTGGTTTGGTTGGGCTTTTAAACGCGGTTATGAGTCGGTTTTTAAGTTCATCTTGGCGTTCTGGGTCTGTTAGGAGCGTACCTTGGCGGTCTAAAATGATATAGGAATCCAAGGCAAAATCACGTGTACCAGTAATGATGCGTGCATCTAAAACATCAAAATCCATTTGGTCAAAAACCGCCATAGTAACTGCAAATAGGTTTTCTTGGTCTTGTGTATAAACAAAAACCTGTACGGCATCTAATGCAATGTCTCTGTGCTCACGTAATGAAACGAGTGGTTCACTGTCTTTATCGGATGCTTTACCAATTGGTGGGTGGTTAAGGATTTCTTGAGTATGCCATAAAATATCTTCAGGGATTTCTCGCAAAAAGTATTCATCGCCCAGCTCATCCCAAAGGGTGATGACTTCTTGCTGATTCATTTTAGAATTTTGTTTTATCATCAACTGAGTGGCTTTTTCTCGGTTGACTGTAATCATGTCGTCACGGTTTGTTGGGGTGTCGATGTCGGCTTTTAGCATACGGCGAGTGTAGGTATAAAGCTGTTTCATCAAGCTGGCTCGCCAACTGTTCCAAATTTGTGAGTTGGTGGCATTCATGTCGGCAACGGTAAGCACATAAAGGTGGTTTAAGTGGGTCACATTGCCAATAATCTCGGCAAATTCACTCACCACCTCTGGGTCTGAGATGTCTTTTTTCTGTGCCGTGCTGGACATTAACAAATGTTGACGAGTTAACCAGCCCACAAGGTTTGCATCTGCTTCATTCATGCCATGATGTAAGCAAAACTCAATGGCTTCAACTTCGCCCAGTTTACTGTGGTCGCCGCCTCTACCTTTGGCAATATCGTGGAAAATAGCTGCCAATACTAAAATATCTTTACGGTCAATACGTTGGTATATGCTATTAACTAAGTCATAATCGCTTTGATATTTGTCATCGGTAAATCGATGCAATATCCTAACCACAAACAAGGTGTGGGCATCAACGGTATAACGATGAAACAAATCAAATTGCATGAGTCCTGTAACACGCCCAAACTCTGGTATGTAATGACCCAGTACGCCATAGCGTTTCATGGTGCGTAGTCGGTGATACAAATAGTTTTGTTCTTTAATATTGTCTAAAAAAAGTTGTTTGTTTTTTGGGTTATCTCGGTAGGCTTGCCCAATACCACGAGCCGCAATTTTTAATGCACGTAAGGTACGGGTACGTACGTTTTTAATACCATGTTGCCCCATCAGTAAAAACATTTGTAATATGGCATCTGGGTGTTGTGCAA
The DNA here is from genome assembly GCF_051097895.1 of Psychrobacter sp. HD31. Taxonomy (GTDB): domain Bacteria; phylum Pseudomonadota; class Gammaproteobacteria; order Pseudomonadales; family Moraxellaceae; genus Psychrobacter. The sequence continues at coordinate 1,948,951 of NZ_CP142525.1, forward strand.
AAACACGGTGATGCGCAATGGCAATTTGATTACCAATTTGGTTAAATAAAGCGTTTAGTGGCATTTTTTTAGGTTTTTTATCGTCACTCAAGTTGGGCTCTATCACCAGCTCATAGTAGTGTGCGGTCAGCATTTCTGATAACGTCGAGATGTGCATTGCACAGCGATAGTAATCGCGCATAAAGTTTTCGATAGCAGCATTACCATGAGAGTCATGAATTTCTGGCGTGTCTTCATATCCCATTAACTTGGCGATTTCGCGTTGATAGTCAAACAAGAGTTTGTTTTCATTACGACCATTTAAAGTATGTAAATGATGGCGGATTGTCCATAAAAAGTCTTCAGACTGTTGCAGCTCATCAAACTCTCTTTCTGTTAAAAAGTCTTGTTGTACTAAATCATATAGTTTGCTTACTCTAAAATAGCGTTTACTTACCCAGCCAATAACATGGATGTCTCTGAGCCCACCAGGTGCATTTTTAATGTCTGGTTCTAGGTTATACTCGGTAGAGTTATTTTGTAGATAGCGTTGTTTGGCTTCTGCCATTTTGGCATTATAAAAATCAACTTGTGACCACGTTTTTTCTAGGATATTTTTAGGGGCAAATTTTAGGGCTTCATTACCAACCAAATAACGTGCTTCTAAGATGGTTGAGGCAATGGTGTGATCGCCTTTAGTTACCTGGATAGACTCTTCAATCGTTCGTACGGCAAGGGCTGGTTCAATCCCGATGTCCCAAAGTTTGGCAACAAACTGATTGAGTTGCTCGCCTACTTTTTCATCAATGGTGCCTGGTGATAAAAGTAAAATATCAACATCAGAGTGTAGCGATAACTCACCACGTCCATAACCACCGGTGGCAAATAACGTTAGGTCGGTTTCATCAAGTTGATAAAGATTAAATAGTGCAATGAGTAACTCATCAATGGCGGTGGCTCTTGCTGTAACCAGTTGGCGGATACTGATGCCTTTACTTAGTGCGTGGTCAATTTCTTGGTTAACCTGTGTTAACCATGCGGGCACACCTAAATTTGCTTGAGTTTGTTGGCTTAAATCTGGCAGTGGTGTGATTTGTAAGGTGTTTACTGTGTAGTTATTAAACATAAAATATTCTTATTTAGGTTGTAATAATAAACTAAAGTTATCAAAAATAGTTAATCTACAGTGTAGCAGAAAAATTAGTTAAATCTAAGAGTTAGTCATTTATCAATGAACGACCAAAAAAGCTGGCAAAATTTTTAGGTACAAAAAAACCACCTAATTAAGGTGGTTTTTGTCAGCCTAGCAAGGCTAGGTATTTAAAAAGCTTAAGTCTTCTTCTGGACGCGTGGTAAATACCTCACAACCGTTATCGGTCACCATTAGGGTATGTTCCCATTGGGCAGATAATTTACGGTCCTTGGTAATGGCTGTCCATTTATCAGGCATAATTTTAGTTTTCCATGTACCTTGGTTAATCATAGGTTCGATGGTAAATGTCATACCAGATTTTAGCTGCATACCCGTGCCAGCTCTGCCATAGTGCATTACTTGTGGTTCATGATGGAACTCATTGCTAATACCGTGTCCACAAAATTCACGAACAATACCAAAACGCTCTGGCTCAACCACTTTTTGGATAGCCGCACCAATGTCGCCTAAATAAGCACCATCTTTTACAACACTCATACCTGCATATAACGCCTTTTGAGCAACATCGCAAATGCGTTTTGCCATAATCGAGCCTTCACCAATAATCCACATTTTTGAAGTATCGCCATAATAGCCGTCTTTAATGACCGTTACATCAATGTTAATGATATCGCCATCTTTTAAGATTTTGTCATCACTTGGGATACCGTGGCAAACCACATGGTTAACTGAGGTACAAATAGATTTTGGAAAACCATTGTAGTTGAGTGGTGCGGGGATAGCGCCCTGAACATTGACAATATAGTCATGCGCAAGTTTATCTAATGCTTCTGTTGTAATGCCTGCTTTAACGTGTTCATCCAGCATTAATAATACGTCTGCGGCAAGCTTGCCTGCAACACGCATTTTTTCTATAGCATCAGGTGCCAAAATTAGATTTTTTGTTGTCATAAATACACCAAAATTTATTTATAAATTAGTTTTGTTTGATGGGTGGCATTGTAGCATATTTTGGGGTGTTAAACATTGGTAACACTAAGATTTTTATGATAGAATATGCGTTCCGTTTTTTAGACGTGATTTTTTAGTAAAAAAGCTAATATAGTTATGACTAAAACGGAGGTTGATATGGTGTTAAACGGTATCAACGTATTTTTAACTTTAAACAATGACACACACATTATGCTTAAGGCGTACTGGGTGTTTGATGGCTTGATTAATTTGGTTTTATAAGCAAATGCGTGCCATTAAATCGGTACTTCTTATAATGTGGAGGCATAACCCAAATTTTAAGGAATTTAACATGGCAGATAACAGCCCAACTCAAATCGCAATGCGTGACTTGCTTCAAGCTGGTGCACACTTTGGTCACCAAACACGTTTTTGGAACCCAAAAATGGGTCCATATATCTTTGGCGCACGTAACAAGATTCACATCATCAACCTAGAGCATACAGTAAAAGCATTTAACGAAGCATTGACTTTTGTAAATGGTCTTGCTGCTAAAAAGAACAAAGTATTATTTGTTGGCACAAAACGTGCAGCAAGTGGCGTTGTTCGTGAACAAGCACAACGTGCAGGCATGCCTTATGTTGATCACCGCTGGTTAGGTGGTATGCTGACAAACTGGAAAACACTTCGTCAGTCAATCAACCGTTTAAAAGATCTAGAAAAGCAAGCAGAGGATGGTACTTTTGCTAAGCTAACTAAGCGTGAAGCATTAGAGCGTACACGTGATATGGAAAAACTAAGCCGTTCTTTAGGTGGTATTAAAGATATGGGCGGTTTGCCAGATGCTATCTTTGTGATTGATGTTGATCACGAAGCTATCGCTATCAAAGAAGCTAAAAACCTAGGTATCCCTGTTATTGGTATCGTTGATACTAACTCTAACCCAGACAATGTAGATTACGTTATCCCAGCAAACGATGATGCGATTCGTGCCGTTACCTTATATGGTACTGCAATGGCAGATGCAATTATTGCAGGTAAAGAATACGCAAAAACTCAAGGTGGTGCTCAGCAAGAAGAAGCTGCTGAAGAAAAAGCAGAAGACGCTGCTGCTGAATAATCATCAATCGTAGATTAAATTGATTGATTATACAATGGCATGAACTTAACCGTCATGCCATTGTCATTTAATAAGATTAAAATAAATTAAACTTACAAAAAAGACCAAAAAAACAAAAGCCTTAAAAATTTGTATATTAACAAATAGATAGGTGATGGGTGCTGTAAGTAATTTAATTATAAAGTTTTAGTAATACTAACGATTAATAAACAAACACTGAGGTGAATCATGGCAGAAGTAACTGCAAAAATGGTAAAAGAATTGCGTGACCGTACTGGTCTTGGCATGATGGAATGTAAAAAAGCACTACAAGAAGCTGGTGGTGATATTGAAGTTGCAATCGACAACTTACGTAAGTCTGGTCAGGCTAAAGCGGCTAAAAAAGCAGGTAACATTGCTGCTGACGGTGCAATTATCATTGCTCAAGAAGGCGATAAAGCATTATTACTTGAAGTAAACTGTCAGACTGACTTTGTTGCAAAAGATGCTGGTTTTACTGAGTTTGCAACAAAAGTGGCTGATTTAGCACTTGCTAATGACACAACTGACGTTGCGGCAATTTCTGCACTTGACTATGATGGTCAAACAGTAGAAGAAGCTCGTATCGCGCTTGTTCAAAAAATTGGTGAAAATATCCAAGTACGCCGTGCAGAAGTTATTGAAGGTGCTGCAATGGGTTCATACCGTCATGGTATCCGTATTGGTGTTGTTGTTTCTACCGAAGGTGGTAACGATGAAATCAACAAAAACTTGGCAATGCACATTGCTGCGTTTAACCCAATCGCTATCGATGGCGAAGGCGTACCAGCTGACGTACTAAACCGTGAAAAAGAAATCATTGAAGCAAAAGCAAAAGAGTCTGGCAAACCAGATAACATTGTTGAAAAAATGATTGAAGGTGGTTTACGTAAGTACCTAGATGCAAATACGCTAGTGGGTCAACCATACGTAATGGACAACGACAAAAAAGTTGCAGAAGTTTTAAAAGCTGAAGGCGTAAAAGTTGTTGCTTATAAGCGTCTTGAAGTTGGTGAAGGCATCGAGAAGAAAGAAGAAGACTTTGCTGCAGAAGTTGCTGCTGCACAGGCAGATGCTGCTAAGTAAGGCTTTGTCTTTATATTAGCTTTAAGCTATACTAAAAACCCCATGCTATGACTAATAGCGTGGGGTTTTTTGTTGTCTTGTATATTTTGGAAGAAAAATCAGTAATACAATAGTAGTTATAATATAACCAGCAAAAACAATACCCAAAAAAAGACCAAGCTAACTGGCTTGGTCTTTTTTTATGAAACGAGTTATTAATGAATTAATCCGCTTTTTGTAATGCTTCAATACGGTCATCTAATGTTGGATGAGTGCGGAATAAATTAGCAAAGCTAAACCCTTGTGATTGACCACTGGAGATTGCAAATGCTTTCATTGCTTCTGGGGTGTTGTCTGGCATTTGGCTGGCAGGTTTAAGTGCGGCAAGTGCATTAATCATGTTTTGTTTACCAGCAAGTTTGGCACCCATTTCATCTGCACGGTATTCGCGCAGGCGAGAAAACCACATGACAATTGCAGAGGCAAGCACACCCAGCACTAAATCCATTACCATGCTGGTTAAAAAGTAACCCATACCAGGGCGGTCGCTTTCATTTTTAAATACCACTTGATCAACAAAATAACCAATAATACGGGCAAAGAACATAACAAAAGCATTAACTACGCCTTGAATAAGCGCAAGGGTTACCATATCACCATTGGCAACGTGTCCAATCTCATGTGCAAGAACCGCTTCTACCTCATCAGGTGTCATGGTTTCTAGTAAGCCACTAGAAACAGCAACCAACGCATTATTTTTGTTCCAACCTGTTGCAAAGGCATTGGGTTGTGGGTTATGGAATATACCGACTTCTGGCATACCAATTTTAACGGCTTTCGCTTGTTTGGTTACGATATCAACCAACCACTTTTCTGTTGCTGTTGCGGGCGATTCTATCACCTGCACATTCATTGCACGTTTGGCAGACCACTTAGAAATAAACAAAGAAATAAGCGAGCCAATAATACCGTAGGCAAAACACATCACCATTAAGCTGGTTATGTTTAACCCACCAGCACCATAGACACTGCCCATACCAAATACAGACATCACAATTCCTAGTACCACCATCACGGCAAGGTTAGTTAATAAAAATAAACCAATTCGCATCATAAGATTCGTTTTCCTTTCGATAAACTTTATAAAATTAATTGAACAATATTAATATGTTGACATTAAAGATAGATTTCAAACATTTGCGGGTATTTTATACAAAACTGATACAGTTAAACAGGAATAAGTTAAAAAGGCTTAAAAAATAAGCAAGAATGAAATAAAAAATGATGTTTAGTTACGGTAGCTATTATAGCTGGTACCAAAGGTTATATTTTGATTAATGTCTTGTCTGCTCGTTTGTGCATTGTTTGCGGCATTGCTAGCCGCGCTATTTTGACTAATGTTGCTGACAAACAAACTGGTATCATGCTTGTATATATTGTAATAACGGTTACGTACCTTTCGTACGTAATTGCGAGTTTCTCTAAAAGGGGGAATACCACCGTATTTATCAACATTACCTTCGCCAGCATTATAACCTGCCAAGGCTAAATCTAAGTTGTTGTTAAAGCGGCGTAATAACCACGCCATGTATTTTGTACCGCCTTCGATATTGGCGGCAGGGTCATACGAGTTATAAACACTAAAACGACGAGCCGTTGCCGGCATTAACTGCATTAACCCTTCTGCACCAGCGTGTGAACGGGCATTTGGGTTAAATGCTGACTCTGTATGTACAATGGCTTTTATTAATGCTGGATCAACGCCATGACGGCTGCAAGCTGCTAAAATTAGAGCGTCATAACTGCGGTTGCCATTAAGCCTACTGAAGCGGTTGTGGTTATTTTGGTTAGCAGTGGCACGCTTAGCGGCATTGTTTGATTTGCTGGGAGGAAAGTAGCCCGAGCCAAAATATTGCTTGTCGTTTTGTCCGTTTGCAGAATAATTTCCAGACATTTGCTGAGTAAACTGATTATAGCTATCAGTTGTTTGCAAATTTGTCATCATCACGTTGCCGTTTTTATCTTTATAAATAGAAATGTTATCTGAATTAGCAGAAGCATAGGCACTACTTAAACCACCAATCAATAGAATGGCGGAAGTTGAAAGTAAGGCAGTTTTTTTGCTTTTTATATTCATTTACTGTGATATTTATTAACGGTTAACGGCAAAGTGTCATCGTTCTTATGGGTTACTAAACTTAAGGGTTAGTAAGTTATTAAGTGCCACTAAGTTTTGTATTTTACCATTATCGAAACAGTGGCAATGTTAAGTTTTTATAACTGATTGTAAATTATGATTTTATCATAGATAAAATGACTAAATATTATTGTTTTTATATAAAGTGTGGTAGCGATTGAGTACCTTTTTTACATAGTTTTGGGTTTCTTTAAATGGTGGAATGCCATTGTATTTATCAACATTGCCTTCGCCAGCGTTATATCCTGCGAGCGCATATTCTACATTGTTGTCAAACCTGCGTAATAGCCATGCTAAGTATTTTGTGCCACCCTCAATGTTGGCGGCAGGGTCGTAAGCGTTATTTACTTTAAAACGGTCGGCGGTTGCGGGCATTAGCTGCATTAATCCTTGAGCACCAGCGTGAGACTGGGCACGGGGGTTAAACGATGACTCTGTATGTACAATGGCTTTGATGAGTGCTGGATCAACTCCGTGGCGTTTGGCAGCAGAACGGATAAGCGCATCAAAGGCATTATGACGCACACTGGCACCATATTTTGGGGCAATAAAACCCGCATATCTAGCATGATCGCTATGATACCGAGCAGATTTCTGCTCAGACACCGAAGCGCAGGAGACACAGGTTAATGCAATCGATGTAGAAGTGATGGCGAGCCTTAAGTTCATAAATTACTCAGCGTTTTATATCTATTAAATTTGAGCAGTTTAGCATTCAAGTGTAATTTAATTGTGTAGCAGGCGTAACGAATCTTAACATTATATAATTAGGCTGATAAATACAGGTACCCACAATGCAGTAATTAAACCATTAACCGCCAAACCAAACGCTGCGTAACGCCCTGCTGTAGGACTTATTTGCCATGCTTCAATTGTACCAAAGGCGTGACACACCAGCCCCATCGCTAAGCCTTTTGCTCTATCGTCTTCGATGTTTTTTAAGATGACCTTGCCAAACCCGGCACCTAATAAACCAGAGATACTAATGATTAGGTTTGCCATAATGAGTGGTGAGTTAATGATGCCAGCAATACTTAAACCAATAGGGGCTGTCACAGAGCGGGTGGCAAAAGCAAGAATGGTGTTTTGACTCAACGCAAACGTATAGGCCAAGCCCATTGGTAATAAGGCACCGACGCTGGTTGCAATCAGTACTATCCAAAAAAGTTTTTTTAGAGGCAAGCCCTTAAAGTTAATAGAAGCAAGTGGAATGGCCAAAAGCACGGTAACATAACCAAGTAAACGGTCAAAAACTGGGCTAGCAATGCTGTAGTAGTTGTCAAATTGCCAGTTAAACACAAACAATAAGGCAATAACAAGAATAATGGCTGTGACAACGGTTGGAACGCCAGTTAATTTTTTTGCTAATAAGCGTGCTGAGATATGAGCAACTAATGTGAGCAAAAATGCAGATAAAACAGGGATTAAGCTGGTACTCATAAATGACTACCTCCTTGTTTTTGGGTTGTGTCGGTTTTAAGCCATACACTTGCCAGTTTTGCAATTGCCCATAGTGGTATTAATGTACTGATAATAATAATGCCAAATACACGCCAAAACTCATCTCCTAAAGTAAAGAGTAATAGACCGGCACCAGCAGAAACTGGCAAAAAGGCAAAACCACTATCTAATAACAAACGGTTAGTTGCCAAAGTTAGCCAATTTGGCAAGCTGGGCTTGTTTTGTTTTTCTCTTATTAGTCGCCATGCAAATAATAGGCAAAACATCATAATTAGCCCAACAATGTTGGCGGCGCGTTCAATCTCCCAAAATTGGCATATCAATACACATAACTCCCTTACAATGATGACAATAAGCAGAGTTAGTAAAATGCCTAACCAATGAGGCAAGTCAGGTTTATTAGCACTCATATAGTTTTCCTTGATTGATAGGTTGATATTAAAGAGATTGTAGTTGTTTTTTTTATTGTTAGAGGAGTACATTAATGGAAACGTGCAAAAAAACAGTGATAGGATTATACAAAAACGGTACGGTTAAGTAAAACCATACCGTTAAGTTAATGCAGGCATATTAATTAGTTGTAAAGGTTTTGATAGTTGTTACGATTGTTAACCCATAAGCTGCTGTCGTTTTTGTATAAATTGTTATAGCGCCGCATTACTTTTTTGACATAGTTGCGAGTTTCGCTAAAAGGGGGGATGCCATTGTATTTATCAACATTGCCTTCACCAGCGTTATATCCAGCTAGGGCGTATTCAATATTGTAATTAAAACGACGTAATAACCAAGCTAGGTATTCGGTACCCCCATCAATATTGTCGGCTGGATCAAACACATTAAAAACGGCAAATCTTCTTGCAGTAGCAGGCATTAATTGCATTAACCCTTGTGCACCTGCATGGGACTGTGCATAAGGATTAAAGGCAGACTCGGTATGAATAACGGCCTTTACTAAGGCTGGGTCGACGCCATGGCGACTGGCAGATAAACGGATGAGTGCATCATAAGAGCTGCTATCACTGCTACTAGTCCAAGCGTTGTTGTCTGAACTGTACCAATAGTCGTTGGATGAATACCAAGATGGATTGGTTGATTGATAGCTGTTGTAATAACTTGAGGTATCTGAATCAGCAGCACTATTTGAATAAAAGTTTTCAGAATAAAACTTTGGCTGCTGAAAACGGATACCTTGGTTTGATGCACGATTAGGGTTGCCATCAGAGATAATGGTTAGTGTTTTTGTACTGGTATCTTTTACATAGGTTTCTTGGCTTACAGCTAACCCTGCCGATGCATTTGCGGCATAAAGTGTTACCATCATAGCAGATACGATTAATTTGTAGCTCATAAAAGAACCTATTAAGTTACCTATATTATTAACTTAGCTTGTTTAAAAAACAAAAAGTGACTGTAAATCAACTTTGCTCAGTTTAGCACCCAAGTGTAAAGCAAATGTTAATTGTCGGTAATAAAAGTTAATAAAACCGTTCTGTGTTATTTATATTTTTTTTGTTAAGGCGTCAATGGCTATTTGATAGGGTTCTTTTTTAACTGTTAATTTTTTGGCTTGGTCATTTGGTAATACTTGTTTAGGGTCAATACCAGCCTGCCCTAACAGTAGTTTTAACTTATCGCTTGGTAAACACACGGTGATGACTTCATGCCCAACGTCATCATAGGTTTTGGCTTCAACCACGTCTAGCTCATACAACTCATTTTTAAACTGCCCAGCATCAAAGGGGAGTGTGATATCAAAAATTTCTAGTTTGCCAGTTAACCTTTGTTGCACGGCAAGGATGAGTTCATCAATCCCTAAATTTTGTTTTGCCGAAACATAAACCCTGTTAGGGGTGTCTTTACTTGCATAACCAATATGAGCAGGCTCACCAGTGGTATCTATTTTATTAAATACGTTTAGGACAGGTACGTTGTTGTCTATTTGTGCGAGTACCTGTTTTACTGCATCAATCTGTTCATGCATATCCTCACTACTGGAGTCGATGACATGCAAAAGTAGATCTGCCTCTAAAGTTTCTTCTAAGGTGGCGTGGAAGGACTCGACTAATTCATGTGGTAAATGGCGCACAAATCCCACGGTATCAACCAAAACAACTTTACCAACACCTGCCCAGTTTAAACGGCGTAGGGTAGGGTCAAGTGTTGCAAATAGTTGGTCGGCAGCGTAAATATCCTCATCACAAAGGCGATTAAATAGGGTGGATTTCCCCGCATTGGTGTAACCAACCAATGAGATGGTTAGCACTTCTGACTTTTGTCGTTTGGAGCGTCCCTGAGCACGAGTTTGCTTTACTTTTTCAAGCTTGGTTTTTAGTTGGTTAACGCGAGTTTGCAACAATCGGCGGTCAGTCTCTAGCTGGGTTTCGCCAGGTCCACGCAAACCAATCCCCCCTTTTTGCCTTTCAAGGTGCGTCCATCCTCGAACTAAGCGTGTTGATAAGTGATTGAGCTGAGCTAGTTCAACTTGCAACTTGCCTTCATATGTACGCGCACGTTGGGCAAAAATGTCTAAAATAAGCCCTGTGCGGTCAAGTACTCGGCATTTTACTAAGGACTCTATATTACGTTCTTGTGAGGGCGATAAACTGTGATTGAAAATGACAATATCGGCATCAACTTCTTGAACTAATTGCGCAATCTCTTCGGCTTTACCAGAGCCAACAAAATATTTTGCATCAGGCTTTAGGCGAGAGCCAGTCACTAATGCCAAACGCTCTGCGCCTGCTGAGTCAACCAGTAATTCAAACTCGGTTAAGTCGTCTGGGTCAAGTATTTTTTGGATGTCGAGATGCACTAAAATTGCTTTCTCGCCACCTTTATGCCTGTCAAAGTATTCCAAATAAAATCCCTTAAGATTGTCAGTATCAAACACACTAGCGTGTTTGTTGATGTATAAGAGGCGTTGTGGGCCACTGTTATTGACATGAATTGTAACAACTAAAGGATGCTTTGTCATTGTTTTGCAACTGATATGTCACTTATTCGTCATTAAGTTTGAGGATGATATAGTCAAATCAATATGGGGTTTGGACAGTTGTTTATGTCGGTTGCTTATATCGGTTGATAAAGAGACGTATCAATTAAATGTATCAGTCGGTAGAGGTATAAACAATGATTGAAATATAAATCATGTGAATAAAATAAAAGGTGCCAATCATGTCTTCCATGTCTGCAGATTCTCTGCTATCTAGTAATGATGTGAATGAAGTTAAAATAAAAAACAAAATAAATACGGTGATTATTGACACGCAATCTCGCCAGTTTGATAACCAAGCGGAGCAGCTTTTATTAAAAGCGCAAGAGCTGCGTACAAACTGTTTTAAAGAGCAATTTGGTGTTGTGTTTGATAATGACCTAGATGCTGATCGTTATGATGAGGCATGCTTTCATTTAATTTTGCTAGATGGCGAAGAGGTCATTGCAACTGCACGTTTGTTAGATAGTGACAGAGCAAATTTGTTAGGGCGTTTTTATAGTGATAGCGAGTTTGACCTGCAAAACTTTTTGCGCGATTATCCTTATCCAGTTCTTGAAATAGGGCGTACGTGCATCGCCAATAACTATCGAGGTGCCAGTGTGTTAATGCAATTGTGGCAAGGTATTGCGCAAGTGGCAGAACAAGTAAAGGCTAATGCATTTATGGGATGCTGCTCGATACCAATTGGTGCAGGGGATGTTAACGCATGGCTAGCAAATTTAAAAGGAACACCAAAAATTGATATTCGTCCAAAACATCGTTTGCCTCTATCGCTGCTTAGCCAGCCACCTGTTGTTCCCTCTTTATTAAATATGTATTTACGCATGGGGGCAAATGTGGCAAGCCATGCATGTTTTGATCCAGACTTTCACTGCGCTGATGTGTTTGTGTGGCTTCCTTTTGAGCAGTTTAATCCTCGTTATCAGCATTTTTTGAGATAATTTAGAATAAATATCTTTGGTTTATTATGTCAACTTTGATAAAAATTGATATTCAATTAGCCTAACAACATCAATTTGTTATAAACTATCCGCTTAGTTAAATGTATAAACAATGGTTCGTTAAGAGGAAGGCATGGCTAATTGGATAAAAAAAGGGAAGATGTTTACGTCGGTTTCTGGTGTGGTAACAGGTGGCTTTAAAAAAGCTTATCAGATAGGTGCTTTTAAAGAACCGCCAAAAGATATTTTACCTAAATATATCCAAACTTTTTGCCGAAAAACTTGTCAGTCTTTTAATTTAGAGGTTGTACAGCTAGAGCCTGTGCCTCAAACACACGGTTTATGGGCATCAAATCATATTTCTTGGTTAGATATTCCCGTTGTGGGGAGTGTCAGCCCATGCTTCTTTTTGTCTAAAGCAGAAATTGCGAATTGGCCTGTTGTTGGTAAGCTTGCTAAAGCAGCGGGAACCTTATTTATTGAGCGTGGTTCTGGTGATGTTGGATCGGTTGGTAATCAAATTGCAGATTTTATGCAAGATGGTTCTTCTGTGGTGTTTTTTCCAGAAGCGACTACGACCAGTGGACACAAAGTTAAAAGGGTTTATGGCAAACTTTTACAGGCGGTTATGCAAACAGGGTTGCCAATTCAACCAATCGTCATTTGTTATGTTGGTGCCGATGGTAACATTAGTGATGATGCCGCCTATTTTGGTAATATCACCATGAAACAAAGTTTAGATAAGGTATTAAAAGCGGGTAAGATTACTGCTTATGTCTTACCACTTGAAGCAATCTATCCAGAAGATAAAACCCAAAAAGAGTTAACAGAGATTTTGCAAGAGCGTATGCAAGCAGGTTTGGTGCGTTTGCAAAAACAAGTACTTAAGACTCAGCCAGCAGATGCCGTTTGGGATGAATACGATGTGTAACTTGTATTGCCCATTTAAAAAAAGCACCTAAATTTTTAGGTGCTTTTTTGATTAGGGTGTTAGGTACTTTGGCTTATTTAGCCTAAAAATGCATTATACATCCATACCATTTTTTCTTGTTCGCTGGTATAGCCAGCAACTAAATCGGTTGTACCTTGGTCACCTGCGTTTTCGGCAATATCAGCCAGTATGCGTTGCTCTTCAATTAACGTTTGCAAACCAGAAACAACGCCAGAGACACATTTACGCCCTTCAAATACATTTTTATGTTCAGTAATGCTGGCGTTTATCGCAAAGTCACTGTAGGCATGCAGTGGTGTTCCGCCCACGGTAAGAATACGTTCTGCAATTTCATCAATTTGAGTCTGCAACTGAGTGTAGATTTCTTCAAACTGAGCATGTAACGCAAAAAAATGTTCGCCTTTCACATTCCAATGATAACCTCGCACATTGGTGTAAAAAACATGGTAACTAGAAAGTAGGGCGTTTAGTTTGTCGATAACTTGTGCTACTTGGTTTGATGATAAGCCGATTTGGTTAGTTGTCATGTTGATAGTCCTTGTACTTGTTTAAAACAGATTAATAACAGAGGCATACCTCTTGTCGATTTGTGTAAACTATCATAACAAGGCTTTTTTGTTTTAAAAAACAAATCATATAAATATCTATGTTTTATTTTACTAAACTATTTAATCAAAACATACTCTAACTCTATTTGAGGGTTAATACTGGTTAATAGCTGGCAGGTGTTGTCTTTTTGGCTCAACTTGGCTACTTTTTCTACCATCATGGCTTTTGTGATATTTTGCCAGTTTTTCCCTTGCATTCTTCTAAAGTTTAGTGCCACTTGCAAGGCAGGTAAGCTAGGATTAAAAGCGGCATTTTCGGCATATCTCCCGGCAATTATACTACCATCTGTAAAGGTTAACGCGACTCCATTTTTATTATCACTATATGGGGCATGACTGGTTTGGCATGCTTCTAACGCCATTTTTTTGCAATCATTTTTAAATATTTTGTTGTTATGATACTCACTATGGTCGTTAACATCGTCCAATATTTTTTGAGAGATGCCTAAGTCGGTGCCGCTAAAGTCATCAGGCAAGTAATCGTTAAGAGATTTTTGTGTTGGACTGACCTCATTTGGTAATACAATTTTAAAGTCTTTAGTGAGCCTTACCTCGTTAATAAATTGACGACAATGTCCACAAGGCGGGTAGTTGATGAATAGCAAAGAAAGTTGTTTTGCACCTCGCATCCAAGCGTGTGAAATGGCACTTTGCTCAGCATGTATGGTTTGTCCGATGTGGCATCCTGAAAACTCAAAGTTTGCGCCTAAATAAACATTGTTTTGATCATCAAAAGCCACCGCTCCAACTTTAAAGTTGGATATCGGTGCAACGGCATAACTTGCGGCAAGCGGTAATAACGCTAATCCAAGTTCGGTTTTGTTGAGTTTGGTTTGTGTTAGTAAGGTTTTTACAAAGGTGTTTGGTAAAAAGGCAAAGCCATCAGTTTGTTGTTTAGGTGGCAATTTATTGGTATTAAAAATAGTAAGGTTTGCTTGAAACAAGTCTTTCAATTTTTGGGGTAGGCACTCTAGTTTTGTCTGAAGATCAGTTTGTATATTCATTTGTTTGATATTAAAGTTGTTATTATAAAATTATTTATGGTTTCTTAACTGGTTTGTTAAGGTCGTTTATCATACAATACGCATTTTATTGGGTTAAGTTTACGCCTTTATTTGGTGACCTTCAATACCACTATTTTTTTATGTAATTTTTTAGGAGAAAAGCCTAATGAGTATTTTAATAAGTGTGCTTGGCATGATAGTTTTAATTGCCATTGCCTTATTGATGTCAAACAATCGTCGTTCTATCAATCTGCGTACTGTTGTTGGTGCTTTTGCATTACAATTTTTAATTGGTGCTTTTATTTTGTATGTGCCAACGGGACAAAAAGCGTTAGGTGCGATGTCATCTGCTGTTGCCAAAGTTTTAGAGTTTGGTAACGCCGGCATTGAATTTTTGTTTGGTGGGTTAATGTCAGACAAAATGTTTGAAGTATTCGGCGGTGGTGGTTTTATCTTCGCCTTGCGTGTTTTGCCTGTTATTGTTTTCTTCTCGTCATTAGTGGCAGTACTGTATTACTTGGGTGTCATGCAGTGGTTTGTTAAACTGATTGGTGGTGGGTTACAAAAAATCTTGGGGACTTCAAAACCTGTCTCTATGTCTGCCGCGGCAAATATTTTTGTTGGGCAAACTGAGGCTCCACTTGTGGTTAAGCCATATATTTCTCGTATGTCTGAGTCTGATTTGTTTGCGGTAATGTGTGGTGGCTTAGCGTCTATTGCAGGTTCTGTCTTGGCTGGCTATGCTGGCATGGGTGTGCCATTACCTTATCTTATTGCAGCCTCATTTATGGCAGCGCCAGGTGGCTTGTTATTTGCAAAACTCATTATGCCAGAAACTGAAGAAGTCAAAGAAATTGAAAACTTTGAAATTGCCGAAGATGATACGCCACCAGCCAATGTGCTTGATGCAGCGGCAGAAGGTGCAATTACCGGTATGCAGATGGCAATGAATGTGGGTGCCATGCTGATTGCGTTTATTGGTTTGATTGCCTTATTAAATGGCATTATTGGTGGTGTTGGTGGTTGGTTTGGTTATGGCGAAATCACCTTACAACAAATTTTAGGTTACATTTTTGCTCCGCTTGCTTGGGTGATTGGTACGCCTTGGTCAGAAGCGCAAACCGCAGGTTCTTTAATTGGTCAAAAAGTGGTTGTAAACGAGTTTGTTGCTTATGCAGAGTACACGAATCTATTAAAAGAAGGTACCGTTGTGTTATCTGATAAAACTCAAGCCATTATCTCATTTGCTTTGTGTGGCTTTGCCAACTTAAGCTCTATTGCTATTTTGATTGGTGGTTTAGGGGTAATTGCCCCAAATCGTCGTCATGACATTGCTCGTCTAGGCATTAAAGCGGTTATCGCCGGGTCTTTATCTAACCTAATGTCTGCAACCATTGCTGGCTTATTCATTGGCTTGTCTGGTGCCGCTGCTTTGGGTGTTGGTGTTTAAAGATTAGGCAACTAAAGTAATGTTTGATTAGATTGTATATTTGGTGAGTGTCAATAAATATAACATGTCTCACCATAACGTACTGAGTCAAAGCATACCCAATATCTAACATAATATAATTTTTTTGAAGTTTCGGAACTTATGAGTAATGTCATGAGTCCCGAAACTTTATACAATTTTAGCGAAAAGAAAATAACGGAGAATAAAGTGACAGAAGCAACTAAAGAATACGCTTTACAGGCACTTAGCATGATGGATTTAACCAGCCTAAATGAAGATGATACAGAACAGGCTATTAAAGAGTTATGCGCAAAACAACAAAACAACTTTGGGCATACCGCAGCTGTGTGTATTTATCCTCAGTTTATTAAAACGGCTAAACAAGCCCTTGCAGATAATGAGGCAACTGATGTTAAAGTTGCAACAGTAACCAACTTTCCGCATGGTAATGATGACATTGCCGTTGCTGTAAAAGAGACGATAGAAGCCGTTGAGGCAGGCGCAGACGAAGTAGATGTTGTTTTCCCATATCGTGCATTGATTGCTGGCAACGAGCAGGTAGGTGCTGAGCTTGTAAAAGCTTGTAAAGAAGCTTGCCAATCAGCAGGTGCAACGTTAAAGGTGATTATTGAAAGTGGCGAGCTAAAAACGGCTGAGCTAATAAAACAGGCGAGTGAAATTGCCATTGCCAATGGGGCGGATTTTATTAAAACATCAACCGGTAAAGTGGCGGTTAATGCAACTTTAGAAACAGCAGAAATCATGCTTAATGCCATCAAAGCAAGTGGCAAACAGGTTGGTTTTAAGGCCGCAGGTGGTGTGCGCAGCAGTGAAGACGCAAAAGCCTATATTCAACTTGCCGAGCAAATAATGGGGGCAGATTGGATAACGGTTGATACCTTCCGTTTTGGTGCATCAGGTTTGCTAGGCAGTTTATTAGCAACGTTAAATGATGAAGCACCAGCAGAAAATACGGCAAGTTATTAATAAACAAATCGTGTGTTTAACAAAATTATATCCATAATCAAAATGATCAATTAATGAGGTGAGTTTCCATGCTAATTCAGGAAATTATTAAAATTAAACGAGATGGTGGCGAGTTATCTGCCAAGCAAGTACAAGAATTTGTTAAAGGTGTGACAGAAGACACCACCAGTGAAGGGCAAATTGCCGCTATGTGTATGGCAATCTTTTTTAATAAGATGAAAATTGCCGAGCGTACCCACCTAACCACAGCCATGCGTGATTCTGGTCGGGTATTACAATGGGCAGATGCCAATTTAGATGGTCCTATTGTTGATAAACACTCAACAGGTGGGGTCGGTGATGTGGTATCTTTGATGCTGGCGCCGATGGTAGCGGCTTGTGGTGCTTATGTACCTATGATTTCTGGTCGCGGCTTAGGGCATACTGGCGGAACACTAGACAAACTGTCTGCAATTCCTGGTTTTGATACCTTCCCTGATCCAGATAAACTTAAACGTATTGTAAAAAGTGCAGGTGGCGTTATTATCGGGCAAACACCAGACCTAGCCCCTGCTGATAAACGCATTTATGCAACACGTGATATTACCGCAACGGTTGAATCTATTGATTTAATTACCGCGTCTATTCTATCTAAAAAGCTGGCAGAAGGCTTAGATAGCTTAGTAATGGATGTAAAAGTTGGTAATGGGGCGTTTATGCCAACATATGAAGACTCTGTTGCTCTAGCTAAGTCAATTGTTGAAGTTGCTAACCATGCAGGTTGCCAAACTACGGCATTGCTAACCGATATGAATCAGGTGTTAGCAAGCAGCGCTGGTAATGCGATTGAAGTACGTGAGGCAGTACAGTATTTGCGTGGTGAAAACATCAACCCACGTTTACATGCGGTTAATATGGCATTATGTGAGCAATTGCTGATTAATGGTAAGTTAGCAAAAGATAAAGCTGATGCCAACGCGCAGCTTCAGTCTGCGCTTGATAGTGGTAAAGCGGCAGAATACTTTGCTAAGATGGTAACTGAGCAAGGTGGACCTGCTGATTTTGTTGATAATTATGACAATTATTTGGTTAAAGCAAATGTCATTAAACCAGTATTCTCATCAAATGTAGGTACTTTGCGAGCCATGGACACCCGCAGTGTTGGTGTGGCAGTGATTGGACTGGGTGGTGGTCGTCGTGTGGCAACAGATGAGATTGACTTAAGTGTTGGTTATGACGAGATTTTACCGCTTGGTACAAAAGTTGAAAAAGATACACCGCTTGCGGTTATCCACGCTAAAGATGAGCAAAGTTGGCAAGCCGCAGCAGATGCCTTGTTAAATGCTGTCACGATTGATGAAGGAACTTATGAACCAACGCCAGAGATTTATGAGGTTGTTGAATAATAAAACTGGAGTAATAAAGATGAATAATGTGTTACATGTTGCCCAAAACTGGGCAGACCAAGACTCAGATATTGAAACTAAAAATGAACTCCAAACCTTGATTGACAATAATAATGTTGAAGAGTTAACGGCTCGCTTTTCAGGTCGTTTACAGTTTGGTACGGCAGGTTTGCGTGGTCCTTTACAGGCAGGTTCTATGGGCATGAACCGTGTATTGGTGGCGCAAGCGGCTGCAGGGTTAGCAAAATTTTTGCTTGAGCGTAATGCCGCTCCAAGTATTGTGATTGGTTATGATGCTCGCAAAAATTCAGATATCTTTGCAAAAGACACTGCCGAAATTATGCAGGGTATGGGCGTCAATGCTCAAATCATGCCTGACTTTCGTCCAACTCCGGTATTGGCTTATGCTGTGCGTAAGCTAAATGCCAGTGCGGGGGTTATGGTGACAGCGAGTCATAATCCGCCAGAAGACAATGGCTATAAAGTGTTTTTAGGTGATGAAGATGATGGCGCACAAATTGTACCGCCAAATGATGCGTTAATTGCCAAACAAATTGAATGGGTGGCAGCTAACCAAAAAGTGGATGAGTTACCACGCAGTAATGATTATGGCACCATCCATCAAAATGTAATTGATGATTACATTCAAAAATCAGCGGCTGTCTATCAAGCAAAAATTGATGATGAGTTAAAATACGTTTATACCGCTATGCACGGTATTGGTACTCAAACTTTATTGCAAACGTTAGAACAAATAGGTTTCCCAAAACCAATTTTGGTAGACGAGCAATGCACACCAGATGGTAGCTTTCCTACGGTATCATTTCCAAACCCAGAAGAGGCAGGTGCCTTAGATTTAGCGATTGCTAAAGCCAAAGAGGTGGGCGCAGAGTTTATTGTTGCTAATGACCCAGATGCCGACCGATTGGCTGTTGCTGTGGCTGATGACGCAGGCGAGTGGGCAACTCTGCACGGTAACGAGGTTGGTTTGTATTTAGCTTGGCACATTGCTAAAAAAGCACAAGCCGAAGGCAAAAAAGGTGTGTTAGCGTGTTCTTTAGTTTCTAGTCCTGCTTTAGCAAAGGTTGCCAAAGCAACAGGGTTAGAGCATAAAGAAACCTTAACCGGTTTTAAATGGATTGGTCGTCTGCCTAATTTAATTTTTGGGTATGAAGAGGCACTTGGTTATTTAGTGAATCCAGACTGTGCGCATGACAAAGATGGTATTTCGGCAATTATTTGCTTTTTAGATTTAATAAATGACCTAAAAAGTGAAGGAAAAACGTTGGCGCAGTCATTTAAAGCGTATCGACAAGAGTTTACTAAAACGTTTGGTGCTTTAGTTAGTGACCAAATCAGCGTCCGTGTTGAAGATTTAGAGCGAATCAACCGAATATTGGCGACTGTAAGAAATGAGCCATTTACCAACATGGCAGATTTTACCGTAGAGTCTTACGTTGATCATCTCAAAACTGAAAAAGACAACAATATCTTGGTGTTTTATTTAGCGGGTGGGCATCGTGTGATTTTCCGTCCATCTGGTACCGAGCCAAAGTTAAAAATATATTTAGACACAGCAGGTGAAACACTCGCTCAAGCAAAATTAGCCATTGAGGCGATTAAACAAGATTTAGAACAATATTTAGAGAATATTGCATAAATATTTAAATAAAAATAGGAGAAAAAAATGGCTACTGCTCATATTAATGCAGAACAAGGTGATTTTGCAGATGTTGTATTAATGCCGGGTGACCCATTACGTGCAAAATACATTGCAGAAACTTATTTAGATGATGTTAAACAAGTGTGTGATGTACGCAATATGTTTGGTTTTACGGGCACATATAAAGGGCGTCGTATTTCGGTTATGGGGCATGGCATGGGTATCCCTTCATGTTCTATTTATGTGACTGAGCTGATTAAAGACTTTGGTGTTAAAAAGATTATTCGTGTTGGCTCTTGTGGTGCAGTACGTGAAGACATTAAAGTGCGCGATGTGGTGATTGGCATGAGTGCTTCAACTGACTCTATGGTTAACCGAACTCGTTTTGGTGGTTATGACTTTGCAGCAACGGCAGACTTTGGCATGACACAAGCATTAGTACAAGCGGCTAAAAACCTTAACATTACGCCAAAAGTAGGTAACCTATTTTCGGCCGATTTATTCTATTCACCAGATTCAGCCATGTTTGATACCATGGCCAAATACGGTATTGTGGGTGTTGAAATGGAAGCTGCCGGTATTTATGGTGTGGCTGCAGAGTTTGGTGCTAAGGCTGCTACTATTTGTACTGTATCAGACCATATTAAAACCGGTGAGCAAACCACATCAGAAGAACGTCAAAACACCTTTAATGACATGATGATTATTGCGCTAGAGTCGGTATTGTTGGATGATGAATAAAGCTATATAAGCTAACAGTAATGTTAAATGATACAAAAAAGCCTGCAGCTATTGATGCAGGCTTTTTATTTTTGATATTACAACTAGCTCATTTCAACCGCTTGTATACCTTTGGTAGGAACCACTTCTAATACATGTTTTTTTATGGTATCAATAGGTAAGTTTTGCGCTTGCATACGTTTAGGGATTATTTGGCTGCCTTTTTGACCACGCATCTCAAACATAATAAACATAAACTCATCAGTCTCATCCCATCCTGTCACGGCATTCCATGGGATAACGGCTTGCTGGTTATTCGGCATACGCATTTGCATGCCTCGCATTGACTTGCTCATGTTTTGTTGTGGTGCAGGCATAGACATAACTAACCCTTGTTTTTGCACGCCAAGTTTTACTTGTTTCATCTCTTCTGGCATGTCTTGCTCTGCCATTTGCTTGTTAAACTCACGTTTAACATACCACTTCATCCCTAATGTGCGTATGGCAATATATAAAACAACCCCCGCTAGCATTACCCAAAATAGAGCAGTTGAGTAGCCAGTGACATAATATAAACCGCCAAGTGCTAAAGCGGTGATGATAGCCATAATAATCCACTCTTTCATTTTAATGTTTGATAAACCAAAAGATTGGCTGCTTTTATCAAACAACGCCATTTGTGCTTTTTCAAATTCGGCTTCGCTCATATTAAGTGCAACGGGCTGTAGGGTATAAGGGTATAAGGCCATGGGGTATCTTCCAACTGGTAAACAAAAAACAAGATTTGTTTACTAAATAAAGTGAATTAAATTAATCTTGTAATGTTACCCAAAACCTACTAACTAGGCAACCGTTATCGGCTTTATTTGTTATAAATTAAGCGCTAAAGATGGTCAAAAAAGGGTAGGCTTGGTATCATATACACATATTTTAATAAAAAATTTATACATTGTTTTATATATTAAGGAAACCAAATGATTGACCCAAAATTATTGCGTGGCGATTTAACCGAGCTTAAAGCTAAATTGGCAACTCGAGGCTATGAGCTAGATATGTCATTTTGGCAAGACGTAGAAAGCAAACGTAAGTCATTGCAGGTTAAAACAGAAGAGCTGCAAGCAAAACGTAATGCAGGGGCAAAACAAGTTGGCGAGCTTAAGCGTAATGGTGAAGACGCCACCGAAGTAATGCAACAAATGCAAGCAGTAAGTGCAGAAATTAAACAAGCCGAAGAAAGCTTGCGTACCTTACAAGAAAGTATAAACAGTAATGCGTTGCAAATTCCAAACATTCCAGAAGATGGTTTGCCAATAGGCGAAGATGAAGCAGACAATGTGGAAATCCGCAAATGGGGCGAGCCTAGACAATTTGACTTTGAAATTAAAGATCACACCGATGTAGGTGAAGGCTTAGGTTTACTAGATTTTGAAATGGCAGCCAAACTAACAGGTAGTCGTTTTAGTGTTTTAAAAGGTGGGCTGGCTCGCTTAAATCGTGCATTAATCCAGTTTATGTTAGATACGCACACACAAAAATATGGTTACACCGAGATGTATGTGCCTTACATTGTCAATAGTGATAGTTTGCAAGGTACAGGGCAACTACCAAAGTTTGAAGAAGATTTATTTAAACTACGTGGGGAGCGTGATTATTATTTAATCCCAACCTCAGAGGTGCCGTTAACTAACAGTGTACGTGATGACATTGTACCTTTAGAGCAATTGCCTATTAAGGTGACAGCACATACACCTTGCTTCCGCAGTGAAGCCGGTTCAGCAGGACGAGATACCCGTGGTTTGATTCGTCAGCACCAGTTTGAAAAAGTAGAGATGGTGAACATTGTCCGTGCCGATGACTCTGCTCAGGCATTAGAAGATATGACGGCTCAGGCTGAGTATATTTTACAGCAGTTAAATCTGCCTTACCGTGTGGTGCAATTATGTACTGGTGACATGGGCTTTAGTGCCAAGCGTACGTATGATATTGAAGTATGGTTGCCAAGTCAGGATACGTATCGTGAGATTTCTAGCTGTTCAAACTGTGGCGATTTCCAAGCGCGCCGTATGAACACCCGCACCAAAGACGGCAAAAAAACTGAGCTATTGCACACACTAAATGGCTCTGGTTTGGCGGTAGGTCGCACGTTACTTGCGATTATGGAAAACCATCAAAATGAAGATGGCACAATTACAATACCTGAAGTCTTGCGTGGTTATATGGGTGGAGTTGAAGTAATTGGTTAGTAGCTAACTAATTATTAAAAGCATAAGTAAAGGCAGGTTTTTAAAAAACCTGCCTTTTTAATTGGGTTAAATTATCTTACAAGTCACAGAATCTAACTAGAGAGTTATAAATAAACGGTATTTTATACCAATCCATCCACAAATTGATTTAATAATAAGGTAAAATATGTAGGTTAAATTTTATTTCAATTCTTAGCCAATTTAATTAACTTTTTAAACAGGAACGCATTATGCCGACCCCAATCAATCAACGTAAACTTGCCAATGCTATCCGTGTATTATCAATGGATGCGGTACAACAAGCCAACTCTGGTCACCCAGGTGCACCAATGGGCATGGCAGATATTGCCGAAGTATTATGGCGTAAGTTTTTAAAACATAACCCAACCAATCCAAACTGGGCAAACCGTGACCGCTTTGTCTTGTCAAATGGTCATGGTTCAATGTTGATTTATTCACTTTTACACCTAACAGGTTATGATGTCAGTATTGATGATTTAAAAAGTTTCCGTCAATTACATTCAAAAACCCCAGGTCACCCAGAATATGGTTATACCCCAGGGGTAGAAACAACCACAGGTCCTTTAGGGCAGGGTATTGCGAATGCGGTTGGTTTTGCGATTGCAGAAAAAACATTAGCAGCACAGTTTAACCGAGAAGGTCATAATATCATTGACCATAATACCTATGCGTTTTTAGGTGACGGTTGTTTAATGGAAGGCATTAGCCATGAGGTTTGCTCGTTGGCTGGCACCTTGGGGCTTGGTAAATTGGTGTTTTTCTACGATGATAACAACATCTCTATTGATGGTGAAGTAGAAGGCTGGTTTACGGACGATACGCAAAAACGTTTTGAAAGCTATAATTGGCAAGTTATCAAAGTTGATGGTCATGATAGTGAAGCAATTGATGCCGCCACAAGAGCAGCGTTAGAAGAAACTAGCAAACCAACATTAGTTATCTGTAAAACTGTCATTGGTGCAGGTTCACCAAACAAACAAGGCACAGAATCTTGCCATGGTGCACCACTGGGCGATGAAGAAATTGCATTGACCCGTAAAGAATTAGGGTGGGAAAAGCCAGCATTTGAAGTTGATGAAGAAATTTATGAAGCTTGGGATGGCAAAGCAAAAGGCGACATGCTAGAAAAAAATTGGGATGCTGATTTTGCTGCATATAAAAAAGCATACCCAGAACTTGCTGCTGAGCTTGAACGCCGTTTAGCAGGTGACCTGCCAGCTGAGTTTGAAGCCAAAACACAAGCTTATATTGCAGAATGTCAAGAAAAAGGCGAAGTGGTTGCCACTCGTAAAGCCAGTCAAAACGCTATCAACGCATTACAAAAAATGCTACCAGAATTTTTAGGTGGCTCGGCTGACTTAGCAGGCTCAAACCTTACCTTATTTGAAGGCGCAAAAGGTATCCAAACCGATGCTGATGGTAACTATATTTACTATGGTGTGCGTGAGTTTGGTATGACTGCCATCGCTAATGGTATTGCCCTGCATGGTGGTTTTATCCCATACGTGGCTACTTTCTTAATGTTTATGGAATATGCACGTAATGCGGTGCGTATGTCTGCGTTGATGAAACAACAAGTGATTAGCGTGTATACCCATGATTCAATTGGCTTGGGCGAAGATGGACCTACTCACCAACCAATAGAGCAGGTTGCTAGCTTACGTAGTACACCAAATCTAAATACATGGCGACCATGTGATACGGTAGAAACAGCAACCGCTTGGGTTGAGTCGGTTAAAGCTGGTGATAAACCATCGGCACTGATTTTAAGCCGTCAAGGTTTACCACATCAAGCGCGCGATAACAGTCAAGTTGCCAACATCGCCAAAGGTGGTTATGTGCTATCTAAAGAGCAAGGAGATTTACAGGCAATTATTATTGCGACAGGTTCAGAAGTCCAGCTAGCAATGCAAGCACAAGCTCAGCTTAGCGATGCAGGTATTGGTGTACGTGTGGTTTCTATGCCATGTGCGGAAGTATTTATCGCTCAAGATGCCGCTTATCGTGAAGCCGTATTACCAAGTGATGTATATGCACGAGTGGCGGTAGAAGCAGGTATCAAAGATTACTGGTATAAGTTTGTTGGTCTAGATGGTCAAGTAATTGGCATGGATACCTTTGGAGAGTCTGCTCCAGCTGCTGATTTGTTTGCTGAGTTTGGTATTACGACCGATGCGGTTGTGACGGCAGTAAAAGATTTAGTTTAAATAGTTTTTAATTTTGGGTGTGTCTGCTGTAGTACATGGCAGGCACATTTTTTTATGTTTAATTTATTAAGTAATTAAACATTAGTTTGTTAGTTTTAGGTGTTTGATTTTATGTCAGAGTTAGTGATATTGGGGATGGCTGTTATTGGGTTGATTGGTTTTTTATGGATAATCATCAAGCTTTTTTCACAGCCAAAAAAAGTTAAAAAAATAAAAACAAAAGATAGCATACCAGTTTGGCCATATCAGACGATGCCAATCATGACAGACACTGAGGTCTTGTTTTTTCTCAAATTAAAACAGGCTTTACCCGAGTTTTATATTTTTTCTCAGGTTCAGCTGTCACGTATTATTGAACCAAATGAATTGGCAGAAAATGATAGAAATTTTTGGTTTAACCGTATTTGTCGCCAAAGTTTGGACTATATTTTAGTAGGTGAGGATCTGCAAACTGTATTATTAGCGATAGAACTTGATGACTGGACACATGATAGCGTACAACGACAAAACCAAGACGCAAAAAAAAGTAAAGCTTTAGCAAGTGCTGGTATCCCAATCATTCGCTTTCATAGTGAAAAAATGCCAAGTTATGAGCTAATTAGAGCCGATGTTTTAAAAGTTTTGAATGATTATCCTGTGAACTAACGATAAGATGAAGCGTGATTATTGCTATTAATAACCATATAAGTTGTTGTGTTCATTTCGTTATTTACGGCAAAAAATAAATTGGTATCAAGATCTAGTTGTGTATTAGCGATATCAACAATTAAATTTGAATTTTTATTGTAAAAGTTACGGCAAGTAAACCACTCTATATAGTTTGCAGCTCTGACAGTAAGGCTTTCACGGTCAGTAAACAGCTTATTCGCTTTTTCTACTGTGTACCAAGTATGCAGCGGAAAGCTGTCTGTTAACCATGCTGGCTTTGTAAAAACGCTGTTAGTATCAGGTTTAAAAAAACGACCTTTAATGACAGCGTAGCGTTTGTCTATTTTTAGTGGTTTATTGCCCAGCAAACTTTGGTTAGGGTCAACTTCAACACTATTGATGCTAAATGGTTTGGTTGCCATATGGTCTAGCTTGCGTTGCAGATTATCTTTTGAGTTGATACCAATCCAGTTAGTTGGTTCAAAAGGTGGATAACCAAGATAAAACTTAACTGCCAACTCCCAATGTTCAACTAAGTTGGTATCGTGGTTGAAGACAATTAAATCCAACTCGCCAAAGGTTTGCCCATTTTGGATGATTTGCAAATTGTGAGCGATTATCTCAAATGGGTGTAACTTAAGTGCAAAGCCATCTTGCAGCCAAAACAACACTAAACCCTCAAAATGAAAGCCTAAACGGTGAGGGCTAGGGCGGCTCATTAAAAACTTAGTGAGCTTTTGGTAGTCATTGGTGCTGTCGAGTTGTTTTAACCTTGCTTGATACTTGTTAAATTGTTGTTGCCAAAATTTAGGGGGATGAACATGGATGTTTTGTTGATTGATTTGGTCAGCATTGTTGCTTTGCCAGTTTTTTATGGCACTTGGGCATATTAACGTAAACGCCAAATCTTGTACAAAAGGGCGTTTAAAAGTTAAGGCATCTTGTATATCTTTGTTATTTTCCATTTTATTAATTATAACGAGACAACATCGTTAAAACAAAAAAGTCAGCAAAATAGATTTGCTGACTTATAAGATATTATATAAAAGTGTTTGGTCGGAATGACAGGACTTGAACCTGCGACCCCTTGTCCCCCAGACAAGTGCGCTACCAGACTGCGCCACATTCCGAAAAACCAACATTTTACGCCAAAAACATAAGTTTGCAAGTTTTTATTTTGATGTTTTTAACAACAACTATTTAGAGTGCAGTAATAAAACTGATGAATCCTAAAATTATGCCAGGTATGTTGGCAAATAACATGGGCAGGTCTTTTTTCTCTCTAAAAAAGCCATAGGCAAACCACAAGCTGCAATTAATAATGGTTGCTACAGGTAAAAGAATTGAGCCTTGGTCACCTGCTAAATTTAGTCTTATTTGATCAATATAAGATAAAAACATGGCAATGGCGCAACCACTGGCAAGCCAGCCCAAGGTTTTTAAATGTTTATCAGAAATTTGTTTTTTCATAATGTTTAGTCAGTTGTACTTATTTTATATAGATTGATAAAAAATGGCTTACCATATTGTAGTAAGCCATTCTCATGTTGGGTTTTACATTAAGTTAATCAAGCAACTCTTTTAATATCTGATTAACTTGTTGTGGGTTTGCTTTGCCTCGGCTTGCTTTCATCACCTGACCAACCAAACCGTTAAAGGCTTTTTGTTTACCACCTTTATATTCATCAACCATGGTTTGGTTGTTGGCAAGTACTTCTTCAACCATTGCTTTAATTGCACCGGTATCGGTTTCTTGCTTTAACCCTTTTGTTTCGATGATTTCATCAGCTGTACCTTCGCCTTCATACATTGCTGTAAATACTTTTTTAGCAATCTTACCCGATATGGTGTTATCGTTGATACGTGTTAACAAACCAGCTAATAACTCGGTGCTAATGGGCGAGTCATCAATGGTTTTATCATCTTTATTTAGCGCGCCAAGCAAATCACCCATTACCCAGTTGGCGGCAAGTTTGGCATGATTTGTGCCAATTTTTCCAACCACTTCTTCATAATAGTCGGCAAGTTCACGGCTCGCCGTTAAAATGCGAGCATCATATTCAGAAAGAGCCAATTCGTCTTCAAAACGGGTGCGGCGCTGCGTTGGCAGTTCTGGCATTTGTGCACGGATTTCATCAACTGTTTCTTGCTCAATGCGGATTGGTAGTAAATCAGGGTCAGGGAAGTAGCGGTAATCGTTGGCTTCTTCTTTGGTACGCATCGAGCGGGTTTCATCTTTATCTGGGTCGTATAAACGAGTTGCCTGAATAACCTGACCGCCATCTTCAATCAAGTCGATTTGGCGTTCAATCTCACGATTAATTGCACGCTCGATAAAACGGAATGAGTTTAGGTTTTTAAGTTCACAGCGTGTGCCAAGCGCTTCACCTGGCTTACGTACAGATACGTTACAATCGGCACGGAACGAGCCTTCTGCCATAATCGCATCAGAAATACCCAGCCAAGTGACCAATTGATGGATTGATTTGATATAGGCAACCGCCTCGGCAGTCGAACGCATATCAGGCTCTGATACAATTTCAATCAGCGGTGTGCCAGCACGGTTTAAGTCAATGCCTGTCATACCATCTACTGCATCATGTACAGATTTACCAGCATCTTCTTCTAGGTGACCACGAGTAATGCCAATACGTTTTGGATACTCATTATTTTCACCTTCGTTAACCACAATGTCGATGTAGCCTTTGCCTACGATAGGGTGAGGCATCTGTGTAATTTGGTAGCCTTTTGGCAAATCTGGGTAAAAATAGTTTTTGCGGTCAAATGCATTGTACAAACCTAACTCGGCATTTACGCCCAAGCCAAATTTTAATGCTCGTTCAACTACCCCTTCATTAACCACTGGCAACACTCCAGGTAAGCCTAAATCAACAATATTGGCTTGTGTATTTGCTTCTGCACCAAATTCAGTAGGGGCAGATGAAAAAATCTTGCTGTTGGTATTTAATTGGCAATGAATCTCTATACCGATGACCACTTCATAGCCATCTACTAATAAGTCTGTGCGTACTTCTGTCATTTTGTTTCCTGTTATTTAAAAACTTAAAAATTTTACAATGTTAAAAATCTTGTTTGCCTGTTAGTTTATGTCTTCTATAGTTTCTGTAATTTTTAGCTTTAACCTGCTATCCGCTCTTATCTTGCTACCTGCTGTCGTTGCTCACATTGACTAATGTGTGTTTCATGCGTTACAGCAACTACCCTTAGCCAAGTTCGCAATCGCCAGCAGTCACACAAGTATAACCGCTACTATCAGGGCTATGTCAGCATCTTGCTCTTTTTCAACCTTTATCGCTATGTTAGTTACGGTTTTTAATGGTGGGCAGAGCCCACCCTACCAATCTGTTTTATCAAAAATAAAAGTGTGTATATTCAAATACCGAATATTAAACAATACCTGTCAAAGTGACATTTATCGTCCATTTTATTTAGTTATGTTGGTAATGTCAGTGACAAGATTACATAACCAAGTTTCTTGTTGCATACAATATATACGGAAGTCTTTAGTAATATCCATTAAAAACTGAAGTATACATAACATTAATATAGCTAATAAAAGACTAATAAATATTCGCTTGTACCATTTCATTTTTAGGCAAAATAACCCAGCGATAAAGGTATATATTGGAAAGTAATACATCATTACAATGATTAATACGTGTTCATCTCCATTATCGACTGGATAGCTAAAATTGGGGCTAATAAAGTCAAATAAGTATGCAGTAGCATATAGCAACAAAAAAACTAATGAAGTTAAATAGAGTTTAGTTCTCACTTTAGAAGTCCTCTAGTTTGGTAATAACGTAATTTTTGGGCTTTGTCATGGCATTTTAATCCTTAATTTAAGAATTTTTTTAAAGCCTTAATCAAACCGTAGGTGCGTTCCACGTATCTTTTTACTTTACCCATTAGCAATATCAGACAATTTAGTATGATAATCTGTATGCTGTTGGAACAGGTGTGCGGTTTCTAACAGTTTAGCTTCTTGCCAATGGTTGCCAATTAATTGCAAGCCAACGGGCATGCCGTCATTATCAAACCCTGCTGGTAAGCTAAGTGCAGGCAAACCTGCCAAGTTAACACCAATGGTGTAAACATCGCCCAGATACATGGTTGCAGGGTCTAGGTTGGCATCAAATGCATAAGCTGTGGTTGGCGCAGTTGGGCTAACAATTAGGTCGCAGCTTTCAAATGCTTTGGCAAAATCGGCAGCAATCATACGGCGTACTTTTTGGGCTTTTACATAATAGGCATCAAAATAACCTGCCGATAACGCATATGTGCCCATTAAAATACGACGTTGTACCTCAGCACCAAAACCTTCTGAACGAGAGCGAGTATAAAGATCGGTTAAATCTTTTGGATCTTCACAGCGGTAACCAAAACGTACACCATCAAAACGAGATAAGTTTGAAGATGCTTCGGCAGGTGCAAGCATATAATAAGTTGCTAGAGTTGTTTTAGGGTCAGTGATATTGACTTCTACAATGGTTGCACCCAGTTCTTCTAATTTTGCTAGCGCATCACGGGTGGTTTTTTCAACCTCGCTATTTAAGCCTGCGCCAAAGTATTCTTTTGCAACCCCAATACGCAAGCCGTTATAAGGTTTGTCACCTTGAATGCTTTCGGCATCCTTTAATGCCTGTACGTAGTCTGGTACATCACGTTTGATAGAAGTTGCATCATTTTTATCGTGTCCAGCCATCGCCTGTAATAAATAGGCACAATCTAATGCCGACTTACCAAAACTACCAGCTTGGTCAAAGCTTGATGCATAAGCAATCATACCAAAGCGAGAGACGCGACCATACGTTGGTTTAATCCCCGTTAAACCGCAGAATGATGCTGGCTGACGGATAGAGCCACCGGTGTCTGTACCTGTTGCCATTGGAACAAAGCCTGCGGCAACGGCAGCGGCAGAGCCACCAGATGAACCACCAGGTACACGCTCTAAGTTCCATGGGTTATGTACACCACCATAGTATGAGCTAGAATTATCAGAACCCATAGCAAACTCATCCATATTAAGCTTACCTAAGCTAATCATGCCTTCATTGTTAACCTTGTTAACAACGGTTGCATCATAAGGTGATAGGAAGTTGTGTAAGATTTTTGAGCCAGCTGTTGTTAAAACACCTTTGGTACAAAAAATATCTTTATGCGCCATTGGTACGCCAAGCAGTTGTCGAGTATCGCCACCAGCACGCAACTTGTCTGCTTCTTCGGCTTGTGCTAAAGCTTGTTTGCCAGTTACGGTAATAAAACTATTAACTTGACTGTCTAATTTTTCGATACGGTTAAGGAAGTGCGTTGTTAACTCAACACTGCTAAATTGTTTGTTTGCTAACCCGTCTATAATTTGTTGGGTTGATAACTGATGTAGTTCAGCCATAATGAGGTTTCCGTTTTAATTATTTAATATGTTTAACATTTTGGATTGGACTTTTATGACTTAGTAAACGATTGATTGTGAGCTTACAATCAAGCTAGAACCAAAGTTATGTCCATTATTCTTAATTTATTCAATTACTTGAGGGACTAAAAATAAACCATCTTGTTTTTCTGGGGCATTCGACTGGTTTAGTGTGCGGTCGATATCTGGGTTAGCAACGTCTGCACGTAAGGACTGACTTGCCTCATGGATGTTTGCTAACGGTTTTACGCCATCGGTATCAATAGCAGAGATGGTGTCCATCATGTCCAAAATTTTGCTGATATCTTGTGCATAATTGCTTGCAGTGTCTTCATTAACGGCAAGGCGCGATAGCTTTGCCACGTTTAAAATGTCATCGGTGCTTATTCTGCTTGTGTTTGTTGCTTCGGTCATAATGACTCCATTTTTATGTGCAATTTTTTGTAGATTAACAATTAAATTTTAAGTTGTTCTATTATAAAGTATCTTGGCGTTATTTTCAGGTGTCTCGCTATAATTATAAAAATTGCTGTTTATCTAAATACTAGTTTTTATGATAAAACCACATTTTATTTTGATGTTGATAAAAGTTTTGTACTCAAATGAGAGTTTTGTTGGGTAAAAATTATGTTTATGCGCTTATAGTTGAGTGTTTTAACCCTGTTTGAAATCTTTATTTGCAAATAGATACATAAATTTATAAAAAAAACACATTTAGCTATGCTTTTTTGCAGACAAGGCGTTATAATCTAGCACTATTTATAAATTTAATTCACTTTCAAAAGTTTTTGTAATACGCTGGATACACACATGAATCTTTTTGGGTTTTTATCATCTAATATTTCTATCGACCTTGGTACAGCAAATACGCTTATTTATATCCCTGGCAAGGGGGTTGTACTAAATGAGCCTACCGTTGTTGCACTACGTAGCAATCGCACACAAAACCCAACTGTTGCGGCTGTGGGGGTCGACGCTAAGCAAATGTTGGGTCGTACGCCTGACAATATCACTGCCATTCGTCCATTAAAAGATGGCGTGATTGCAGACTTTGAAGTCACCCAAAAAATGCTAAAACACTTTATTGATAAAGTAAAAGTACGACGTTTTCTAGCTCAGCCAAACGTGGTTGTGTGTGTGCCATGCAAATCAACTTTAGTAGAACGTCGTGCGATTCGTGAAGCCGTAACTTCATCAGGTTCTAATAAAGTATTATTGCTTGAAGAGCCAATGGCTGCCGCATTAGGCGCAGGCTTGCCAGTACATGATGCCAGTGGTTCTATGGTTGTAGACATCGGCGGTGGTACAACAGAAATTGCCGTTATCGCATTATCAGGTTGTGTCTATGCAGATTCTATCCGCATTGGTGGTGATGTGTTTGATGAAGCAATTGTTACTCATGTGCGTCGTAACCATGGCTGTATTATTGGCGAAACTACTGCCGAACATATTAAGCAAGAAGTTGGCACCGCTGTTTTAGAAGACGGTGATGAAAAACTAGAAGTTGAAGTACGTGGTCGTAGTATGGCCGAAGGTGTACCAAAATCATTAACGGTTACCTCTGACGAAGTACAAAAAGCATTACAAGATGCCCTTAATGGTATCGTTGCTGCTGTTAAACAAGCATTAGAACAAACACCACCAGAACTATCTTCAGATATTGCAGAGCGTGGTATTGTATTAACGGGTGGTGGTGCATTATTGCGTAATCTTGATAAGCTTCTTTCTAAAGAAACAGGGTTGCCAGTAGCGGTTGCAGAAGACCCATTAACTTGTGTTACCCGTGGTGGTGGTAAAGCACTCGAGTTTATTAACAACAAAAGTTTAAACATGATTTTTGTTTAAAATCACTAACTGGCTACATTTTTAGTATTATGGGTTGGCTTGGTAACATATATGAGCGCTAGGTTATTTACACGTCGTCCATTGCTTTTGCGACTTACCGTAGGCCTATTGTTAGTCGCTATGGTACTGATTTGGGTAGACAGCAAAAATCCTGCATGGTTTGCTAAAGTGCGTTCTGCCACTCATGCCGCCATGCAGCCTATTTATCAATTTTCTTTAATTCCAAACTTTGCTGCACATTGGACAAAAGGTACATTGCAAAGCAAAGAATCTTTACGTCGCGAGAATATGCGACTGCAAACTGAATTATTACATGCCCGTGTAAAACTACAAAAACAAGACTATGTGCTTGCTCAAAATGCCCGTTTACAAGGGATCATCAATACCACAAAACCAAAAAATTATGAGTTAAAACTTGCTCAGGTGATTGGTACAGATACCGATTTATCAAAACAAACTGTTGTGCTAGATAAAGGTAGTGAAGAAGGTGTGCAGATTGGGCAAACGGTGGTGGATGAAAATGGCGTGTTAGGGCAAATAACCAATGTTTACCCAAATACCAGCCGTCTTTTATTTTTAAGTGATGCAGAACAAGCCATTGCCGTTATGATAAAAAGAACGGGACAAAAAGCAATTGTCAGTGGTACGGGGGATCCCAAGCAGCTCAGCTTAGATTTTATTTTTAAAATAGAAGACGATAACGTTATGGTGGGTGATGAGCTTATCTCTTCTGGCTTGGGTGAACGGTTTCCTAGCGGTTATAAGGTAGGAACAGTTGCTAAAATCACTGATGAACTTAAAAACAATCACATTAAAATAGAGGTTCAGCCATCTGCTGACTTTATTGATAATGCTTATGTATTAATTTTGCAGGATGAAAATGCAACCAAGACTTCATTAAAATAATCTATTAGGTGATATATGAAGACTTCAACATCCCCGTAGTTTTTTAGGTCACTCACTATTAAGTTAAACTGTTAACACTGTCCAGCAAAAGACAAACTCATGGAAATCGTTTACGACAAACCTTATAAAATCTTTGGTATTATCCTCAGTTTTATTGTTGCTATCATACTAAATGTTTATCCGCTTAGTGTCGGCATGGCGCCGTTGCGTCCTATGTTTATTATTATGGTGCTCATTTTTTGGTTAATCTTTCAGCCTCAGTTAATCGGGCTATTTTTTGCTTTTTTTATTGGTTTAATTGCCGATATGCTTTTAGACACAACACTTGGGCAGCAGGCATTTTGTACCGTGTTAGTGGCGTTAGTTATACGTATTAGTAGCCTTTATATTCATCAAATTAACCGAACAAATGCCTGGTTTTTGGCGTGTTTATGTTTGGTCACATATCAATGTAGTTTGTGGATAGTGCAATTATTCTCTCAAAATATTTTTATCTCTGATTCAGGAATATCTTTATTGATGAGCATGTTGAGTTGGCCAGTTGTGATGTGGCTGTTGGCGCGTTTTGTTAGATAGTTAAGTAAATAGATTTTTAATATGAATATCGTGTTAGCCTCAACGTCTCCAAGACGACATGAATTACTTAGTCGTTTAAATTTGCCGTTTAATGTAGTTTCGGTATCAGTAAAAGAAGGTATCTTGCTTGGCGAGCAGCCTAAAGATTATATATTGCGTATGGTCACCACAAAGGCAAACGCAGTGATTGAAAGTTTGCCCAAAGAAAAGCTTTTACTTGAAAGCACGCTTGTTATTACCGCTGATACGATTGGTGTATTAACAAATAATGAAATTTTAACCAAACCAGCATCAAAACAGAATGCGTTTGAAATGTGGCAAAAAATGGCAGGCACACATCACTTTGTGTGGACTGCGGCTCAAGCGACGTTGATAGATCAGACAGCTAAAGTAGTATGGTCTAAGCAAATTATAGAAACCACGCGTGTGTATTTCACTCAGCTAACAGAACAAGAAATGCATGCCTATTGGGAAACCGGCGAGCCGTGTGATAAAGCAGGGGGCTATGCGATACAAGGTTTGGCAGCAGCTTGGGTTGACCGGATAGAAGGCAGTTATACCAATGTGGTTGGCTTGCCACTAGCACAAACCAAGGCTTTAATAGAACAAGCGCATAAAAAGGTAACCTATTAAAAACTTAATTTGTTGTTATCCACCTTATTGGCATCATTTGAGAGCATTGCTTGGTTTTTTAGCAATGCTTTTTTATTTCTGATACGCAACTTTATAGTTCATTCATAACAGTTTCATTAATGCTATAATTTGTGGCAATTAAAAAATATTGTATAAATTATAAAGAAGAGAAGTTATGTCAGAAGAACTATTAATTAATGTTAGCCCTATGGAATCACGCGTGGCTATCATGAACGATGGCGTGTTGAGTGAAATTTATATTGAGCGTCATAACAAGATGGGTTTGGTTGGTAACATCTATTTAGGCACGGTGGTACGTGTTTTGCCGGGTATGCAAGCCGCATTTATTGATATTGGGCAATCAAGAACAGCCTTTTTGCACGTCAATGATATGCAAAAAATTAATCGCCCAGCTATGAATGAACTCAGTACGATACAACAGTCTAATAAGCCGGCACCCGCAATCGAGCTTTCTACTCCTCAAGTGCCCCTGTCTGACACTCAAACAAATGACAATGGATTAGGTCAAATAAAAAGTATTAAACAAGCATTTGTTAATCAGCAAACCAACGCATTTTCTCAAACAGCTAAACCAACGGAAGCTAAACCAACGGATATAAGCAGCACTGACAAAACACTTGAAGAAGAGGTGCAAGATAATGATTTGTCGGTACAACCAAACAATCTTGAAAATGGGGTAGCTGAGGCCAGTCAACCAATTAATCTTGTTAACCCAAACAATTTGACGATTGTGGATAAACCAATTCGCTCATTAGCAACCGTACGTGAGTCATTAACACCAGAAGATAAAAAGCCAAAGCCAGTACGCCAGCCAGAGCCAACACCAAGTCATGAGCTCATTCAAAATAGACTGCATGAAGGGCAACGCATTTTAGTTCAGGTAACTAAAGACCAACTCGGTACAAAAGGGGCAAGGCTAACGACAAATATTTCTTTGCCTTCACGTTATTTGGTATATTTGCCATCAAGTGACCATATTGGCATATCACAGCGAATTGAAAACGAAGAAGAGCGCACGCGTTTAAAAACAGAGCTAAGCGAAATTATGCAAGCCGTCGACTTATCGGGTGGTTTAATTGCCCGTACGGCTGCCGAGCATATACAAAAAAACAAATTAGAAGAAGATATTTATTATCTAGTACAGCTATGGCGTACGATTCAAGCACGCCAAAAAGAGGCAAATGCCAGTCAGCTTTCAGTATTGATTTATCAAGAACTATCATTACCACTGCGAGCCATCCGAGATTTAGTGCACGAGCAAACAGAGAGAGTTGTGATAGATGACGCTTATATGTATGACTATTTAAGACAGTTTGCTAAAGAATTTGTACCAATGATTTATCCACGCATTGTGCCACATACATCAGAATTGGCACTTTTTGATATTCATCGAGTAGAAGAAGATTTAAAAGATGCGTTAAAACGAAGAGTAGACTTAAAATCTGGTGGTTATTTGATTATCGACCAAACTGAGGCGATGACAACCATAGATGTTAATACAGGGTCGTATGTTGGTGGACGCTCATTAGAAGATACCGTTTATAAAACCAACCTTGAAGCAACCTATAGCATCGCAAGACAGCTAAGATTGCGTAATTTAGGTGGTATTATCATCCTTGACTTTATTGATATGCAAGAGCAAGAGCATAGAGATGATGTCCTTAGTAGCTTGCAAATGCAGCTAGCACAAGACTACGCAAAAACAAACATTACTCAAGTGAGTGAGCTTGGTTTGGTAGAAATGACTCGCAAACGCACAAGAGAGTCACTGGAGCAACAACTGTGTGAGCCATGCCCAACTTGTGAAGGTAAAGGATTTATTAAAACGGCAGAAACGGTTTGTTTTGAAATTTTTAGAGAGATTGTACGTTGTGCAAGAACCTATAATGCGCCAAAACAGTTTACTGTTGTTGCGCATGCTTCAGTGATTGATTTGCTATTAACCACAGAAGCAGACACAGTTGCCGACTTAGAATATTTGGTTGGGCGTGTGATTACTTTTGAAGTAGAAAGGCTATACACCCAAGAGCAATATGATATTGTGTTAGACTAGATTTAAGTATAACAGAATAACTAGGTTATTCTGTTATGCCTTTGATTCTTTAAGGTATTGAAGGGAAAATAGTTAAAATAAACCCTTGTAATCACAAAAAAAATCTGTATAATACATCGCACTAATTGATTAAGCGGCTACAACAACGTATGTAAATACAGTAACCGCGACAGCCAGAGCATAGATTCTGGCGCTAATTACTTCCTATGTCTTACTGCTTTCCTTCTAATATTGGAAGAGCTGTTAGGGCATTAAACTTTTTTTACTTTGATGCTTAATATTATCAGTCATTAGCTAATTATTGATAATGTTTAAGTTAGTAAAAGTTAATATTTTAGGAGCTTGCTGGCATGGCTAACCAGAGAATCCGTATCCGACTAAAATCATTTGATCATCGATTAATTGATCAGTCGGCACAAGAGATTGTCGATACTGCAAAGCGTACTGGTGCACAAGTTTGTGGCCCAGTTCCACTTCCGACTCGTATCGAGCGTTTCAACATTCTTACCTCGCCACACGTCAATAAAGATGCTCGTGACCAATACGAAATCCGTACTCACAAGCGTATGGTTGACATTGTGCAACCAACTGATAAAACAGTAGATGCATTGATGAAGTTGGACTTGGCTGCGGGTGTTGACGTGCAAATTGCACTGAGTTAATTAACTATTAACTCAAACCATTAAAGACATTAAATAAAGAGGTTTAACATGGCAATCGGTTTAGTCGGTAAAAAATGCGGCATGACCCGTGTGTTCACAGAAGCAGGGGTTTCAATTCCTGTAACTGTGGTAGAGGTCACTGCAAACCGCATTACTCAAGTCAAAACAGATGAAACAGATGGCTACACAGCTATCCAAGTAACAACAGGCGAGCGTCGTGAAAGCCGAGTTGCTGCAGCACAGAAAGGTCACTTTGCAAAAGCAGGTGTGGCAGCTGGTCGCGGTAGCTGGGAATTCAGAGCAGACGAAGCAGAGCTTGAAGGTCGCGAAATTGGCGCTGACATCCTTGCTGACTTATTTGAAGAAGGTCAGTTGGTTGATGTAACAGGTCAAAGTAAAGGTAAAGGCTTTCAAGGTGGTATTAAACGCCACAACTTTGCAGCTCAAGATGCAACCCACGGTAACTCTATCTCACACCGTGTACTAGGTTCTACTGGTCAAAACCAAACACCTGGTCGCGTATTTAAAGGCAAAAAAATGCCTGGTCAGATGGGTAACAAACGTGTGACAGTTCAGGGTCTAGAAGTTATATCAGTAGATGCTGAAAAAGGTGTACTAGTTATCAAAGGCGCTATTCCAGGTGCTAATGGTGGTAACGTAATCGTACGTCCGTCAGTCAAAGCCTAAGCAAGGGGATTAACGTGAATTTAAAAACAGTTACAGGTGCGGCGGTTGAGCTTTCAGACACGGCATTTGGTCGTGAATTCAACGAAGCGTTAGTACACCAGGTGGTTACTGCATATCTTGCAGGTGGTCGCCAGGGTACACGTGCACAAAAAACCCGTGCTGAAGTTTCTGGCGGTGGCATTAAGCCATGGCGTCAAAAAGGCACTGGTCGAGCACGTGCAGGTTCTATCCGCAGTCCAATTTGGAGAAGTGGTGGTCGTGCATTTGCAGCAAAACCACAAGATTGGTCTCAAAAGGTCAACAAAAAAATGTACCGCGGTGCAATGCAATGTATTTTAGCCGAATTAGTACGTCAAGAGCGTTTAATTTTGGTTGATGACATTTCAGTTTCTGCACCTAAGACAAAAGAATTAGTTGCTAAGCTTGCCGAGTTAAACGCTCCAAAAGCATTAATCGTAACTAATGAACTAGATGAAAACCTATATTTAGCAGCTCGCAACATTCCGCATGTGAATGCTCTAAGCGCTGCTGAGGTAGATCCAGTTAGCTTGATTGCTTTTGACAAGGTTATCATGTCAGTAGAAGCAGCGAAGCAATTTGAGGAGTCATTAGCATGAATAACGCAAGACTTTATCAGGTCTTAAGAGGGCCTGTGTTCTCAGAAAAATCTCAGCTTCTAGGTGACCAGCTTGGTGTTCAGGTATTTAAAGTAGATACCACAGCAACTAAGCGTGAAATCAAGCAGGCAGTTGAGTTAATGTTTGAAGGTGTTGAAGTTACTAAAGTGAACACCTTAAATGTTAAAGGTAAGACAAAGCGTTTTGGTCGTACTCTTGGTCGTCGTAATGACACTAAAAAAGCGTACGTTACCCTAAAGGCTGGTCAAGATGTACAAATGGCTGACGTAGCAGAAGATGCTGCCGCCGATAACGAATAAGGATAAATATCATGCCTATCGTAAAAGCTAAGCCTACATCACCAGGTCGCCGTTTTGTTGAAAAAGTGGTGCATCCACACCTTTACAAAGGTCGTCCATATGCTCCACTTGTTGAATCAAAAGGCAAGTCTGGTGGTCGTAACAACAACGGACGTATCACAACACGTCACATCGGTGGTGGTCATAAGCAACAC
Organism: Psychrobacter sp. HD31; assembly: GCF_051097895.1. Classification (GTDB taxonomy): domain Bacteria; phylum Pseudomonadota; class Gammaproteobacteria; order Pseudomonadales; family Moraxellaceae; genus Psychrobacter. The sequence continues at coordinate 1,988,667 of NZ_CP142525.1, forward strand.
TATCGTGTTATCGATTTTAAACGTACTAAAGATGGTATTCCAGCGACAGTAGAACGCATTGAATATGATCCAAACCGTACTGCGCACATTGCTCTGCTTAAATATGCAGATGGTGAGCGTCGCTATATCATCGCACCTAAAAAATTAAGTGTTGGTGATAAAGTACAGTCAGGTGAAGGTTCTCCAATCCGTCCAGGTAACTGCTTACCACTGAAAAACATTCCAGTTGGTACAGTTGTGCATAACATTGAACTTAAAATTGGCAAGGGTGCACAAGTCGCACGCTCTGCTGGTGCAGCAGTTCAACTGTTAGGTCGTGATGGTATTTACGCTATTTTGCGTCTTCGCTCTGGTGAAACTCGCCGTGTTCACGTAAATTGTCGTGCAGTTATCGGTGAAGTATCTAATACAGAACATAACCTAAGATCACTTGGTAAAGCAGGTGCATCTCGTTGGCGTGGTGTTCGTCCTACCGTTCGCGGTACTGCGATGAACCCGATTGATCACCCACACGGTGGTGGTGAAGGTCGTAACTTCGGTAAACACCCAACAAGCCCATGGGGTCAGAAAGCTAAGGGTCTTAAGACTCGTAAGAATAAGCGTACTGACAAAATGATCATTCGTCGCCGTCGTGCCAAGAAATAAGGAATAATTTCATGCCTCGTTCATTGAAAAAAGGTCCATTCATCGATGCACATTTATATGCGAAAGTTGAAAATGCGTTAGATACTAACTCACGCAAACCAATTAAAACTTGGTCTCGTCGCTCGATGATTTTACCGCAAATGGTCGGCTTAACCATTTCTGTTCATAATGGTCGTACTCATGTACCTATTATCATTAACGAACAAATGGTTGGTCATAAATTAGGTGAATTTGCCCCAACCCGTACTTATCGCGGTCACGGCATTGACAAAAAAGCTAAATAGGTGCTCACTATGGAAGTAACTGCAAAACTACGCGGTGCCGCCATTTCGGCACAAAAAGTTAGACTTGTCGCTGACGAAGTTCGTGGCAAATCAGTAGAACGTGCTTTAGACATCTTAACTTTTAGCAACCAAAAAGGTGCTAAGTTTGTTAAGAAATGCCTAGATTCAGCAATTGCAAATGCTGAGCACAACAATGGTTTGGATATTGATAATTTAAAAGTATCTACTATCTATGTTGATGAAGGTATTACTTTAAAGCGTATCTTACCACGTGCAAAAGGTCGTGCTGACCGTATCAGCAAGCGTACCTGTCACATTACTGTTAAGGTAGGAGAATAATCATGGGTCAAAAAGTACATCCAATTGGTATCCGTTTAGGTGTTGTTAAAAAACACAACGCTAACTGGTATGCAGATCCTAAAAAATATTCTGAATACCTAATTAACGATTTACAAGTTCGTGACTTTTTACGTAAAGAACTTGATAACGCTATGGTTAGCGGTATCACTATCGAACGCCCAACAGGCGCAGCTAAGATTACTATCGCAACAGCTCGCCCAGGTATTATCATTGGTAAGAAAGGTGAAGACATTGAAAAGCTTCAGAAAAAACTTACTAAGTTGATGGGTGTTCCTGCACAAGTTAACATTCAGGAAATTACATCACCTGACTTAGATGCTCGTCTAGTTGCAGACGGTATCGCAAGCCAGTTAGAGCGTCGTGTTATGTTCCGCCGTGCTATGAAACGTGCGATTCAAAACACTATGCGTGCTGGTGGTCAAGGTATTAAGGTAGAGCTATCTGGTCGTCTTGGCGGCGCTGAAATTGCTCGTACTGAATGGGATCGTGAAGGTCGTGTTCCACTACATACTTTACGTGCTGATATTGATTATGCATCAGTACGTGCCGAAACTACTTATGGTACTATCGGTGTTAAAGTATGGATCTTCCGTGGTGAAATCTTAGATGGTATGAATACTGCATACAATCCTGTTAAGGAAGAAAAATCACGTGCGCCAAAACGCCGTGGTCGTGGTAACCGTCGTAACTCAGACAGAGGTTAAACATTATGTTACAGCCAAAACGTACCAAATTTCGCAAAATGCATAAAGGGCGTAACACTGGGTTAGCTCACCGTGGTAGCTCTGTATCATTTGGCGAATATGGCTTAAAATCAGTTGGCCGTGGTCGTATGACTGCACGCCAAATCGAAGCAGCTCGTCGTACTATTACTCGTCGCGTTAAGCGTGGTGGTAAAATCTGGATCCGTGTGTTCCCAGACAAACCAATTACTGCTAAACCACTAGAAGTACGTATGGGTAAAGGTAAAGGTCCAGTCGAGTACTGGGTAGCCGAAATCAAGCCTGGCAAGATGCTTTATGAAATCGAGGGTGTTAGCGAAGAGTTAGCGCGTGAGGCATTCACGTTAGCTGCTGCTAAGCTACCATTCAAAACTACCATTGTTAAGCGGACGATAATGTAATGAAGATCAGTGAATTACGTGAAAAATCAGTAGAAGAACTGACCCAATTGCTAGATGAAAAGCAATTATCAGCATTTCAGCTTCGTATGGCGAAGGCAACTGGTCAGTTAGGTAACACGCATGAAGTCAAAAGCAACCGTCGCACGATTGCTCAAATTAAGACTTTGATTAATGAAAAACAGCGAGGCGACTCATGAGTGAAAATAATCAAGAGATTGGCGTCGTAACGGGTAAAGTCGTTAGCAACAAGATGGACAAGTCTATCACTGTGCTAGTAGAGCGACAAATCCGTCACCCAATGTACGGTAAACAAATCCGTCGTTCGACTAAAATTAAAGCGCACGACGAAAACAATGTTTGCCAACAAGGTGATATCGTACGCATTAAAGAAACTCGTCCTATCTCAAAAACTAAAGCATATACTTTAGTAGATGTAGTAGAGACAGCGGTTAAGATTTAGAAAATTGCAATAAAAACTAATTGGTGCTATAATGTGCGCCCTTTAGAGGAGCTGTGTTTATCGCAAGCACAGTTTCAATTTTTTTAGTTTTTATTGCTTATTTATTGGAGTAACGCGATGATTCAGACTGAAACAATGCTGGAAGTTGCAGACAACAGCGGTGCAAGACGTGTTCAGTGCATTAAAGTACTAGGCGGTTCTCATCGTCGTTATGCATCGGTAGGCGATATTATCAAAGTAACTGTTAAGGAAGCAATTCCACGTGGCAAAGTCAAAAAAGGCGATGTTATGAATGCAGTTGTTGTACGTACCAAAAAAGGCACTCGTCGTGCTGATGGCTCAGTACTACGTTTTGATGATAACGCAGCTGTATTGTTAAACACTAACAATGCACCGATTGCAACTCGTATTTTTGGACCAGTGACTCGTGAACTACGTGGTGATCAATTTATGAAAATTGTTTCACTTGCACCTGAAGTACTGTGAGGTAAAACATGGCTAAATTACGAAAAGGCGATACTGTTGTTGTAATTGCTGGTAAAGATAAAGGCAAGCAAGGTACAGTTCTAGCAGTAAAAGGCGACAGAATTAAAGTTGAAGGCATTTCAATCGTTAAGAAACACCAAAAGGCTAATCAAATGACCGGCCAAGAAGGTGGTATTATCGAGCAAGAAGCATTCATCAATATTTCGAATGTTGCAATTTTTAACGAAAAAACCCAAAAAGCTGACCGTGTTGGTTATCAGATTGACGAAAATGGCACAAAAACACGTGTTTATCGTTCAACTGGTGAAGCAGTGGCGACAGCTCAATAAACCTTAAGGGTATTAGTGATGGCAAGATTAAAATCTTTATATGATGATAAGCTAAAGCAGCAAATTCAAGCAGAGCTTGGCTTACAAAATGTGATGGAAGTACCAAAGATTACTAAAATCACAATTAACATGGGTGTAGGCGGTGCAGCGCAGGACAAAAAAGTTCTTGAAGGTGCATTGGCAGACATGACAGTAATCGCTGGTCAAAAACCAGTGGTAACAAAAGCTCGTAAATCTGTTGCAGGCTTTAAAATCCGTGAAGAGTGGCCAATTGGCTGTAAAGTAACTTTACGTGGTGAGCGTATGTACGAATTTTTAGATCGTCTAATCGCTATTGCAATTCCTCGTATTCGTGACTTCCGTGGTTTTTCTCCAAAGTCTTTCGATGGTCGTGGTAACTACTCGCTAGGTATCAAAGAACAAATCGTATTCCCTGAAGTGGATTATGATAAAATCGATCAGTTACGTGGTCTTGATGTAACCATCACTACAAATGCTAAAAATGACGACCAAGGTCGTGCATTGCTTAAGGCATTTGGATTCCCATTTAAATAAGGTATAGAGTTATGGCTAAAAAGAGCATGATTAATCGCGAATTAAAGCGCGAAAAAACTGTAGCTAAGTATGCAAAAAAACGTGCAGAGCTAAAAGCTGTTATCAGTGATGCAAATGCTAGCGATGAAGATCGTATGGATGCAATGCTTGAACTACAAGCATTGCCACGTAACGCTTCTCCAGTACGTTTGCGTAACCGTTGTGGTGTAACAGGTCGTCCACATGGATACTTCCGCAAGTTTGGCTTGTCACGTAATGTTATCCGTGAACGTGTAATGCAAGGTGATGTACCTGGCGTTCGTAAATCAAGCTGGTAAGGAGCAAATTTTATGAGTATGCAAGATACTGTAGCAGATATGCTAACTCGTATTCGCAACGCACAAATGGCTAAAAAAGCAACTGTTGCTATGCCAAGTTCGAAGTTGCGTAAGTCGATTGCTGACTTATTAGTTAGCGAAGGTTATTTGGCAAGTGCTGAAGTAGTTGAGGGCGAGAAAGGTAAAAACACACTTTCTATCGAACTTAGATACTTTGAAGGTAAGCCAGTTATTGAAACACTAAAACGTTATAGCCGTCCAGGTTTGCGTCAGTACCGTGGCAAGGATGAAATTCCTAGTGTACGCCAAGGTATGGGTGTTACAATTGTATCAACAAGTCAAGGTATTATGAGCGACCGTGCTGCACGTGCTGCAGGTATTGGTGGCGAAATTATCGCATTTGTTGCATAAAAAAGTTTTTAAAAAAGCTAGGTAATGTATTCACTACCTAGCTTTTTGTGTTATAATATAATGCTAACCCTTTTGGGTTAGTTTTTTTATTGCCTTAATGTTTTATAAATTTTTTATATGTTTATTGATTACTAAGGCTCTAGTTTTAATTTCTATCAATTAAGGAATTTCCTATGTCTCGTGTGGCTAAAGCCCCAGTAACACTACCAAGTGGTACCAGTGTTACTTTGAACGATCGGCAGGTCGAAGTTAAAGGCAAAAACGGTAACATGTCTTTACGCCTGCATGATTTGGTCGAGCTAAAGCAGGAAGATAGTCAAGTTGTACTATCACCTGTATCAGATACAAAAGAAGCGTGGATGCACACAGGTACTGTTCGTGCATTGCTTAACAACATAGTTGTTGGTGTAACTGAAGGCTTTGAAAAGAAACTTGAACTGATTGGTGTTGGTTATAAAGCTCAAGTAGCTGGTAGCAAAGTAACGCTTAACCTAGGTTACTCTCACCCAATCGAATACACTTTACCAGAAGGTGTAAGTGCAGAAACACCAACCCAAACTGAAATTGTGCTTAAATCAAGCGACAAGCAAAAGTTGGGTCAGGCAGCAGCAAATATCCGTGGCTTCCGTCCACCAGAACCTTATAAAGGTAAAGGTGTGCGTTACAGCGATGAGTATGTTGCCCGTAAAGAAGCTAAGAAGAAATAAAAAAGGTGAGCAACTATGTTTGATAAAAAAGAAGCTCGTCTGCGTCGAGCTAAAAAAACCCGCGCACATATTCGTAATCTTGGTGCACATCGTTTGGTTGTTAACAGAACACCTAAACATATTTACGCACAAGTTATTTCACCAACAGGCGGTGAAGTACTTGCACAAGCATCTACATTAGATGTAAGTCTACGTTCTGGCGCAACAGGTAACGTAGATGCAGCAACATCAGTTGGTGCTATGATCGCTGAACGTGCTAAGTCAGCAGGTGTTACTAAAGTAGCATTTGATCGTAGCGGTTTTAAATATCATGGTCGTGTAAAAGCGTTAGCTGAAGCTGCACGTGAAAATGGATTGGAGTTTTAATCATGGCGAATGTTGAACAAACAGACGGTTTAGTAGAACGCTTGGTTTCAGTTGGCCGTGTTTCTAAAGTTGTTAAAGGTGGTCGTATTTTCTCGTTCACTGCTTTAACAGTAGTTGGTGACGGTAATGGTCGAGTTGGTTTTGGTCGTGGTAAAGCACGCGAAGTACCAGCTGCTATCCAAAAAGCACTAGAAGCTGCTAAACGTAATATGATCACTGTTGATCTTGATGGTACTACACTACAACACCCAATTAATGCCCGTCATGGTGCATCACGTGTTTACATGCAGCCTGCATCTGAAGGTACTGGTGTAATTGCTGGTGGTGCGATGCGTGCAGTACTTGAAGTTGCTGGCGTTGAAAACGTACTAGCTAAGTGCTACGGCTCAACAAATGAAGCAAACGTTGTACAAGCAACATTTAATGGCTTGCGTGACATGTCATCTCCAGAAAAGATGGCTGCAAAACGTGGCAAAACTGTAGAAGAAATTTTGGGTTAATCAGGAGTAGGTGAGTACTATGAAAACAATGAAAGTCACTCAAACTAAATCGGGTGCCCATCGCCAACAAAGCCACAAGGCATGCCTTAAAGGTTTAGGTTTGCGTCGTATCGGTCATACGGTAGAAGTAGAAGATACCCCTTCAACTCGTGGTATGGTAAATCGCATCAACTACATGGTAAAAGTGGAGGAAGCGTAATGGGTCTTAAATTAAACGAATTATCACCTGCTGAAGGTTCTAAGAAAAAAGCATTCCGCCGTGGTCGTGGTATCGGTTCTGGCCTAGGCAAAACTGGTGGTCGTGGTGTTAAAGGTCAAAAGTCACGTAGTGGCTCAAGCATTCCTGCAGGTTTTGAAGGCGGTCAGATGCCAATCTACCGTCGTTTGCCTAAGTTTGGTTTTACCAGCAAAATGGCAATGACAACTGCAGAAGTACGCTTGTCTGAACTAAATAAAGTAGAAGGTGATGTAGTTAGTGTAGAAACACTAAAAGCTGCTAACATCATCCGTCATGATATGAAACGTGTACGCGTTATCTTATCTGGCGAAGAAGCCTTTAAAGAAGCTGGTAAAGCATACACTTTTAAAGGTGTTAAAGTAACTAAAGGTGCTAAAGAAGCAATCGAAGCTGCTGGTGGCAGCATCGAGGAGTAATATAAAAGTGGCAAAACAATCAATGACTGCTAGTGGTATTCCATTAAATCCCATCGCATTTATTCGTAAATATGATGAGTTGTGGAGTAGAGTGCTTTTTTTATTAGGAGCATTGGTTGTTTATCGCTTTGGCTCACACATCCCAGTACCAGGGGTTGACCCGAGTGCACTTTCTGACTTTTTTAAAGGAAACTCTGGCACATTACTTGGGATGTTTAACATGTTTTCTGGTGGTGCATTAGAGCGTATGTCGATTATGGCGCTTGGCATCATGCCTTATATTTCGGCCAGTATCATTGTACAAATGATGTCAGCAGTCATCCCTTCTTTAGAAGCACTAAAAAAAGAAGGCGAGGCGGGTAGAAGACAGTTAAATAAATATACACGTCAAGGTACATTAGCCTTGGCGCTTGTGCAGGCTGTTGTAATGAGTAGAGGGCTATTAGTTGGTCAAGATCTAGCCATTACATCAGGTCTTACGTTTTATATCCCAGCGGTTACATCATTAGTTGCAGGCGCAATGTTTTTGATGTGGTTGGGAGAACAAATTACTGAGCGTGGTGTTGGTAACGGTATTTCTATGCTGATGGTAATCAGTATTATATCAAGTATGCCAATGATGTTTTCTCAAGCCATTGATATGGCAAAAGAGGGCAAACTAATCGCGGTATTTATTGTTATTGTTTTGGCAACCGCTGTTACAGCTGGTATTGTTTTAATTGAGCGCGCTCAAAGACGTGTCCCAGTTAATTATGCGCAAAAACAGCAACAAGGGCGTAAAGTTTATGCACAGCAGCAATCACATTTGCCTCTTAAAATTAATATGGCAGGTGTGATTCCAGCAATTTTTGCAAGTTCATTGTTGTTGGTACCTGCAAGTATGAGTCAATGGGTAGGGCAATCGGCAAACCCTAGCATTTTTCAAAATATATTACAGAATATTGCGCTTGTATTGTCACCAGGTCAGCCACTTTATTTGGTTGTTTTTGGGGCAATGATTATATTCTTCTGTTATTTTTATACTGCCTTGGTATTTAGCCCAAGGGAAGTAGCCGAAAATTTAAAACGTAGTGGTGCTTATGTTCCTGGCATTCGTCCTGGACAACAAACAGAACGTTACTTAGACCATGTACTTAATCGTTTAACCTTTATTGGTGCGATGTATATGACGGTTATTTGTTTGATGCCGATGATAATGCAAAATGCAGCTGGTCTAAGTTTTGCATTGGGTGGTACCTCACTATTGATTGTTATTGTGGTTATGATGGACTTTATCTCACAGGTGCAAGCACATTTAATGACGCACCAATATCAAGATAAAACCTTAATCCAGTAAACTATTTTAAATTATAATTTAGCTACTAAGTATTTAGTAACTTTTTTCCGATAATTGGAGTATGAAATGAAAGTTCAAGCATCAGTAAAAAAGATTTGCGGCAGCTGTAAGATTGTTCGTCGTAAAGGTCGTGTTCATGTGATTTGTAGCTCTGAGCCACGTCACAAGCAACGCCAAGGTTAATTTTTAATCTAGTACTTGAAATTCAAGGGCGGATGAGGTATCATCCGCTTCTTGTCGTAGTTTGCCTCTATACTTAATGCTTAAATCAGTTGTTGATTTAATACATTACTAGGGCAAACATCAACATAACTAAATGGGTTTTACAATTGTTGTAATAACTTGTTTTTTAATGGAGAGAAACCAATGGCTCGTATTGCCGGCGTAAACATCCCGGATAACAAACATGCTGTTATTTCACTAACTTATATTTTTGGTATTGGTCGTACTACTGCAAAGCAAATCCTTGCAGCAGTTAACATTGAACCAACTACTAAAATCAGTGAGTTAGATGATACTCAGCTAGATGCTGTCCGTGCACAAGTTGCAAACTATACGACAGAAGGTGACCTTCGTCGTGAAGTTTCAATGAATATCAAACGCTTAGTTGATTTGGGTTGCTACCGTGGTCTTCGTCACCGCCGTGGTTTGCCAGTTAATGGTCAGCGTACAAAAACGAATGCTCGTACTCGCAAGGGTCCACTAAGAGCAATTAAATAAACAAATTAATTTAGGAAGCTAAAAGATGGCAAAAGACACTCGTAGTCGCAAAAAAGCGTCTCGTCGTTCTGTATCAGAGGGCGTAGCCCATATCCATGCGTCTTTTAATAACACCATTGTTACTATTACCGATCGTCAAGGTAATGCTTTGGCTTGGGCCACCTCAGGTGGACAAGGCTTCCGTGGTTCACGTAAATCAACGCCATTTGCTGCACAGGTTGCGGCAGAAGTTGCTGGCAAAGCTGCTCAGGAACAATATGGCTTGAAGAACATTGACGTTCTGGTTAAAGGTCCAGGACCTGGTCGTGAGTCTGCGGTAAGAGCTTTAGGTGCATTGGGTTATAAAGTGAACAGCATTACAGATGTGACACCAATCCCACACAATGGTACTCGCCCGCCGAAGAAGCGTCGAGTTTAAGACACTAAGGAGACTCTATTATGGCCCGTTATATTGGTCCTAAACTCAAGTTATCACGTCGTGAAGGTACCGACTTACAATTAAAGTCTGGTGTTAAACCATTTGATGTGAAAACTAAAAAAGCTGATCGTGCTCCTGGCCAGCATGGTAACAGCAGAGCAAAAACTTCAGAATATGCTCAACAGTTGCGTGAGAAGCAAAAAGTAAAACGTATGTACGGTGTACTTGAGCGTCAATTCTCAAACTACTATAAAGAAGCAGCCCGCATGCGTGGTGCAACAGGTGAAAACCTATTGACTATGCTTGAACGTCGTTTAGATAACGTTGTTTATCGTATGGGCTTTGGTTCTACACGTGCAGAAGCTCGTCAGCTAGTTAGCCATAAAGCAGTTATGGTTAAAAAAGCAGGACGTGATGAATTTGTTCGTGTGAACATTCCATCAATTCAACTTCAAGATGGTGACGTTGTTGCTATCCATGAAAAAGCAAAAGAACAACTACGTATTAAAAATGCTATCGAACTAGCAACACAACGTGGTATTGCTGAATGGTTAGAAGTTGATCACAGTAAATTGCAAGGTACTTTCAAACAAGCTCCTGATCGCGTGGATCTTCCAGCAGAAATCAATGAGAGTTTGATTGTTGAGCTTTACTCTAAATAATTAATTTTATCATTCGAGGTGACATTTATGATGCTACATGCAACTGAGTTTCTTACGCCTAACGCTATTAACGTTGAGACAGTAAATGAAACTAATGCAAAAGTCACGCTCGAGCCGTTAGAACGCGGCTTTGGGCATACACTTGGTAATGCCTTACGCCGTATCTTACTATCTTCTTTGCCTGGTGCAGCTGTTATTGAAGCTGAAATCGAAGGTGTTGATCATGAGTATTCAACACTAGAAGGTTTGCAAGAAGATGTACTTGATTTGCTACTTAACTTAAAATCGCTAGCGATTACTCTACACGACACCCATGAAGTCTTCTTAACTTTAGATAAAAAAGGTGCCGGTACGGTAACAGCAGCAGATATCGATTTACCACATAATGTTGAAATCATGAACCCTGAGCTTGTACTTGGTACACTTAGTGATCGTGGTCATCTTAAGATGAAACTGCGTGTGGCAATGGGTCGTGGTTATGAGCCAGCAAATCAACGTAGCGAAGATGGGGATACAAAAGCGATTGGTCGTCTTAAATTAGACGCAAGCTACAGCCCAGTTGTCCGTGTTGCTTATCAAGTAGAAAATGCGCGTGTTGAACAGCGTACTGACCTTGATAAACTGATTATTGATCTTGAAACCAACGGTACAATTGATCCTGAAGAAGCAATTCGCAAGTCTGCAACTATTTTGCAGCAGCAAATTGCTATTTTTGTGGACTTAGAAGCTGAACAAGCCCCAGAACCTGTTGCGGAAAAAGAAGAGATTGACCCTGCGTTATTACGTCCAGTGGATGATCTTGAACTAACGGTTCGCTCAGCAAACTGTTTGAAAGCTGAAAATATTTATTATATCGGTGATTTGGTACAACGCACAGAAACTGAGCTGTTGAAAACACCAAACTTAGGTAAAAAATCGCTAACTGAAATTAAAGATGTGCTTGCGGCACAAGATTTAGAGTTAGGTATGCGACTAGAAAACTGGCCACCATCAGACCTACGTGTTGATGACCGTTTTTCGTACCGTAGCCGTTAAACACAAGGATTATAACCATGCGACATCGCAAAAGTGGAAAGAAGCTGGGTCGTACCAGCAGCCATCGCAAGGCAATGTTCCAAAACATGACTAACTCATTGTTTGAGCATGAGTTGATCAAAACAACTTTGCCTAAAGCAAAAGAGCTACGCCGTGTAGCAGAGCCATTAATTACATTGGCAAAAGAAGACAGCGTTGCAAACCGTCGTCTTGCTTTTAGCCGTATGCGTAACAAAGATATGGTTGGTAAACTATTTGGTGAACTTGGTCCTCGTTACCAAACTCGCCCAGGTGGTTACTTACGTATTATCAAGTGTGGTCACCGTGATGGTGATAACGCGCCTATGGCTTATGTAGAATTAGTTGATCGTGACTAATTTATAATATGCCTAAAAAAGACCTTAGTTAACTAACTAAGGTCTTTTTTTATAGGCATATTTTAGGTTAATCACTAAAAAAGAATAGATTGTTTTTTATAAACTTTGAGATTATTAAAAGATAATGCTCTCTGGATTTATAGCACCAGTCCTTATTAATTTGGCTTCGCTATCTGATAAGTCGATAATAGTGGTTAACTTAGTGGTCCTGATACCAGCGTTAACCAACATATCAGCTTGGTTGAATAGCAACTCTTCAATTTCAAAAGGATCATCTAAGACGGTATCATGCTCAGGTAAAATCAGTGTGCTTGTTAAAATAGGCTCGCCCATTTGTTGTAAAATAGCTTGGGCAATTGGGTTACTGGGCACACGTATTCCAATGGTCTTCTTTTTTGGGTGTGCTAATTTTTTTGGCAAATCTTTGGTTGCGGCTAAAATAAAGGTAATAGGATTGGGTGTGTTTGCTTTTAAAATTTTGTACTGTTGATTACTGACAGTCGCAAATTTTGCAATCTCACTTAAGTCATGGCACATCAAAGCAAATTGATGTTTGTCTTCTAATTGGCGGATTTGTTTTAATTTGTTTAATGCCTGCTTTGAGCCAATTTTACAGGCAAAAGCATAGCTGGTGTCTGTAGGGTAGATGACAAGTTTATCCTGAGTTAGTGCCTCGGCAACCTGCTGTATTAGGCGTGGTTGTGGGTTGTCTGGGTGTATGTAGAGGGTTTGCATTGTTATTCCTTAACTTTTAATATATTGTTTATTGTAGGCAAGTTTTTACCAATGTAATTAATAGGAGCTGTGCGTCTTTTGGTAGTATTGATGGCTGGGTTAAATAGTCATGAACTTGGTTATAAACATCTTGTTCAAAAGTACTGTTACTGGTATCAAAATTGGCAAATAAATTATCTTGCGATACTCTAAAAAATCGCCCACATGCTAAAGTTAGCAGACACTCAATGGCTTGCGGTTTTATTTCTACTTTTTCAAAGTTTTTTTGTTGTTCTTCGCTGCGGCCATCGGGTGCGTACCAATAGCCAAAATCATTCAAAGTACGTCTTTGTTTGCCAGCAATGCACCAGTGACTTATTTCATGCAATGCGCTGGCAAAAAAGCCGTGTGCAAACACAATCTTGGCAGGTTCATTAACAGTTGCCGGAAAGTATTCTGGCTCATCGATACCATCTTTGAATTCACCACGTACCAAAATGGTATTATGATGAGTAAATAATCGATTAAATAAAGTGATAAGCCATTCTGTTAGCAGGTGCTCTTTTGACGCATCATTTAGGCTGGTATCATTTATTTTTTGCCAATTGTCTTTATATCGTTCAATATCGTCATTTAGTAATAACGGTTGTATTTGTAATATCTTTTGCCATAACTTGGGGGCGTTGTGATAAGTGATTTTTTCGAATAAAGAATTTGTCATCACGATGAAAACTTAGCAGCTTATGATTAAAAAAATAAATTTAACTCAACAGACATAAATTGTATCATACTAGATTATAATTATATGAATTATATGAATTATATGAATTATATGAATTATATGAATTATATGAATTATATGAATTATATGAATTATATGACTTATATGACTTATATGACTTATATGATATGTGCCGCATAGTTTTATGTTAGAATTCGGCGGTTTAACCACGCCGATAAAGGGGAATGGGTGCCAATAATGACAGATTCAATTAGTACAGAGTTAATAAAAAAAATTGACTTAAGTAAGTGGTCAGAGCAAGAGTTTAAATGGTCTGGTAACTTGTCAATTAACTATTTTACAAGAATATGTGCCGAACTCTTGGATAAACCGCATGATGACTTAAAGTTTGATTGTCAGCTTAAAAGAGTAAGCAATGTGTTATGGCTAACCTTTAATGCAGATGGTACCTTTTGGCTGGAGTGTCAACGTTGTTTGCAACCGGTAGCAATACAGTTGAACAAGTCGCATGAAATCGCTTTGTTAGAGGCAGAATCACAAGTGAGTGCCTTGGATGAAGATGATGACTACTTAATGCTTGATGAATTAGTTGCCATGGATCAAAAAAAACAACTGCTAGATTTATCGATGTTAATTGAAGATGAATTGTTGCTTGATTTACCCATCGCACCAAAACATGTAGATTGTGAAATGGCAGTGAAACAAGTAGGCGAAATCATTGAAGAAGAGCCAGAGAATCCTTTTGCAGCGCTTGCAGGGTTAAAATCGCATTAATTAATCGCTTGGTGCAATCATATAAAATGATGTTAGAAGATAAAAATTAAGTTTTATCAAAGATTTTACTTTATTATTTTTAATTTTATGCGTATAATTGCGAGTTTGTTATATATTGAACTCAAGTTAAAGACATTATACCCGCATACTTTGGGTGTTAGCCCTTAAGTTCATACCCAAAGTTAATTGAAGCACAGGAGTTATCTCATGGCTGTTCAGCAAAGTCGTAAAAGTCGTTCACGTCGTGACATGCGTCGTTCACATCATCAAATGCCAGTTGCAGAGTTGAGTTTAGATTCAACCACTGGTGAAAAACACCGTCGTCACCACATGACCAAAGATGGTTTCTATCGCGGCCGTCAGTTATTTAAAGTTAGTCAAGAAGACTAATTTAAAAGTTTAGGTTAGTATTGCGTTTAGCAAGTTCTTTTTTTACAATGGCAAAAGCAAAATAGTCATTAACTTGCAATCTCAAACTAATTAAAAACAAAACTAAAAACCAAGTTATGATGCTTAATTTAAATTACTGTATTCAGTAAAAATTAGCGACATAGCTTGGTTTTTTATTTATGATGTATAATATTGATTAGTCGATAAACTTAATTAGCGCATTATTTTAATGAGTAACATTTATGGATAGCACAAAAGTCGGCTTGGATGATAAGCCAAATAAAAGAATCGCCATCGTATTCCCTGGTCAGGGCTCACAAAATGTCGGGATGTTAACCGAGCTGAGTGAAGAATACCCCATTATTACACAAACATTTACTGAGGCAAGTAATGCCCTTGGGTTTGATTTGTGGGAAGTTTGCCAAGATGAGCAACAGTTAAACCAAACCGAATATACGCAACCTGCCTTGCTAACGGCAAGTGTTGCTTTATGGCGGGTTTTAAAAGATCAAGTTGAGCAACCTGTTTTTATGGCAGGGCATTCGTTAGGTGAATTTAGTGCGTTATGTGCTTCAGGTGCAATTTCACTTGCAGATGCAGTGGTGCTGGTACATAAACGTGGTAAGCTGATGCAAGAAGCGGTTGCAAATCAGGAAACGATGATGGCAGCTGTGTTAGGCTTAGAAGACGAACAAGTGTTAAGCCTTTGTGAACAAATTAGAGAATTGGATGAAGCCGCCAGTGTGAATCCTGCTAATTTTAATAGCCCAGGCCAAGTGGTGATTGCTGGCAATAAAACTGGGGTTGAACAGGTTGTTGAACAAGTTAAAAACAATCTTGGTAAAAAAGCGATTCCGTTAAAGGTGAGTGTGCCTTCACACTGTGAGCTGATGCAGCCTGCCAGTGAAGCACTACAAGCAGAGCTGAATCGTGTCAAAATTAACGAGCCATTGATTCCAGTTATCCAAAACAGGCATGCGCGAGTTGAAAAAACTATGCCAAATATTAAGCAAGCACTTGTTGAACAGTTAAGTAACCCGGTACAGTGGGCAAAAACGATAGAAGAGCTAGCCGCAAAGCAAGTTGAACTCTTGATTGAAGTGGGCAGTGGTAACGTTTTGACTAACTTAACAAAACGTCAAAAAAACGTTATTCCAGCTTATCCTACCGACAGACCAGAGCGATTACAAAAATTATTTGAGGAGTTATCATGAGCCGTACAATTACACTTGTTAGTGGGGCAAGCCGAGGGATTGGCAAAGCAATTGCAAAGCGTTTTGCAAAAGAAGGTCATTTTGTGATTGGTACTGCAACGTCAGAGGCGGGTGTTGAATCAATTGAAACCTATCTAAATGATATCTCTGATTCTGCGGGTATTGGTCGTGTTCTTGATGTTTGTGATCAAGAGCAAATTGAAAGACTATTTGAAGAAATTGAAAGTGTTTATGGCAATGTGCAGGTATTGGTTAATAACGCAGGCATTGCGAAAGATGGTTTATTAATGCGCATGAGTGATGATGATTGGTCTAGCGTCATTGATACAAACATGACTTCTGTATATCGTATGAGCAAAAGAGCCGTGCGAGGAATGATGAAGGCACGTCGTGGTCGTATTATCAACATCACATCAGTGATTGCTCAAATGGGTAATGCTGGGCAAGCAAACTATGCGGCTAGTAAAGCTGGTACCGAAGGATTTACACGCACACTAGCACGTGAGGTTGGTTCTCGTCATATTACTGTCAATGCAGTTGCACCAGGGTTTATCGAAACAGACATGACCGATGAATTAGATGAACGTTTGGTTAACTCCATGCTTGATGCCGTGCCATTGGGGCGTTTAGGACAACCAGAAGACATTGCAGCGGCAGTGAGCTTTTTAGCAGGTGATGAAGCAAGCTATATTACAGGTAGTGTGCTAGCGGTTAACGGTGGTATGTACATGTAGTGGTACATAAGAATAAATCTTCTATTTATTGTCATATTTTTTATAGTTCCCACCATGGTGCGCTTGTCGAACCATGGTGGGAACTTTATAATATCTGAACGACCAACACTCAGTTACCGAGCAGCATAAAAAGGTAATTGCAATACAAACTATTGAATGGATAAAAAACCATGCAAATTCTTTTGGCTAACCCTCGTGGCTTTTGCGCAGGCGTTGATAGAGCCATTGCCATTGTTAATGAAGCATTAGCTCGTTTTGAACCACCAATTTATGTGCGTCATGAAGTGGTGCATAATAAATTTGTGGTCTCTGATCTTGCTAATAGAGGGGCGGTATTTGTAGAAGAGCTGGATGAAGTACCAGATGGTTCTATTGTTATTTTTTCGGCACATGGGGTATCTAACGCGGTAGAAGAAGAAGCCAAACGTCGAGACTTAACGGTATTTGATGCCACTTGCCCATTAGTGACCAGAGTACACATGCAAGTGTTAAAATTTGCGCGTCAGGGGATTGATGCTATTTTAATTGGGCATGAAGGACACCCAGAAGTTGTAGGGACAATGGGGCGTTATGACACCAGTTTTGGTGGAAAAATTCATCTAGTAGAAGACGAAAAAGACGTTGCCAACTTAGAAATAGTGAATCCAAGTAACCTTGCGTTTGTAACTCAGACCACACTATCTATGGATGATACGGCTGTGGTTGTGGATGCTTTAAAAAACAAATATCCAGAGGTAAATAGCCCTCGTAAAGATGACATTTGTTATGCGACTCAAAATAGGCAAGATGCTGTTAAAGACTTAGCCGAGCAATGTGAGGTGGTTTTGGTCGTTGGCTCACCCAACTCGTCAAACTCAAACCGATTACGTGAACTTGCCGAACGCATGGGCTGTCAGGCATTCTTAGTAGACAATGCCGCTGAAATGGATAAAGACTGGTTTGTTGGCGTGACTCAAGTGGGCGTCACTGCTGGTGCTTCTGCTCCAGAAGTTTTGATTCAAGAGGTGCTGGATCAACTACAGGCATGGGGTGGTGACTTGCCAAAAGATTTAGATGGTATTGAAGAAACCGTGACTTTTAAATTACCAAAAGAGCTCAGAATACCCGTTACAGAAGTTAAAGCCTAGTATTTTTTAATTAGGAAAATATCAAAAAAACCGTTCGTTATTTTTAAATAAACAAACGTAAATAAACGAACGGTTTTTTGCTAATTATTGATTAGTTATTGCTTATGCCATAAGTGTTTTAGTTGCTCCCAGTGCTCTGTAAGGTTGGATAAAAGAGAGGCTTGTTCACTTGTGCTTTCGGTTTTTTGAAGCTCTGGTAAAATATGTTCATAATAAGTCCCTTTAAGTAGTTTGCGTAAAACAGCCGCCCCCATAATTGGTTCGCCATCATTTAATGCCGATGCTCCTTTTAGCATATGGCGAATGTCATATTGTAAAGGTGCAATATCAGGTACTTGTTTATTGATGCCAAGCAATTTGTAAACAGCAATGCGTGAAGTGCGTACCGAAGTTTCCATAGTAAACACCACGTCATTATGAGTTTCTACAAACTGTCCCACCAATCCTAAGTTTTTGCAGCCTGCAGGCACAACCTCAGGGCGGTCACCCATTGCTCTTGGCATAAACATAGACGTAATATACGGCATATAAGCGGTGCGAGTGATGGTATTGCTCAGTATATCGTCCAGTTTGTCTGTTAAACCAAGATGATGACAGAGTTCTGTCACAATTTCATTGCCTGTGCATTTTGGCATGGT
Organism: Psychrobacter sp. HD31; assembly: GCF_051097895.1. GTDB lineage: Bacteria > Pseudomonadota > Gammaproteobacteria > Pseudomonadales > Moraxellaceae > Psychrobacter. Next base: position 2,006,745 of record NZ_CP142525.1, read on the forward strand.
TTTGTGTACGACATTACCTGTTTTATCCATAAACAAGGCATATACCCAAACCACCAGCGTATCACTTGGTTGATTTGGGAAGTGGGGTTGACGGTTGCAGGTAAAGCTCATTAACCAGTTAGAATCGGTAATGGTAATAATACCACCTGTAACTGTTTTACCAGAGTAGGGATCATTAACAGATAAGGTTTTGAGTTTATCAACGAGCGCCGATGGTTTACAGGTCAAGGTTGCAGACATCCAAGATGATTTGTCGACATGGCTATTAAACTTAGTTGGGTTACCAAATATTGGCGATTTTTTTGCTAAGTTATTCCATATTTGCCAGCCTTGTGATTGTCCAATCGCGTTGTTGCTGGACTTTTTAAAATCAAGGTTAGGCGCGGTGTTGCTATCGCCATAGCGTGTGTCTTCGGTCATTGAGCCTGTTGTCACAATGACAAAATCATCTTGACGAATGGGGATGTTAATATCTGTACCATTTTGGGTAGAGATAATATTGGTGACCGTTTTACTCGCGTCTTCGTTGATATCTAAATCGGTAACAATCGTATCAAACTGAATGTTAACACCAAGGGCTGTTAAATGGTTGCGGAGTGGGATGATATAGGTATCATATTGATTATATTTGGGAAATGCCAAAGATGACATGTCATTAAGACCATCCAGCGCGTGTAAAAAACGGTGCATGTATAGCTTGCATTCTAATAAGCTATGCCAGTTTTCAAACGCAAACATGGTGCGCCAAAATGTCCAAAAGTTGCTGTCTAAAAAATCTTGGCTAAAGTAGTCTTCGATGGTTAAATCATCTAAATCTTCTTTGCGTTTTAGTAATAAATGCATAATGGCAAGTTGGTCTTTCTTTTTTAAACCAAACTTGCTGAAGTCTTTTACTTCACCTTGGTTGTGAATGAGACGAGCGATAGAGTAATTAGAATCGGCATCATTAATCAAGCGGTACTCATCTAATACGCTATAGCCTTCTGGCATTTCTAAAGCAGGTATGTCCTGGAACATGTCCCACAAATTTTCATAGGTGAAGTCCATCTCTCGTCCACCACGAACCATATATCCATCGGTTGCATTGCCCTGACCATCCATTGAACCACCAGTGATGGACAACTGCTCTAAAAATGTGATGTTACTGGCAGGGATTTTACCATCGCGGATAAAATAATAGGCTGCTGATAAACCGGCAATACCACTCCCAATAATGTAGACCTTACTCTCTTTAAATTTGTTATTTGGTAAACCGATATTGCGCTGGTAATTACCAATCTGATCGGGGAGAGGGTAGCTGTTACCAGGTTGATTGTTAACTCGGGTATTACTGGCATCTGGTTGTACACAAAAGTTGTTTGGGTTGTTATTTGAGTTGTTGTTTGGTTTTTTCATAATAGCCTCTGTTGTTGTTTCTATGGGAGGATCTATCATCATTATTGCATGATAAGTTTTAGTACCGAAATATTTTTATAAACTGATTATTCATTCTATTTTTAAAGGTGTTTTTGTATTTTTCCTAGAGGGAATCTAATTTCTTAATAGGATGATTTGTTACAGTATTAAAGTTTTTTTATGACTTGAAAAACCTGTGCACAGTCCTTATTTGATTAAGTAATCGAATTTTATTAACGATAAAACTTAAAAAAATAGGAGTCAGTATTTATGGCAACCCAACATCAATTTGAAGCTGAAGTTGCTCAGCTACTAAAGCTTGTTACCCACTCACTGTATTCAAATGCAGATATTTTTGTACGTGAATTGGTCTCAAATGCCTCTGATGCTTGCGACAAGCTACGTTTTGAAGGCAACACCGATGACAGTTTGTTTGAAGGTGATAGTGAGTTAAAAATTCGCTTAGACATTGATAGCGATGCAAAAACCATTACCATTGCTGATAATGGCATCGGCATGAATGAGGCAGACGTCATTGACAACCTAGGTACGATTGCAAAGTCAGGTACAAAAGCATTCTTAGAGCAATTATCAGAAGATAAAAAACAAGATGGTAACCTAATCGGTCAATTCGGTGTTGGTTTCTATTCTGGATTTATCGTTGCTGACCAAATCACAGTAGAAACTCGCAAAGCTGGCGAAGCTTCAGACCAAGGCGTACGTTGGGTATCTGATGGTACTGGCGCTTATACCACTGAAAGCATCGAAAAGGCAGAGCGTGGCACAACCATCACATTGCATTTAAAAGAGGAGTACAATGGTGACTCTGATAACGAAGACAGTGCAGAGCAAAACTACCTAGACCGTGCGAAATTAAAGCGTTTGGTTAATAAATATTCTGACCACATCAGTTTGCCGATTCAAATGCGTAAAGAAGTATGGCAAGAAGAGGTTAAAGAAGAAGGTGATGATTCAGATACGCCAGCAGGTGGCGAATATGTCATTACCGATGAATGGGAAACCATAAACCAAGCCACTGCGCTATGGACGAAGTCAACCAGTGACATCGAAGATGAAGAATATCAAGAATTCTACAAAAACATCTCTAACGACTACAATGAGCCATTGGCATGGACGCACAACCGTGTTGAAGGTCGTGTACAATTTACTCAGTTGTTATATATTCCAAAGAAAGCACCATTTGACCTATACGCTCGTGAGCAACAACATGGTTTAAAACTGTATGTTAAACGTGTGTTTATTATGGATGACGCTGAGCAGCTATTGCCAATGTATCTGCGTTTTGTTAAGGGTGTAATTGATTCAGCTGACCTACCACTAAACGTTAGCCGTGAGCTATTGCAAGAAAGCCGTGATGTGAAGTCTATCCGTGAAGGTAACTCTCGCCGTGTGTTGACCTTGTTAGCCAGCCTTGCGAATAGTGAAGACAGTGACAAGCAAGCCAAGTTTGCTGAGTTTTATGCAGAATTTGGTGATGTGGTTAAAGAAGGCTTGGGCGAAGATATGAAAAACCAAGCTCGTATTGCCAAGCTACTTCGTTATGCAACCAATACCAATGATGGACTAGAAACAGGCTTTGCGGACTACAAAGAACGCATGATTGACGGGCAAAAAGCCATCTACTATCTCACAGCAGATAATCTAACAGCTGCTAAAAACAGTCCACAACTTGAGATGTTTAAGAAAAAAGGCATCGAAGTTATCTTAATGACCAGCCGTGTAGACGAATGGGCAATGAACTTCTTACATGAGTTTGATGGCACGCCACTGCAAAATATCGCTAAAGGGGCGGTAGACTTAAGTGATTTGACGGATGATGCTGAAAAAGAAGAAGCAGAAAAAGCTGCTGACACTATGAAGCCAGTGGTTGATAAACTAAAATCTGCTCTTGGTGAACGTGCGAGTGATGTTAAAGTGTCTAACCGTTTGGTAGACAGTCCAGCTTGTTTGGTCGTTGGTGATGGTGAGATGACCCCACAAATGATTCAGATGCTTAAGCAAATGGGACAAGATGTACCAGATGTTAAACCAACGCTTGAGGTTAACCCAACTCACCCATTGATTCAAAAGCTTGAAAGCAGTGAACAGTTTGATGACTTAGCTCAAGTTATCTTTGACCAAGCATTGATTGCTGATGGTGGTCAACTGGATGACCCAGCTGGGTATATTAAGCGAGTGAATGAGCTATTGATGAAGTAGTTTTGATAGAGTTGTTTAAAAATAAAAAACCAAGCTTTAAAGCTTGGTTTTTTCATGAGTTATTACTGAATTTTTACTTTAAATTCATCATTTGTCAAAGTAGATAATGCTGGAATGAACTTTTCCATACAAGTGTCAATAACCTCACTCTTTAAGTTTGCTACTTTTTGATAGTTATTTGCTTTCCACTCTTCTAATGGCAGCTCTTCAGATCGATATTCACAATAGATATGTCGTTTCCTTATTACTTCTTGATTACCAAACAAACCTTTCTGAATAGAGTTTTCATCACGAGACAGTTTTGCACCAAACGTTAATTGATAATTCGTATTACCATTAACATAAACAATTTTCCATAAAGGGGTAGCATTAGATAAAATAATCGGAGAAAGGTATTCATCAAGTTTTTTATCTTGTGATTCTAGCCTCTTTTTTAAAGATGAATTGATATCGTAGATAGGGTTTTCTAAGACGGAGGTATCATTGGTATCAATAATTTTTTTACCAATTAAATCATCTTTTGTAAAAGTGCTTGCACTGCCAGTACCAACCAGAAAGTTTAGTACTTGACCTACAGCGGCACTGCTACGTTGCCCTTTCGTTACGATAGTTAGATCGCTTAATCGATGGTCAGTTTCAAATTTAAAAGTGTTTGCATAATTAATTACAGGTTTGATATCAGATTTTGGGGTCGTTACACAGCCTGAAACTGTTGATAAAAGAAAAACTGTTGAAGTTATTAGAAGAATTTTTTTCATATAAAATGCCTTATTTATTGGTGATATAAATTAGTATTAAGGGTATCATATTAATTTTGCGTTTCAAAATATCCACGTTTCAATACCGATATGTAAGTAGCTTTTAAAACATTGAAACAAACTACTTCTTGTAACTTTTTGACTTTATAAATAAAAATCGTATTTTTAGTTTAAAATTGAATAGGTTTCTTAATTGTAAAGTCAGTTCCTACTAAATTGCGAAAAATCATTAAAAATGAATTCTTAGGCGCATTATAGTTATCAACGACCTTCATCGCATGGATAAAGTGCTCATATTTAGTTGGTAAGAAATGTGCCAAATCAAATCCATTTTCTACAATTAGTATTTTTCTAGTTCCGCTCATGATATACAGTTGCCTAATGACTTTAAATTACTTTATCCTACAAGAATCTCTTTGAGATGTCACTTAGAAAAAGATAGAGATTAAAGGAAACTAAAGATCAATAAACATATTTTAATTTATTACATGCTGTGAAATAATTTTTGTAATAAAATACATTTTAAACCAAATGGTTATCTAATAAAATCAAACTACTTTTACTGAGTATCGATACATATCATTTGGTGTTTGGCAATATGATATACTTTCATTTCATTAATCCAGAAAAAACGAGAAAAAATGACAAAACCAAATTTACCCCTACTAAAATGGGCAGCATTATTTGAAGGCAGTTCATTACTGCTACTTATTTTTATCGCAATGCCACTAAAGTACATGGCTGCAATACCCACAGCGGTAAAAATAGTAGGACCAATTCATGGTTTTTTATTCTTAAGCTTTGTGGCAATCATCTTATCTTATATGCTGAAACGAAAATTGGCTGCCACAACAACTTTAATTGGCTTGGTGTCTGCCTTTATTCCATTTGGTAGTTTTGTTTTTAAAGCAAAGTACCTGCAATAACCATCATAAAAGCTTTGTAAACTAATTGATAAAGGGTTTTAACTTGTTAAAATTTATCACCACCGCCTTAAAATATCTTGTTCTCATCTTTGTTGTTTATACCGCTATCAATTGGTGGCGACAGCCAGTGATGCCGGCTAATCCACAACTGCAATTAACTGACTATCAAGGGCAAACCATAGATTTAGCCAAAATGAGTGAGCAACAACCGACCCTCGTTTATTTTTGGGGTAGCTGGTGTGGTATGTGTAATGTTAGCTCGCCAAAAGTTAATGCGTTAAGTGAGCAAGGTTATCCCGTTGTTACTATTGCCGTTAGCTCTGGTACAGATCAGGCATTGGCTCAATACATGAATGAGCATGGCTATACCTTTAAGCTGATTAATGATAATGATGGTGAAATTTTTACAAATTGGCAAGGGCAAGTCACACCCTCTTATGTGGTGTTAAAAAATGGGGAAATGCAACAAGGATTAACGGGTATCCAGCCTGTATGGTCATTAAAGCTTAGGTTATGGCTAAGTCAATATTTATAACATATTTATAAAATCTGCTTTCTTTTTTAGACAAACATAAAAAGATAGGGTAGACACTGATAATTAGCGCTTTTAAAAAAGCGGGTTGCTTAAGGTGTTAAGCAACCCGCTTTGTTTGTTTTTGGATAGGGCTATTTTGCAAACGCTGCAACCGTTTTACTGATGATGTCAATACACTCAGCTAATTGCGCTTTTGTAATCACCAAAGGTGGTGCAAAACGGATGATGTTGCCATGGGTAGGTTTAGCCAGTAAACCGTTTTCTTTTAAGGCAACGCACAAGTTCCATGCCGTGTCACTGTCTTCCGTATCGTTAATTACCAATGCATTTAACAAGCCTTTACCACGTACTAGCGTCAAAATGTCATATTGGTCTACCAGCTTTTGCATTTCGGCTCTAAATATTGTGCCAAGTTCTTCGGCGTTTTCTGCCAAATTTTCATCTTTAACGACTTGTAGGGCAGTCATGGCAACCGCAACACCAAGTGGGTTACCACCATAGGTTGAGCCATGTTGTCCTGATTTAATCACATCCATAATGTCATCGGTTGTTAAAACAGCAGATACTGGATAAGCACCGCCAGATAGTGCTTTGCCTAAAATTAAGATATCAGGTTTTACGTTTTCGTGGTCTAGTGCTAATAGCTTGCCTGTACGCGCAACACCTGTTTGAATCTCATCGCCCAAAAAAAGTACGTTGTATTTTTCGCACAAGGCTTTTGCTTTTGCAAGGTAGCCGCTTGAAGGCACATAAACACCTGCTTCACCTTGTATTGGTTCTACCAAAAAGCCTGCGACTTTATCATTATTTTTTAAGGTTTCTTCTAGTGCTTGCAAGTTGTCGTATTCAACTTTAATAAAGCCTGCGGTGTAAGGACCAAAGTTTTTGCGGGCATTTTCATCATTAGAAAAAGAGATAATTGTGGTAGTACGACCATGAAAGTTGTTTTCACAGACAATAAGTTGGGCTTCATTTTCTGCAATGCCTTTTTTCTCGTACGCCCACTTTCGGCAAACTTTAATGGCGGTTTCTACCGCTTCTGCGCCTGTGTTCATTGGTAAAAGTTTGTCAAAGCCAAAGTAGTCGCAGGCAAACTTTTCAAACTCGCCCAGTTTGTCGCTATAAAAAGCGCGTGAGGTTAGAGTAAGCGTTTGTGCTTGTTTAGTAAGGGTATCTATGATTTTTGGATGGCAATGACCTTGGTTTACGGCAGAATAGGCTGATAAAAAATCGTAGTATTCATTGCCTTCTACATCCCATACTTTCACGCCTTCACCTTTTGTTAAAACAACGGGTAGTGGGTGATAGTTATGTGCGCCGTATTTGTTTTCTAGGTCGATATAGTATTGTGAGTTGTTTGTCATAATTTGTATCCAAATATAAATTAAAAATTTTTAAGATTTTATCGTTTTCTCATTAAGGTTGATTTACCAAATAACGATTCAACCAAGTCGACCGCTAAAATGGCAGTTTTGTTGCGTTCATCTAACGTTGGGTTTAATTCAACAATATCGAGTGAGCCCATCAGCCCAGTATCGGCAATCATTTCCATCCCCAATTGTGCTTCACGGTAAGTAACCCCGCCAACGACAGTTGTGCCAACCGCTGGGGCAATACTTGGGTCTAGGTAGTCAATATCAAAGCTGACATGAATGTGGGTGTTTTCATCCACACCTTTTAGCGCAGCTTCCATAGTTGCCTTCATACCATATTCGTCAATATAGCGCATATCAAATACATCTAAGTTATGTTCATTAACAAACTTTTTTTCGCCTTCATCTACGCTTCGGATGCCGATTTGGCGGATGTCAGCAATGTTGACAGAGGGGGTGGTATCACTAAAGTTGATGAGCTCTTTTGGTCCAAACCCACATAAACAGGCAACAGGCATGCCATGAATATTACCAGAAGGAGTTAAATCGCTGGTGTTAAAGTCGGCATGGGCATCAAACCAAAGTACGCGCAGTTTTTTGCCTTGCTTACGGCAATGGCGAGCAACCGCAGCAATCGAACCAAGCCCAAGGCAATGGTCGCCACCCATTAAAATGGGCAGGTTACCTTCTTCTAGTTCTTTATAAACACTGTCATGAACGGATTGATTCCACTCAACCACTTGCGGTAGGTGGCGATAGCCATCGACAGGAGGCAAGTCAGGATTAATTGGACCAGATAAGTTACCACGGTCAACCAAACTAACACCGTGGTTGGCGATGTGTTTATCTATGTTGGCAACTCGCAAAGCGTCTGGACCCAAATTAACGCCTCTTACACCTGCACCAATGTCAGTGGGTGCGCCAATAAGCGCAACTGTTTTATTATAAATAGGTTCTTTTTGTGTCATTTAATTTGTATCCTTAGATTAAAACCTTTGTTTTTTATATAAAAACTTTTTTTTATAATATGGGGCATACTACCATAAAGTAGATTACGCAATAAATGATTTGAATGCGTTTAACAGCATTTGTACAGAAATTGATATTAAAATCATCCCCATTAATCGCTCAATGGCTTTTAGACCACGGTGCCCAAGTAGGCGGTAAAAAACAGGAGAAAAATACAAAATTAACGCAGAAATTGACCAAGCCAATAAAACAGACATCAATGAAGATTTAATCTGTTCTGGGTTTGTCTCTACTAACAAAATGAGTGTGGCAAGAAGCGAAGGACCTGCAACTAAAGGGATGGCTAAAGGCACAATAAATGGTTCAGTATAGTCGTCACCATCATCGCCCATAATACCGCCACGAGAAGGGAAAATCATACGTATTGCCACAATCATTAACACCAAGCCACCACCAATCGCTACCGCTTCACGGCTTAGCCCCAGTGCGTGCAAAATACTGCTGCCCATAAATAGGAACAACAACATAATACCCAAGGCGATGATAAGCTCACGGACGATAATTTTTTTGCGGCGTTCTTCTGGTACGGCTTTAAGTACAGCTAAAAACACAGGGATGTTACCGAGTGGATCCATAATAAAAAACAGCGTCACGGCTGCGGCGATAACTTCTTGCATGAGTTGTCCTTAATTATTTATCTTATTATTTTGGTGAGTAATACACCAGCCTCGATGTGATGCGTATAAGGGAACTGGTCAAATAAAGCCGTGCTGATTACCTTGTGTGTTTTGCAAAGGGTTTGTAAATTGTCTGCTAGAGTATCAGGGTTACAAGAGATGTAAATGATGTTATCAAACTCGCTTAACAACGCCAGTGTATCCTCATCAATACCAGCGCGCGGTGGGTCGACAAATACGGTACTAAAGTCATAACTTGCCAACTCGATATCGGCTTGTTGTAAACGGCGAAATTCACGAGTAGCATTTTTTGCTTGGGTGAATTCTTCGGCTGATAAGCGAGCAATAGCAATGGAATCTAAATGGTTTTCGGCAATATTCCACTGCGCTGCAGCGACTGAGGTTTTGCTAATTTCTGTTGCCAGGGTTTTTTTAAAAAACTGGCTAAGTGGTAAGGTAAAGTTGGCATTGCCACAGTACAATTCTAGCAAGTCTGTTGATGTGCTATTTGTTGTAATCGCTTTGGCTTGTTGGCATGCCCAAGTTAGCATGTGTTCACAAACCTTGGCGTTAGGCTGTGTAAAACCGCCTTCTAACTGTTTATAGGTGTACTCTTTACCCAGTACAGTTAGTTTTTCAAGCACAAAATCTTGGCTAAGCACCAGCTTTTGTTTACGGCTACGCCCAATAATGTGACAGTTGAGTTCTTTTTCTAACTGAGTTGCAAGTGTTTGCCACTCGTCTTCTAACTTTTTGTGATAAATCAGCGTTACCAACATGTCATTAGAGAGTGTACTTAAAAACTCGACTTGAAAGAGTTTGTGTTTTAGTGTTTCATGCTGTTTTACTTTTTCTAATAATACTGGCATTAATTTATTAATAGCATGGTTTGCGATAGCAAACGTATCAACCTTAACACGTTGTTTGTTTTCAGCGTTATTAGCTTCAGTTGCTTCCATCATGGTATAAAAGCAATCAGAACCCTCATGCCAAATGCCAAATTCTGCACGCATTCTAAAGTGTGTTACCTCAGACTGATAAACCGTCATATCTGCTAGCAATTCTTTTTTAGCAAAAGGGGATAAAAGGTTTTTTAACCGTGTGACTTTATCATCAAGCTGTGTTTGGTAAGTGCTTGTTGGCAAATTAGCATAAGTTTTTGATGCAGGTAAGGTCATAGCAATAAAAATTTTAAAATAGTAAAAATAATGGCGATAGGATACCAGTTTTATAGCTTATTTCCTACTAGTCAATGCTTAGATGGTTTTAAAAGACCGTTAAAAGACAATAATAAATAAAAGACAATAATAAATGGTATGAAAGTTCATGACTTGGATTTTATGTTTGGGTTTTATGCGATATGACTTTTTAGATAACTAACTTTTGGTTTATTAATTAAATAGTGCTAAACATTTTTTAAAATGATTTTTTTGTGTCAAAAAACCATCACGACTTTATTAACACTAGCTATTTGGCTTATAATAGTTGGATTTATCAGGCAATTTGAATTGTCTCCTGCTACTTTTATGGCATTTGTATAAGTGAAGACTATGACTCAATCGACGATCGACTATAAAGATACCCTAAACCTTGCAGATACTGAATTTGCAATGCGTGGCAACCTCGCCAAAAGAGAACCAAAATGGCTGGCAGCATGGGAAGAAGATAACGTATACGGTAAAATTCGTGAAGCACGTCAAGGTGCACCAAAGTATATTTTGCATGATGGACCTCCGTATGCCAATGGTCAAATACACCTTGGACATGCTGTTAATAAAGTATTAAAAGATATTATTGTTAAGTCAAAAACCTTATCTGGCTTTGATGCCCCCTATGTGCCAGGTTGGGATTGCCATGGGTTACCAATTGAGCAAAAAGTGGAAGCAAAAGTTGGTAAAGTGGGGCAAAAGGTTACGGCAACTGAGTTCCGCAAACTATGCCGCGAGTATGCAAAAAGTCAAGTTGAACTGCAAATGGCTGACTTTAAGCGTTTGGGTGTGTTTGCAGATTGGGATAACCCATATTTAACCATGAACTTTGAGCAAGAAGCGAATATTGTACGTGCGTTAGGAAAAATTTATAAAAATGGTCATATCACACGTGGTATGAAACCAGTTAACTGGTGTTTAGACTGTGGTTCGGCACTTGCTGAAGCCGAGGTTGAATATCAGGATAAAGTATCTGATGCCATTTATGTTGGTTTTGAATTATTAGACTTGGCGCAAAAACTGGCATTAACCGATGAAGATAAAACCTTTGCCGTGATCTGGACAACCACACCATGGACATTACCTGCAAACCAAGCAATCAGTGTGCATCCACGTGAGCAATACAGTGTTGTTAAAACGCAAAAAGGTAACCTATTACTGGCAAGTGCGTTAGTTGACAGTGCATTAGAGTCGTTAGCACTTGATAATCTTGGCGAGGTTGCACAAGTAGTGGGCAGCGAGCTTGAATTTGTAAAAGCACAACACCCAATTATTGCAGACAGACAAGTGCCATTAATTTTAGGTGAGCATGTGACAACAGACAGTGGTACTGGTTTGGTACATACAGCACCTGGACACGGTGCAGACGATTATGTTGTTGGTCAAAAATATGGGTTAGAAGTAGAAAATCCTGTGGGCGGTAATGGGGTATATTTGCCAACTGCTAAGGCATTTGCTGGCGAGCATATTTATAAAGCCAACCCTAAAATTATTGCACTATTAACAGAGACTGGACATCTATTAAAGCACTCTAAAATAGAGCACAGTTACCCGCACTGCTGGCGCCATAAAACACCAATTATCTTTCGTGCAACGCCACAATGGTTTATTAGTATGGAAGAAAAAGGGCTAAGAGAACAATCTTTGCAAGATATCTCTAAAGTCACTTGGACTCCTTCATGGGGACAAAATCGTATTGAAGCGATGATGAATGGTCGTCCTGACTGGTGTATTAGCCGTCAGCGTACATGGGGTGTGCCAATCCCATTTTTCACGCACAAACAAACCGATGAGCTGCATCCAAAAACAGCGGAGCTTATCGAAAAAGCCGCCAAAATGATTGAACAGGGTGGTGTGGAAGCTTGGTTTGATGCCAATACAGCAGACTTTTTAGGTGAAGAAGCTGACCAGTATAATAAAGTAACAGACACCCTAGATGTTTGGTTTGATTCTGGTAGTACGCATGCGGCGGTATTAGATGAACGAGATGAGCTACAAAGTCCAGCCGACATGTACTTAGAAGGCTCTGACCAGCACCGAGGTTGGTTCCAAACTTCGTTACTGACTTCTGAAGCCATGTATGGTCGCCCACCATTTAAGCAAGTATTGACACATGGCTTTGTGGTAGATGAAAACGGACGCAAAATGAGTAAGTCGTTGGGCAATATCATTACCCCGCAAGAAGAGATTAACAAAACTGGGGCAGATATGCTTCGTTTATGGATTGCTTCTGCTGACTACCGTTATGAAATGACAGCGGGTGCCAAAGTTTTTAAAGGTGCGATTGATATTTACCGTCGTATCCGTAATACCTTGCGCTTTTTATTGGCTAATACGGATGACTTTAATCCAGCAACAGATGCAGTGGATATGAATGAATTGGTCAGCCTTGATAAATTTATTATGGCAAAAGCAGCGCAATTGCAAACAGAGATTATCAAAGCATACGATGATATGGACTTCCACCAAGTGACACAGCTTGTGGCAAGTTTTTGCTCGCAAGATTTGGGTGGCTTTTATCTTGATATTATTAAAGATCGTCAATATACCAGCCAAGCTGATGGGCAACCTCGTCGCTCTGCTCAAACGGCGATTTATCACATTGCACATGCCTTGATTCGTTGGATTGCACCCGTTTTAAGCTTTACTGCGCAAGAGGCGTGGGAAGTGCTAAAAGGCACAGATGAGTATGTGTTTACGCAAACTTGGTATGAGTTCCCACAATTTGAGTTAAATAAGGTAACAGAAGAGGACTGGGCTCGCATATTAAAAGCGAAAGACGCTATTAACAAACACATTGAAACAGCGCGTGAAAACAAACAAATTAATGCCAACTTATCTGCCAAAGTGACCATATATGCAGATGGAAATATGTTTGAGAGTATGGCAAAGCTGGGTGATGAGCTGCGTTTTGTATTTATTACCAGTGATGCCGAGCTAAAACCATTTGATGCCAAAGCGGGCAGTGATACCGAAGTTGATAACTTGCGTGTTGAAGTAACAGCGGCAGAAGGGACTAAGTGTGTGCGCTGCTGGCATGTACGTGATGATGTTGGCGTAAATCCAGCGCATCCAGATATTTGCCAACGCTGTGATGATAACGTGAACGGTGAAGGCGAGGTTAGATATTATGCCTAATGACAACGTCTCTAATAGTGAGATGTCCACTAGTCGTATTGCTGCTTTAAATGGTAATCAGGCATTCAAATGGTATATTGTATCGCTGTTTATTTTAATTGCGGATCAAGCGAGCAAGTTGTTTTTTGAAAACTTGTTAGATTTGCATGAAACCATATCTGTCATAGAACCCGTATTAAATTGGACACTTGCTTATAATCATGGTGCGGCGTTTAGCTTTTTAGCAGACCAAAATGGTTGGCAAAAATGGTTTTTTGCTGGTTTGTCTTTTGTCGTGTCTTTATTTTTACTTTGGTATATTAGAAAAGTGCCACGTAATGCAAACCTGCTATCGCTTGCAATGGCATTGATACTAGGCGGTGCGGTTGGTAACTTGATTGATCGTGTCTTGTATGGGCACGTCATCGACTTTATCCATGTCCATTATGCTGATGTTTGGCATTATCCCGTATTTAACATTGCCGACTGTGGTATTGTAATTGGTGTGTTTTTAATGGTGATTGATATGCTGTTTTTAGAAAGTAAACGCCAGTAAGTTGAAATAAGTGAATAAAAAAGAGACTGATATAAAAATATCGGTCTCTTTTTTTACTATGCAATCACACAATAGTTATAAATCTTTAACTATGAATCTTTTTTACGTAATTCTTGTAGCGCCATGTTAACAAAACTCCGTAGAGCCTTAAAGCTTGAGTCTGCTTCAGTCATGTGGGCATCGAGATTATCAATGGCGTTGTGCATTTTGTTTGCTTGACGACTTTTTAGCTCATCCATTAAGGCGGTTAGGGTTTCTTCAGTTTCTTCAATTAAGCGATTAATTTCATCGTCTGATTTAATTGCAACATTATCTGCAATTTCATCAAGCGTATTAATTTGGCTGACAGTTTTTTTATGTAATTGTTCACTCATCTTACGCCCCCTTACTTTTTACTTTCCTTGTTTACATTTTAACTGAATTTTTTTATCCACTAATTGCGTAAGAGACACCTACACAAACGAGTGGAATAACAAAAAATACACCTAATATGTATACCATAGCATAAACTTTGTTATTTGATGCCAAATTACCCAGCCATATGGCTAATTTTGGTGGAATTTCTCTTAAAAATGGGATTCCATAAATGACAGCGACCCCAAGCACGTTATAGGTTAAGTGAATCATTGCAATGGTTAAAGCTGCCCTTGCATCGCCTTCTACGGCGGTAGCAGCAAGCATTGCAGTGATACAAGTACCAATGTTAGCGCCTAATGTAAATGGATAAATTTGCTTTAATGAAAATGCCCCTGAGCCTGCTAAGGGCACCATTAAGGAGGTAGTCGTTGATGATGACTGAACCAAAATCGTTATAAACGTACCTGAAGCAATACCACTGAGCGGACCACGACCAATCGTTGTGTGCATGATGTCTTTGGCACGTCCGACCATGAGTTGTTTGAGTAATTTGCCAATGTAAGAAATTGCGACAAAAATTAAAGCCACCCCAATTAAAGCCAAAATGACACCAGATAAGGGCTGGTCAACAAAGTGCGTTAATTCTTTAAAAATATTAACGACAGGTTTTGTTGCTGCTTTTACAAAATTGAATGACTTTATAGAAACGGCATCGCCACCTATCATAAAGCCTGATAAGTAACTACCTATTTTTTCAAGTAAACCGAACATCATTTCTAGCGGTAAAAATATGATAACCGATAAAAGGTTAAAATAATCGTGCACGGTTGCAGCGGCAAAGGCACGCTTAAACTCTTCTTTATCACGCACATGCCCCATAGATACAATGGTGTTTGTGATAGAGGTACCTACGTTTGCACCCATTACCATAGGTACAGCGGTAGCAACTGGCAAACCACCTGCAACCAAACCAACAATAATGGAAGTAACGGTAGAAGACGATTGGATTAATGCGGTAGCAACGATACCAATCACCAGTCCCATAAATGGGTTAGTTGCAAAGGCAAACAATTGTTCTGCTTCACCTTTGGTTGCTCCCTTAAAGCCCGCTCCAATCATGCCAACAGCAGTAATCAAGAGATAAACTAAAGCGACAATGGCTATCCATTTTAAAATTTTCTTGCTTGAGTTTATTGGCATTTGGCTAGAGTCTGCCATAGAACACTCCTAAATATAAAACAACTTGTAAAAACGAACTAAGTCAGTCCATAGATCATATGTTGATGGACTGACTTTAAAATGAATCATGTTTTAGAGGAGGTTCCCTTTCTCATCATAATCATAAAAACCACTTCCAGACTCTCTGCCTGTTTTACCTTGTGCTAAAAAATTATTTTTTAACATAGCTACAAACTTTTTGGTAACGGGGTCGCCAGTTTGTTCTGCACGTGCAGACGTAACGGCATACAAAGTTCTAAGTCCAATTAAATCCATAATTTCAAAAGGTCCTTTTGGCGAGCCAGTGGCAAGCTTCCAAACCTTATCTACATCTGCTGGGTCAGCAACTTCTTTGGCATACAAGCCACAAGCGGCATGTAAAAATGGCACTAATAACGAGTTCATGATATAACCAGGTTGCTCTTTTTTAATAATAACGGGTGACATTTGCATGGCTTTAGCAAACTCAAAAATGATGTTAACAGCTTCTGGGTTAGTTTTGGCAGTGCCCATGACTTCCACAATACGCATACGCCAAATGTCGTTAGCAAAATGCAGTGCTAAAAAGCGGCTTTCATCACCAGATGAGGCACTAAATTTACTGGGTAATAGCGTTGATGTGTTGGTTGTGAAAAGGCAGTTATCTTTTGTATAGTGACCAATGTCAGCCCATACGCTTTGTTTTAGTTGCAAGTTTTCTGGCACGCACTCAATAATCAAATCAGCGTTTGCAACCGATTGTTCTAGCTGGCAAGATTGAACCAGACGATCATTTGTTGCTGTGATTGTGCTATCTGCAACATTAAGGTTATTAGAATAAATGTCATCTAACTTAGCAAAACGATTTTTTGCAGCTTGAAGTGCTTCTTCATTAACGTCATAACTCACCACATCAAAGCCGGCAAAAGCACACTGATAAGCAATTTGTGCACCAAGTACACCAGCGCCAACCACAGTTACATGTTTTATGTTGGTCTGCATAGGACATTCCTTAATGTTTTATTAAATCATGTGTCATCAACACGTATTTCAGTGTTATTTTGGGTTTAATTTAAGTAAGCTAATTGTAACATGAATCGCTAAGAATCGTGGGTAATTTAATGCATATATTGTGCATACAAAGGTAGAAAAGGCTTAAGATTTATTAGTATAATGTTCAGAGGTTTTAATACAAAATAATATTGTTATTTGTATTTATTGCTGTTGTTATCACTTGTCGATAGATAGGTGTTTATAACATACCCTTACTCTACTTTTTATATCATTAAAATAGCGAATATCATGACTCAGCAAACGCAATTTATTAATCCAAATGATGACACAAGAATCACAGATAGCAGTCAAGTTGCCCTGCATTTTGAAGTGTTTTTAGATGATGGTACCGTGATTGATACCACTTTTAACCGAGATGAACCTGTGCAACTAACAATTGGTGATGAGAGCTTGCTAGAAGGTTTTGAAAAAGTACTTATGAATTTAAGAGCAGGTGATACGCGTACGGCACGTTTAGATGCCGAACAAGCGTTTGGAGAATGGAACCCAGATAACGTACAAACCTTTAGTAAAGCGCAATTTGCTTTATCTGGTACCGATCCAGAAGTTGGTATGATGATGGAGTTTGAAGATAAAGGCAAAAACACATTACCCGGGGTAGTGAGTCAAGTCAGCGAAGATGAAATAGAAGTTGACTTTAACCACCCGTTGGCGGGTCAAGCAGTGAACTTCAAGGTGCAAATTTTTAGAGTTACCCCTGCAGGAGAAACTGGGATAAATATACAATAAGCCAATTATAACTGATTGTTATTTAGCTATATCTTATTTTAAAATTTTGTTATGATGTGACCTTGAGTTTTAAAGATTAGTTGCATGGAGGATGGAAATGAACACAGTATTAATCGCTAATCAAAAGGGCGGCTGTGGTAAAACTTCAGTAGCGGTGACTTTAGCGGCAGCATTAGCAAATCAAGGACAAAAGGTCGCACTAGTAGATGCTGACCCACAAAAATCAAGCTTATTGTGGTTAAAACAAAGACCTGGTACAGCCGCACCCATTATGTCTGTTGATTGGCACGATGATGATGACATCGGTAATTTACCCAAAAAAGTTGAAAAAAAACTCGGCAAAAAAGATTGGTTAATTATTGATGCGCCTGGTTCACTTTCGGTTGATAAAGCAGCGAGCCTCATTAGTGAAACAAAAGCGGTCATTATCCCTGTGTTACCCTCAATTTTTGATTCAGATAGCACCAAGCAATTTTTAAAATCCATTCAAGACATCAAACGTATCCGCAAAGGTAAAGTAAGTATCCATTTACTTGCTAATCGTGTTAAAGCAAAAGCAAATACCAGCCAAAGTCTAAAAAACTTTTTTGATAATATAGGTCAGCAACCATTGGCATGGATTAGTGAGCGTAATTTGTATCCACAAATGGCAGAGCAAGGCTTAGCAGTATTTGATAGAACTCAAAAAAGATACCGTGATATTCAGCTACAATGGCAACCTGTATTAGATGAGTTAATGCCAAAAGTTGCCAGTCAGTATGAAGGTATGTTAAAAGATGCAAAAATATCATCAGGGATTGCAAAACTAAATAAACAAAGTGCTGAGTCTCAAACAAATCAAGCTAACACAAAAGTTAGTAAAAAAATAAATCATTCAACTTGGTATGAGTAACCACTAGACTCATAATTAAGCAACGAGTTAGGTAAGGCAAAGGCAAATTTGGCGATGGGTATTTGGATTACAGTTGGTATAGTATTGTTTGTGCTGGGTAGCATTATGGGGCTTAAGCCAAGTGGTATCGATCAACGTACCGACAAAGTACGCATGGCAGCTCGTAAACTAGCATTAAACCCTAAATTGGTTGCTTGCCCAGATTGGCTTCGTGGCAAAGATGATGAATATGGACGAGGCATGATGGGGCAGTATGGTATTGTGGTTGAAGGATATAAGATGCCACATGTGAGATATCATGCGGTAGATGGCAAATGGCGTCCTGTTACTATAGATGGTGATGTGGTCGATTTTAGTTTAGATAAAGTTGCAATCGATTTGCCAGAAAATATCATCAAACATACCAAAGGGCTTGAAGCCAAAGCCAACAGCATTGTTCTTTATTGGGATGATGTTGCTTATGTGCGTCCTGCAACAAACCCAAGTTATCATGAAAAAAATATCGAAACAGATTTATATCCTATCACACAAAAGTTAACACAGTGGGCTAGCCTAATTATGAGCTGATTATGAGTTAATTTTGTTAATTTACTTGCATATTCTTGCCAAATCCTTATCATCTCTCAACTAAACAAACATCGCTCTGCTTGAAATTTTTATTGACATCATCATAAATAGCATAGTAGTTTTTATATAGTATTTTTATTTTTGAGACTAGATTAGTTAATTATGGCAAAAACAACCACTAAAAAAATATCGTCTACAACCAATAAAACAGGTGTAAAAGGGAAGTCACTTGTTATTGTGGAATCGCCTGCCAAAGCCAAAACCATTAATAAGTATTTAGGTAATGATTATATTGTGCGTTCGAGCATTGGTCATGTACGCGATTTACCAACGGGTAGTAGCAATAAAAAGGCAAAAACCAAAGCGCAAGAAGCTCGTGAAGCCAAAATGACACGAGAAGAAAAAGCGCAAAATGCGTTAGTTCGCCGTATGGGTGTTGATCCAGAACACGGTTGGAAGGCAGTGTACGAAGTTTTGCCAAGTAAAACAAAAGTCATTAAAGAGCTAAAAAGCCTCGCAAAAGATGCTGACACTATTTACCTCGCTACCGATTTGGATAGAGAAGGGGAAGCCATTGCTTGGCATTTGCAACAAGTTATTGGTGGTAGCGATGATAAATACCAGCGTGTGGTATTTAATGAAATTACTAAAAACGCCATCCAAAATGCTTTTAAAGAACCCGGTAAGCTCAATACTGACCGTGTAAATGCCCAGCAAGCGCGCCGTTTTTTAGATCGCGTTGTTGGTTTTATGGTCTCGCCTTTATTATGGGCAAAAATTGCCAGAGGGCTATCAGCCGGTCGAGTCCAATCAGTGGCTACTCGCTTAGTTGTAGAACGAGAGCGTGAAATTCGTGCTTTTGTACCAGAAGAATATTGGCAAATCCATGCAGATACCCTTGCCACGGCGAGCAAAACAGATACGCAACTTCGATTAGAAGCGGTTAAGCAAAATGGTAAAACCTTAAAACTTGCCAATAAACAACAAACCGACGAAATATTGGCACTATTAAAAGATGCTGATTTTATTGTTAAAGATCGTACAGAAAAACCAACACAATCACGCCCATCCGCACCTTACATCACCTCCACGTTACAACAGGCAGCAAGTACCCGTTTAGGGTTTTCGGTTAAAAAAACCATGACAATGGCGCAGCGTTTGTATGAGGCAGGCTATATTACTTACATGCGTACAGACTCTACCTTTTTATCTGCTGATGCGTTAAATGCTGTAAGGGGCTATATTGGTGGCAACTTTGGTGATCAGTATGTGCCAGAAAAGCCTACTTTTTATGGCAGTCGCCAAAATGCGCAAGAAGCGCACGAGGCAATTCGGCCATCTGATGTGAATGTTAAGTCTAATCAATTATCAGGTGTTGATAGAGATGCTCAACGTTTGTATGAGCTTATTTGGCGACAGTTTGTAGCGTGCCAAATGCCACCTGCAAAATATAAATCAGTTAATTTATTAGTCGATGCTAATGGTGTGGAACTAAAAGCACGTGGTCGTACCATGACGTTTGATGGTTACACCAAAGTGCAACCGCCTGCAAAAAATGATGACTCACTCTTGCCGGATGTTAAACAAGGCGAAAAGTTAAACCTTGTTAAATTAGACCCAAGCCAGCACTTTACTAAGCCGCCAGCAAGATATACCGAAGCAAGTTTAGTTAAAGAGTTAGAAAAAAGAGGTATCGGTCGTCCCTCTACTTATGCTGCGATTATTTCAACCATTCAAGATAGAGGCTATGTAAGGCTTGAAAATAAACGCCTATTTGCCGAAAAAATGGGTGATATTGTTACAGAAAGACTGGTAGAAAGCTTCCCTGATTTAATGGACTATACGTTTACTGCGGGTCTAGAAAATAAACTAGATGGCGTTGCGGACGGTGAGCAAAACTGGATTAGCGTTTTAGACAATTTTTATGGTGGTTTTAAAAATAAACTTGAGCATGCCAAACAAAAAGATGGCATGAGACCAAACAACCCAACGGATGTACCTGATATCACGTGTGATAATTGTGGTCGCCCTATGCAGGTACGCACAGGTTCTACTGGTGTGTTTTTGGGCTGCACAGGTTATAACTTACCACCAAAAGAGCGTTGTAAGGGAACAAAAAACTTAATGGCAGTTGAGGCATTTGCAAATTTAGACAGTGCCGATAGCAAAGCTGAGGTGGATGCCGAAGTTAAAGACCTCATGGAGAAAAAACGCTGCCCTAAATGCGCGACCGCAATGGATGGCTATATTGTAGATGGTGGATTAAAATTACATATTTGTGGCAACAATCCAGATTGCGATGGTTATACACTTGAAGAAGGCAAGTTTGAAGTGCCTGGCTCAGATGCCCCAACCATTGACTGCAATAAATGTGATGGGCAAATGGAGCTAAAATCAGGTCGCTTTGGTCCTTATTTTGCTTGCCAAAAATGCGACAACACCCGTAAAGTGATGAAAGATGGATCAGCTGCACCCCCTCGTATGGATCCAATAGACATGCCCGAGTTAAAGTCTCAAAAACATGATGATCATTATATTTTGCGAGAAGGGGCAGCCGGCATGTTCTTGGCGGCATCTAAATTTCCAAAAATTAGAGAGACTCGACCACCTAAGCTGAGTGAGCTTCGTCCCATTAAAGATAAATTGGAAGAAAAATTTCATTATATTTTTGATGCGCCAGATGAAGATGCTGATGGTAATCCGACTATTTTACGTTGGTCACGTAAAAACTCAGAGCAGTATATTGGCTCAGTAAATACCAAAACTAACAAAGCAACACGTTGGGGATTGTACTGGCGAAAAGGGAAATGGGTAGAAGAATAATCACATAATAAAAATATGGATTTTTATATCAGCTTAATATAAAATTTACAGCTATTATTTTTTAAATAAGCTTTTATTTATATAGTTTTTTATTTAATCTAAGGATGAATCTATGACAACAACATTGAAGTTTTCTTTGGCTTTGGTGATACCTGCATTGCTAACAGCTTGTGCCAGTACGCAAACAGCATCCACACCGAGTAACAGTACGATGGCATCGGACATAACGCTTGAATTTAATGCCATCGCACCAAAGTTAGTAAGTGGTAAACCGCAATTAGCAGAGGTAACATGTCAAGATACTTATATGTTGGGTAATCCTGCTAAAGCAACAAAGCTTGCAGATTTAAGATTTTATGTGACCAACTTGCAAGTTACCACAAAAGATGGCAAAACATTACCAGTATCTTTAAAGCAAAATGATTTCCAGCAAGTAGATTTGGGTCTAATTGATTTAGAAAATGGTACAGGTTCATGTTCTGATCGTGGTGATAGCTTATACAACAATCAACTAACTGGCACAATACCTGCGCCTTATACTGAAGCCGACATTCAAGGAGTTAGTTTTGACATTGGTGTACCATCTGACAGAAACCATACGCTCGCAAACGATCCAAGAACAAAAGCCCCTCTAGATATTCAGGGTATGGCGTGGTCTTGGCAAATGGGGCGTAAGTTCTCTAAAATTGAACTCGCACCGCTTGATAAAGTGGCAATGAAAGATGGCACCATGGCAAAAATTTATAACTTACACCTAGGTAAAATGGGTTGTAAGGGCGATGCGACAAATGGTGAAGCAGTTAACTGTAAATATAATAATATTGCAACGGTAGACTTAAAAACCAGCACGCCATTGAGTCAAAACAATATCACTTTAAACCTGGCTAACCTGTATGCTAATAGTGATATTACAACAGATAAAGGCAAGAAAGCCGGCTGTATGTCATTTAAAGCGGATGGTGATTGTAAAGCTTTGTTTGAGCAAATGGGACTAGACTATCAAACGGGTACTAGCACGGGTAAGCAAAAAGTATTTAGCTTAAGCACTAAGTAATCTAGTTTTACAGTTAATAGTTAATTAATGTTTCTTAACCCTGCATTCTAGTATTCTGTTTGCAGGGTTTTTTAAATAATTTTTTATAGCCTTCTTTTTATAAAAGCAGTTTGTTTATAAAAGCAGTTTGGTCTAGGAGTCGTCAATTGAGCCAGTATCAAAAAAGTTATGTGCGTAGTTTGCTTATGAGCCAGTATCAAAAAAGTTATGTGCGTAGTTTGCTTATTATAAAAGCGATACTTATGTTAGCTGTTGCTAGTGTCACGACCTCTTGTAATCTTTCTGCTAACTCTAATTTACATCAAGTTAACTCAACCTCACCCAAACCTGTGACGACTAATAAGCAAAATGCCATTAACTCGCAAAAACCAAAACCTACTAAGAAAGATAATCACGGAATAGGTAAAGACTTTGCTGTTTTAAAGGTAGATGCTGCGACAAAAGCCGATAATTTAAGCGCCAAAAAAACGTCTGACTGGCAATGGCAATTACCTGTTTATTTTCCTGAACCAAACGTACCTAAAGATAACCCTATGACTAAAGCTAAGGTGGCACTCGGTCGACATCTTTTTTATGACAAGCGATTATCTATTAACGGAGAATTTAGTTGTGCTAGTTGTCACTTGCAAGAGCTGGCTTTTACTGATGGACGAGCAACTTCTATAGGTGCCACAGGTGAAGTGCATCCTCGAAGTAGTTTGGGGTTGGCTAATGTTGCTTATATGCCAACGCTTAATTGGGCAAACCCAGCGGTTACTAAGTTAGAAGACCAACTATTAACGCCCATGTTTGGAGAAATGCCTCGTGAGATGGGTTTAACGGATGAGCACTTTAAAAAAGTGCAACAGACTTTCGCTAAAGATGAAAAATATCGAGCATTGTTTAGTAAAGCCTTTGGCGAAGATCAGCTATTTGATAAAGCAGATTCATTTAGCCTTGAATATATCTCTAAAGCCATAGCCAGTTTTGAGCGAAGTATCATCTCTGCTGATAGTAAGTTTGATCGACATATGCAAGGCAAAGTAAAACTCAGCGATAGTGAAATGAGAGGCAAAACACTATTTTTTGGGGAGAAAGCAGAATGCCATCATTGCCATGGCAGTTTTAATTTCAATGATCAAGTCATCCACAGCAAATCTAGAGTTGTGCCCATTCGTTTTCATAATACGGGGATGTATTATCTGGATGAACTTGGTAGTTATATTGAAAATAATGAAGGTTTATATGAGATTACTGCAAATAATGATGATAAAGGGAAGTTTAAAGCACCAAGTCTCAGAAATGTTGCTGTTACTGCACCTTATAATCATGATGGCAGTACGAAGACGCTTGAAGAGGTGGTCGCTAATTATGCTCATGGTGGGCGTATCATTCACTTAACAGAAGACCCAAAGTCTGATAAAATTAATGGCAATAATATTGGCGATGGGCGCTTTAATCCAAATAAATCAGATTTAATTGTACGTATCGATTTAACACCTGATGAACAAGCTGATATTGTTGCCTTTTTAAGGACATTAACCGATGAAACATTACTCACAAATCCTAACTACTCTGATCCTTTTATCAAGTAGTTTATTGTTTATAAACATTGCACATGCTTGCCAATTTCATGCTGATGGTGAGCATGATAACGAGTTAACCTCATGGTTAAACTTGAGTACCACTCAAAATATTAGCCCTAGTGCAAATCAAAGAAACATTATTTCTAGTCATAAGCAAGCATCTGCAAAATCTAACAAAAATGATGGAGTTGCAACTTCAATTCAACAGTGGTTATCTGACGTAGTCAATTAGATTTTTGTGTGGGTTTAATGCCTCTTTATTTCTTATATGTGATATTAAATTAACATAAGTATGGCGTTTTAAGCCTGCTTTTGTTACTTACTGTATCTAATTGTTGTCGCCGTTTTTAAACACTCATTTACTATGTTAAAATCACAGCATTAAAATCAGCTTCTATTGTATTTTGTATATCTTAAAGGACGCACAGGTGAGTCAACATAACCATAAAACACCACCACAAGTATTGATGATGGCAGCAGGCACTGGTGGGCATGTTTTTCCTGCTTTAGCAGTTGCTGATGAGCTGGTTAAACGAGGTGCAACGATCCATTGGTTGGGCACACCAACAGGGATGGAAAACGGATTAGTCAAACCAACAGGGTATCAGTTTCATCCGATACAAATGCAGGGACTTAGAGGCAAAGGCATTGGTCGACTTATTAAACTGCCACTGACACTTTTTAATGCCGTTGCTCAAGCAAAAGCCGTTATAAAAAATAATAAAATTGATGTTGTCGTTGGTTTTGGTGGTTACGTTACCGCACCAGGTGGGCTGGCTGCCAAAATATTAGGCATACCCCTGATCATTCATGAACAAAATGCTATTGCTGGCATGAGTAACCGTTATCTTTCTAAAATTGCCAGTAAAGTGTTACAAGCATTTGATAAAACATTTGCACATAGCAACAAGGTGCATACGGTCGGTAACCCTGTACGAGAGGCAATAACGCAAATTGATGTGCCAGAAGTCCGTTATCGTCAGTCAAATGCAAAAAAAGCACAACTAAAACTGTTGGTGATTGGTGGTTCTCTGGGTGCGCAAGCACTTAATGAAAATGTGCCTAAAGCACTGGAATTAATGGAAAAACCAGTTGTTGTAAGGCATCAATGTGGTAATCACAATTTTGAGGCAACGACCCAAAGCTACCAAGATGTTGATAAAGCTTTACATGATGTGACGATTAGCCCCTTTATTAGTGATATGGCCGCTGCGTATGCCTGGGCAGATGCGATTGTATGCCGAGCAGGGGCGTTAACAGTGACTGAAATCCAAAATGTTGGTTTGCCAGCAATTTTTGTGCCTTTGCCTCATGCCGTGGATGACCATCAAACAGCCAATGCTAACTTCTTGGCGAAAGCCGATGCTGCCTACTTATTGCCACAAAATCAGCTTACGGGAGCAAGTTTAAAAGACAAGCTAATGAGCTTAGACACAAATACTTGCTTAAGTATGGCACAACGTGGTCGAGCACAGGCAAACCCAAAATCTACCAACACGGTTGCCGATATTATTTGGCAATTTATAGGATAGTTTGTTGTAAAATACACCTAAGTTATTACAAATCATATTTACTTCATATTTAAAACTGATTATATAAAGAGAACATTATGCCAACACCTGCCTTACCAAAACGATTAATTGAGATCCCAGAAATGCGTCGCATTGGTCAAATACATTTTGTTGGCATTGGTGGTGCTGGCATGTGTGGTATTGCTGAGGTAATGAAAAACCAAGGCTATGCGGTTAGTGGTTCTGATATTAAAGAAAGTGCGGTAACGGATCGACTTAAACAAATTGGCATTGACGTGTTTATTGGGCATGATTCTAAAAATGTTAAAAACGCTGATGTTGTTGTTGTGTCTTCAGCGATTGATCGTACCAACCCCGAAATACAATCGGCTTTAGCAGCACGTATTCCTGTTGTTCGTCGTGCGGATATGCTTGGTGAGCTAATGAGATATCGTCATGGTATTGCAGTGGCAGGAGCCCATGGTAAAACGACCACCACAAGCTTATTAACGATGATGATGACCGAAGCTGAATTAGATCCAACTTATGTTATTGGTGGTAAGTTAAATGCTTCGGGCAAAAATGCGGCTATGGGTCAAAGTCGGTTTTTAGTTGCCGAAGCCGATGAATCGGATGCTTCATTTTTATCGTTGCGTCCAATGGCTGCCATCGTGACAAATATTGATGAAGACCACATGGAAACCTATGAAAACAGTTACGATAAATTGAAAGCGGCCTATATCCGTTTTTTACATAATATGCCGTTTTATGGGCTGGCAGTTATCTGTGGTGATGACAAAGATTTGTATGGCATGATAGATGACATTGCGCGTCCAACACTTACCTTTGGGTTAGAAGAACATAATGATGTACGTGCCGTAGATGTCAAAACAGAAGGTACTAAAACGCATTTTACGGTATTACGTAAAGATAGAGAGCCGTTAGCCTTAACGTTAAATATCCCTGGCATACATAATGTGCAAAATGCGTTGGCAGCCATTACAATGGCAACGGATGAAGGGGTGGATGATGCTGCTATTGTGCGTGCGCTAGATAAATTTGCAGGTGTTGGTCGACGTTTTGAGCAAAATGCCTGTGTAAAAAAAGAAGATGGCGATATTCTATTGATTGATGATTATGGTCATCATCCCGTTGAAGTAGAGGCAACCATTAAAGCCGCTCGTCAAAGCTATCCAGATCGTCGTTTAGTGATGTTGTTCCAGCCACACCGTTATAGCCGTACGCGAGATTGTTATGATGATTTTGTAAAAGTATTATCACAAGTTGATGAGCTGTTACTGCTAGATGTTTATTCTGCTGGAGAAGAGCCAATTGTCGGTGCTGATTCTAAATCACTGGCGCGTAGTATCCGTCATCGTGGCGAAGTTGAACCAACAATTATTGATAAAGATAACTTAAAAGCTGTGATGCAACGCGTGTTAAAAGCAAACGATTTGTTAATTACGCAAGGCGCAGGTAATGTTGGTCAGGTATGTACAGAACTGGCAGAAAATAGCTTATATATTTAAGCTTAATTATTTGATAATTTCCACTATTTACCTTTTTTAAAAAGGACATTTGCATGACAGAAAACATAAATCCGGAAAAGTTTGGCAAAGTTGCCGTTGTTTTTGGCGGTACAAGTAATGAGCGCTCAGTATCTTTAATGAGTGGTGAAGCGGTATTGAATGGTTTAAAAGAGAAAGGGATTGATGCCTATAAATTTGATCCAAAAGAACAAGATGTAATCGAGATTCGTCAGTTTGACCGTGTGTTTAATGTGCTTCATGGTCGTGGTGGTGAAGACGGTGAG
The DNA here is from genome assembly GCF_051097895.1 of Psychrobacter sp. HD31. Taxonomy (GTDB): domain Bacteria; phylum Pseudomonadota; class Gammaproteobacteria; order Pseudomonadales; family Moraxellaceae; genus Psychrobacter. The sequence goes on from NZ_CP142525.1 coordinate 2,034,061, forward strand.
CTACAAGGTTTGTTGGATTGGTTAAAAATACCACAAACGGGATCGGGAGTTTTGGCTTCTTCATTGGGTATGGACAAGGTTCGTACTAAGCAACTATGGCTTGGCTGTGGTATTACACAAACTGCGCCTTTTATGCTATTAAATGATAATGATGATTTACAAAAAGTTGTTGATAACATTGGGTTGCCGGTTGTTATTAAACCAGTACACGAAGGCTCAAGTATTGGGATTAGTATTGTAAAAACGATTGATGAATTGCAAGGTGCGTATCAAAAAGCTGCCGACTGTGGTGATATTGTCATGGCAGAAAAGTTTATTGATGGCAAAGAGTTTTCTATTGTTATCATTGACGATGAAGCTTATCCAGTCATTGGTTGTAAACCTGCAGAAGATGCGGCATTTTATGATTTTGAAGCAAAGTATGTGCGTGAAGATACCGCCTTTTTTATCCCATGCGGGCTGGCAGAGGCTGAAGAAAAGCAACTACAAGCATTGTGTTTAAAAGCTTTTAAAGCTGTGGGGGCAAAAGGTTGGGGACGTGTCGACGCAATGCAAGATGCCGCTGGTAATTTTTGGTTGTTAGAGATTAATACTGTACCTGGGATGACCACCCATAGTTTTGTGCCAATGGCTGCCAAAGCAAACGGCATGGATTTTGCTGAAGTGTGTGTGCATATTTTGGCACAAACTTTATAGGATTCAATGGCTTTATGGATTTTGCCTGTTTCATACCCATCATAAACGTTTTGAAAGTGTAAAGGAATGTTACAATATGGATAAATGTTGCTCATTATCCTATGGTTATGATAAAAAATAAGTTATTATTAATCAGATTTGCCAAATTGTTAGTACTGACTCAGTTTTAACGAGTTAGTACTAACAATAAGACAAACGTATTTTATTTACCTTGTTAATTTTTTTCCTGTTGTGATTTTTTGATTTATGCCTCAATTTGCGGTTCGGCTTGTATATGTTTTAGTAATTGCCATGATAGCATTTTGCTTAGGGATTGGTTACAAACTATACCAACAAGCCCCAAAAGCAAACATCTATGTCCACCCCGCGGGTCTTTCTCAGTCACAATATCATATCTTAAATACTAAAATGCAGACCAAGCAGCCGAGCATTGGTAGCTTTTTTAAAGCAAACTTACAAGTAATAAGAGATGATGTGACTGACTTTAGTTGGGTTGATGAAGTCAGTGTTAAACGTGATTGGCGACGAGGTATTGTTATAAAAGCGATACCAAGACAAGCAGTTGCCCGCTTTGGTAGTGAACGGTTAGTCGATGCAGAAGGTAAAGTTTTTGTACCAGCGAATGAATCATCATTGACGGTAAAACCCTATACGACCTTGCAAGGCGATAGCGACCAAGCGGCAACCATTATGCTGCAGTTACAACATGTCAATACACTTTTTCAGCCACTTAATATGCAAGTTGAAGATATGATTTTGACGTCAAGACAAACTTGGTTAATCAAATTTAATACCGGTATGCGAGTAGTTGTAGATGGTGAAAATACTGCCCAAAAAATTATGAATGTTAGTAATGTCTTACAAAGTCAATTGGCTGATAAAGTAAGTGACATACAAGTTATTGATGCCAGATACAAAAATGGGTTTTCGATAACTTGGCATTAGTTGGCATACTAATGTTTTTTGTAAAAATACGTATGGCTATTTTACAAACAAAGTAAGTAACGTAATGATTTAAGTTATGTTATATAAAGTAGGCATTGACGCCGATGAATATTAAAAAAATGTATTATGATTCTTTAAGTTTAAGGTTTAACAATCGTCATGAGTAATCCTGAAAATCTTGTTGTAGTTCACCTAAGTGCGACAGCCGTTTATGCAGTGATAGGGCAAATTCATGCGCCAGATGACATTAGAATACTTGGGTTAACTGAGGTTAAAACAAATGACTTTTATCAAGGTAGAATTATTGACCATGATAGATTAAAGGCTTCTATTAAACAGGCAATCCAAGAAGTGGAAGACATGGCAAATTGCCGTGTACACAGTGTTTGGTTAAGCTTGTCTACCCCTGAGTTATTAAGTAAAAACAGTTCTGGCACCGTAAACTTAGGTGAAGACCCAATATCTGTTAAAGATATTGTTGAAGCACTTGGGCAAGCAAAGGCAAGAGACTTACCGCATGATTATTACCTAATGCACCATATGCAGCAAGGTGTTTATATTAATAATGAGTCCATGGCGGTTGATAATCCAATTGGTACTTATGCGGATATGATGACGGTCATGTATCATCTTATGATGTTACCAGTGGTTGGGTGCCGTAATATTGAGGATTTGTTTAGACCAACTAATGTACGCATCGACCACATGATTTTTGATGCGATATCTAGCTCTGAATATGGCTTGATTTCAGATGAAAAAGAGCAAGGTATTTGTTTTATTGATATTGGTGCTAGTACCACCAGTGTGTGTGTTTATAAAGATAACAAACTTATTTTTACCTCATGTTTACCACACGGTAGTAACCAAGTAACCATGGATATTTCGGCGCATCTTGGATTATCTATGATAGAAGCTGAAAACATTAAAAAAAGAAACGGGACGGTTGATATGCTAAGTATTGACCCCGCTAAGTTTATTAATGTTAGCCGCGATGGGGCAGAAGACCTGACGGTTAATATGCATGAGCTAACCTTAATTATTGAAGCACGTTATCGAGAAATTTATAAAGAAGTGTTTATAGAATTAGATAATGCAAATTTACTTAATTTTATTAAGCGTGGCGTTGTATTAAGTGGTGGCGGCAGTATGATTAAAGGGATGGTTTCTTTTTCAAAACGATTCTTAGAAGTCAACGTGATGCTGGCAAATACTAATGATGCTATCAATGTAGTTGATAATATTGATGATGAAAAATTTCAACAAATTAATGCACTCATGAAGCAACCCGGTTTTAGAACGGCATTTGGTACTTTATTGTATAGCCAAAGTGAAGATTTTCGCCACAATGAGCATAGTTCGCCAGATGCACTATATAAAAATAGTAAAGCAAACGGCTTTAATAGTGCCTTAAAAAGGTTGAATGAGTTTTTAAAACAGTGGTTGTGAGTAACACCAAGCTTTGTATAAAATAGTAGCAAAATATTTAAGTGATTTTGTAAGCAAAAGTCTTTATAATCGTAAAGAGAATTTATATATTAAATTAATAAGTTATTGAGTAATGGAGTGACATATATGTCAAAGTTTACCATGTCAGATGAAACACAAGAAATATCTAATGGCAATGCACGTTTTACAGTAATTGGTGTTGGCGGGGGCGGTGGTAACGCTGTAGAGCACATGGTAAAACAAGGTGTTAAGGGTGTTACCTTTGTTTGTGCAAATACAGATAAACAAGCACTAGATACATTAACGGCACCTCAAAAATTGCAATTAGGCGCAGAATCAAACCGTGGTTTGGGTGCAGGCGCTAATCCAGAGGTAGGACGTGAGGCAGCTGAAAGTGAAGAAGTTGCAATCCGTAAATTGTTAGAAAATACAGACATGGTATTTATTACTGCTGGTATGGGTGGCGGTACAGGTACTGGTGCAGCACCTGTTATTGCGCGTGTTGCAAAAGAAATGGAAATACTAACCGTAGGGGTGGTAACCACACCATTTAAATTTGAAGGCGGTAAGCGCATGAAGGCTGCAAAAGCAGGCATCGAACAGCTAACCAATTTCGTAGACTCTATTATTACTATCCCTAATGATAAAGTGCTGAGTGTTTACGGCAACATTTCAATGCAAGATGCATTTAAAAAAGCAGATGATGTATTATTAAATGCGGTAAAAGGTATTGCAGAAACCATTACCATGCCTGGGCTTATTAATATTGACTTTGAAGATATCCAAACAGCAATGACATCTCGTGGTCACGCTATGATGGGTATTGGTCGTGCGAGTGGTGATGACCGAGCTCGCCAAGCAACAATTAAAGCAATTAAGTCTCCTTTATTAGATGACTTACGTTTAGAAAATGCAAAAGGTTTATTAGTGAACGTTGTTGCATCATCGTCATTAACTTTATCAGAGTTTCACGAAATCAGCGAAATTGTTTCTAGCATAACCGATGAAGATGAAGCAGATATTTTCTATGGTTCGGTTTTAGATGAAGATATGGGTGATGATTTAGGTATTACGGTTATTGCAACTGGATTGTCGCTTGATGAGCGTCCTAAGGATCCTATGCAAAATGTATTGGCAGCAAACAGTGAGCAAGGTATTGACCCTAAAACGCACACAACTGCATTAAGCAGCCAAAAAAAGAGTCAGTCTCCATTGTATCAAGATGAAGTTGATGCAGATACAGCACCGGCACAGCCACGTAATGTTAATAGTGTGAGCATTACAGACTATTTGCGTAGTCAACAAAAAAAATAACCACTTTTTGTCATGACATGAAAGACTAACTGAAAAGTTAGTCTTTTTTTATGACTTGATGAAATAAAATGTTACAATATCTATACTAACGTCTGTTTTTTATTTAATTTGCATTTATTGAGTAAATCATGAAACAAAAAACCATCAAATCGGCGATAACGTCAAAAGGCATCGGCTTACATAGTGGTAAAGAAGTCACCTTGTCTTTTTTGCCTGCACCAGTCAACCATGGTGTTGTTTTTCAGCGAACTGACATGCCAAATCAGCCTTTCGTCCCTGCAATAGGCGAACTAGTGCATGACACCATGATGTCTTCTAACCTGACAAAAGATGGTGCATCTGTTGGTACGGTTGAGCATCTGCTAAGTGCAATCGCTGGATTAGAAATTGATAATTTGATTGTACAAGTTTCTGCCGCTGAGATGCCGATTATGGATGGAAGTGCGGCTGAGTTTGTTAAATTATTGTTAAAAGCAGGTATTGAAGAACAAACAACTAATAAAAAGTATTTACGTATTAAAAAATTAGTAAGAGTAGAAGAAGCAGATAAATGGGCTCAATTTACGCCATTAGATGGCTATGAGTTGCATTTTGAGATTGATTTTAATCACCCTGCAATTAACAAAACAGGGCAGAAAGCAAGCTTGGTCATGACGCCAGAAAACTATATAAATCAATTGAGCCAAGCACGTACGTTTGGCTTTTTGAAAGATATTGAGCTATTAAAACAAAATAATTTGGCGCTGGGTGGTAATCTTGATAATGCGATTGTATTAACTGATGATGAGATTATGAATAAAGAAGGTTTAAGATTTGATGATGAATTTGTTCGTCATAAAATCTTGGATGCCGTGGGCGATTTATTTTTGATTGGTTATCCGTTAAAAGCAAAATTTGAAGCCTATAAATCTGGTCATGGCTTAAATAACAAATTAGTTAGAGCAGTTTTGGCAGACCCTGATAACTATGAAATCATTGAGTAATTGTATAAAAAAGAAACAATAACTTTTTTTATTGCATTTTATTTTTTTAAAACAAAAATTTATAGAACAACTGCTGGAAATGTTTTAGTAATATTAAATATTTTGAAACAATTACAATAACATTGACTATCCCAAAAGTCTTTATTGATAAAAATGCGTCATAGCCAATAATAGCAAGCCTTAGGCACCCTCTTATTAAAGTTAACCTTGGTTATTAGGATACGGCTAGGGTACAATTGTTGGGTAATCGGCTAATTTATTTACATAAGTTTACAAAACTCTGTAACATTAGGTAAATTAAGTAAGCATAAGTAAACGTTAAAACTCAAGTAGATGGATGTGACAACCTCATAAAAGCTATGTTATAGTCGCAAAAGTTTTTGGATAAGCCTTGAAGTATTAGGTTTAACACAAGCCGTATTTGACATAAGCTATAACAAAGCCAAATTTAATAGGGTTGCATTTATCTATTTTGTAAGGTCTGGCAAGTTTGTCACAATTATCTTGAGTGTTAAAAGATCTTGAAATAATACAGATTGAGTCTGTAGTTCATTTAGGTATTGACTTTGCATATAGCGCATGTGGTTTGCAACGGTAATGGATGTAACAGAAACTGTTAATTCTGTGCTTGTAAACTTAACTACTTGACAGTTTTTTACGATGTCTTTTGGTAAGCCTGCTAAGGCATCATAAAGTACCGTTTTAAACTCATTAGTAGCAAGTTGTAGTTTTTGAAGGTGTGTCGAGATGTTATTTGGCAACCGACATCCAGCTTCTCGTTGTTTGTCAACTAAGCTACCAAATTGGTTTGTAAAGTTATGCTGTGTTAAGTCAGATTGTTGGCTCATATTAATCCAAAAAAAATATTTAAAGGTCATACGTCTATAGTATAAGATGAAGTGGCTGTTTTTGTTGAATTTTAGTAGTAAAAGTTTTTACAGGCGAGTTATGAAGAAAATCTTATTAATGATTACGGCATTGGGACTCACTACCTCACATGCCAGTGCAACAAACACGCAACCAGACTCTCAACAGATAGATAAGTTGGTTGCAGATTTAGAAGGTTGGAGTACTGCTAAAGCAAAATCTGGCTCACAAAGTAAGAGCGAAGCTTTATCAGATGACCTTTTTAATGAAATTCAAGCTCGACTAAGTGATGAAAACGAAGCTGCTGCAAGAGCTGAAGCAACTCGCCAAGCATTTTTAGATACAGATGCTGCTACTCGCAAAGCATTGGTATCATCAGAAATTGCGCCTGTTTATAATGGTGTGGGTGGTTCTTCTAAATTAACCAATCGTTCTGCGCCAGTAGTTGCTGCTAAAAGGGCATCTCGTTCAGCGCGTTCTCGTTCAGCTGGTTTGTGTGCAAAATATGTACGTATCGCATTACAGGCAGCAGGCTATAAATTTACGCCAAACCCATCGGCATACCAATATGCTACTCGTGGCACATTAGCAAAAGCAGGTTTCGCTAAAATTAGTAATAAGGCTAAACCACAAGTAGGTGATGTTGTTGTTATCAGTCGCTCACGCAAGCATCCACATGGTCATATTGCTATTTATGATGGTCGTAATTGGGTTTCTGATTTCCGTCAAAAACGTAAAAGTCCCTATCGTGAGTATTATAGCTACACAACATGGCGTGATGCACGTTACTTAAATGATGCCTCAAATCGTGGTACATACTTAGCATTAAATGATTAAGTTATTATCTATCTATTATCAAAGATTAGATTGAATTTAAAACTCAGTGAAATGCTGAGTTTTTTTGTGCCAAAAATTTGTCTTTCATACTTTGAGTCAATATTTTTGATTAAATGGGTATCAGTCAGAGATAGGAATCCAAAAATTTTGGTCATGAAAATCAGCCGGTGTTGCCTGTTCTTTTGCAAAAAATAAAGGCAGATGATTATTTTTTAAATATAGAATTAGGGTGGGATTAAAAAGAGTTGCAGATTTTAGGTGGTTGGGTAAGTTGTCCATATCAAACATAAATGTACGTTGATAAGTATCAGTTTGTTTTTGCCAGCTAATAATGGCATTTTCTGTTGAATTAATGGCGAGTGCTCTAGGCGGCATGCTTTTGGGGGTACGGTAGTCATCAAAGTGATAAATCGAAAAATACCCTTTAGGGCTGGCATTTATTTCGATGTATTCAGTATGGGTAATATCTCCGATAAAGCACTCCAAACAGGTGTCTTCCCACAAAAAATCTTTTTGTTGGAAAGAATTGTCATCTAATGTATGCCATATAACGTCAGGTTGCAGTTTTGTAGGTATTAAAATATCAAAGCTAACTTTGAGCAAGTGGTTAACTATCTCAAGGTTAGCGGTAATTTTGATATTTTTTATATGGGTAATAAGCGTGTTTGACTTTAAACCAGACAGCGACTCTTTTGCTATCTTTAATACAAAGTTCTGTTGCATGGTATGCTGCTTATGGGTGTGGTTAGTAGGTATAACGCACTATATTTGATAAGTTTGGGTTTGCGTCAGGATTTTGACGTAATAGTAAACCCATACGACCAATGCTATGTACCATTTTCGAGTTGGTTGCTTCGGCAAGCTCATTTGCCATTTGTTCTCGCTCATCTTTGCTACCAGCAGGCAGGCGCACTTTAATGAGCTCGTGGTCATTTAAGGCACGGTCAGTTTCATCAATAATGTTTTGAGTTAGCCCTTTACCACCAATGGTTACGACTGGCTTTAGATGATGACCAATGCCACGTAGGCGTTTGATAGTTTCGTTATCAAGTTGCATAGAGTACCTTGTTTTTTAATAAATAATTAAATCAATCAATAATTGAGTAATGTTAAAGCCCATTATAAAATATCTTGGTTTTTTTTGATATAAACATTTGCTATCAAAGCGATTTAATCAACAAAAAATGATAGAATTAATCATATTTTTTATTAATGCAGGCAATAAAATTGGCAACTCGTATTACCAACAAAACCTTATCTAAAAGTAGCAAAGCGTGGATGAAAGAACACCTTGATGACCATTATGTTAAACAAGCACACAAAGATGGTTACCGAGCACGTGCCGCTTATAAGTTAACTGAAATCAATGAAAAAACCAAGCTAATTAAACCAGGGATGACCGTTGTTGATTTAGGCAGTGCCCCAGGGAGTTGGTCTCAGGTAGCTGGACGTATCGTTGGTGATACGGGGGTGATGATCGCCTCTGATATTTTGCCAATGGATAAACTTGAAAATGTGACATTTATTCAGGGGGATTTTCGTGAACAGGATGTTTTTGACAAAATTATGGCAGAAGTTGCAGGGCGTCAGGTAGATGTTGTATTGTCTGATATGGCACCTAATACTTCTGGAAATAAAGCGGTTGACCAACCTCGCATGATGTATTTGTGTGAACTGGCAGTAGACTTTGCATTAAGTGTTTTGCCAAAAGATGGTGCGCTAATCATGAAAGTGTTTGAAGGGGAAGGCTCTCAGGTGTTGCGTCAACAAATACAAAAGCAATTTACAAAAGTAAAAAGTATTAAACCGGCAGCGTCTCGTGCCCGAAGTAAAGAGATATTTTGGATTGCGATTAAATAACAATAATTCAATAAACTTGTCTAAATTAAATGGAATTTATCTAAATGGGCTTGAATTTTTTAAATTGAATACTCATATCATGATATATTAGTAACTATTTTTTATACTCATACTGCTTTATTAGCAGCGATGAGTGTGCCTCTACCGTAAAGGATGGAAAAGCTTGTGAGCGATATGCTAAAAAAAGTCTTGCTTTGGCTTGTTGTCATAGGGACTGTTGTACTTGTTTTTAGTGGTTTTGACAGATCGACAAAGTCAGATTCACTCAATTACTCTGAATTTGTAACTGCTGTGGCAGATAATCAAATTAGCAGTGTTAAAATTGATGGTGAACAAATCACTGGTGAAAAGAAAAATGGATCGGAGTTTTCTACTATCCGCCCAGGGATAACCGATGATGAGCTCATGCCAATGTTGCGTGAACATAAGGTTGCTGTTGAAGGTGCCGCACCAGAGCGTCAAAGTATATTGATGCAACTATTGATTGCCAGCTTCCCAATCTTATTAATTATTGGCTTATTCATGTTGTTTATGCGTAATATGCAAGGTGGCGTTGGTGGTGGCGGTGGCCGCAACCCAATGAGCTTTGGTAAATCAAAAGCCAAAATGTTGGGTGAAGATGACATTAAAGTAACTTTTGCAGATGTGGCGGGTTGTGAAGAAGCAAAACATGAAGTTGTAGAAATTGTTGACTTTTTACGTGATCCAAGCAAGTTTACTAAACTTGGTGCAACAATCCCTCGTGGTGTGTTAATGGTTGGACCCCCAGGGACAGGTAAAACCTTGCTTGCTAAAGCCATTGCGGGTGAGGCAAAAGTACCGTTTTTTACCATTTCAGGTTCTGATTTTGTTGAAATGTTTGTCGGTGTTGGTGCATCTCGTGTGCGTGATATGTTTGACCAAGCTAAAAAAAATGCGCCTTGTATCATTTTTATTGATGAGATTGATGCAGTGGGTCGCCATCGTGGCTCTGGCATGGGTGGTGGACATGACGAGCGTGAGCAAACGCTTAACCAATTATTGGTAGAAATGGATGGTTTCGAAGGCAATGATGGTGTGATTGTGATTGCGGCTACCAACCGTGCAGATGTATTAGATAAAGCACTTCTGCGTCCTGGTCGTTTTGACCGTCAGGTGCAAGTTGGCTTGCCAGATATTAAGGGGCGTGAGCAAATTCTTAACGTACACCTTAAAAAATTGCCAGCAACAGTTGGTGTGGATGCCAGTGTGTTGGCACGAGGTACGCCAGGTTTTAGTGGTGCACAACTTGCAAATCTTGTTAATGAGGCTGCTTTATTTGCTGCTCGTCATAACAAAAAAAGTGTGGATATGCACGACTTTGAAGAAGCAAAAGATAAGTTGTATATGGGTCCTGCTCGTAAATCGCTTGTATTGCGTGAAGAAGAACGTTTATCAACTGCTTATCATGAGGCAGGGCATGCATTAGTTGCTGAGCTATTGCCAGACACTGACCCTGTACATAAAGTAACGATTATGCCACGTGGTTTTGCGTTGGGTGTTACTTGGCAGCTACCTGAGTATGATCAAACCAGCCAAAACAAAAAAGATTTGTTAAACAATATCGCTGTATTGTTTGGTGGACGTATTGCAGAAGAGGTGTTTGTTGATCAAAAATCAACGGGTGCTTCTAATGACTTTGAGCGTGCAACTAAATTAGCGCGTGCAATGGTAACCAAATACGGTATGTCTGAAGCCATGGGTATTATGGTATATGAAGACGATGATAGCTCGCAGGGTTACTTTAGTAGTAGTAACCGAACTATTTCTGAGGCAACTCAGCAAAAAGTTGACGAAGAAGTACGCCGCATTCTTGAAGAGCAATATGATGTGGCGCGTACTTTGATCGAAGACAACAAAGACAAAATGCACGTAATGGCAGATGCTTTAATGAAGTGGGAAACCATAGACAGAGATCAAGTACTAGATATCATGAATGGACTAGAGCCACGTGAGCCTAAAGACTATCAGGTTAAAGATGTGACTCCTAATAATAAAGGCAATGACAATGGTTCTAGTCAATTGCCACCGCCGCTACCAGCGATGTAAATATTGCTAATCTAACGTAAAAGCCCTTATCAAAATTGATAGGGGTTTTTTTGTTCGTGCTATAATAGCAGCGTAATTTAATTAATAAGTGTTAAGTAGTCTGTACATTATGAAGCTCACAACATTACCTGCCTATAAAATTACCTACCATGATAAAACACTGGATTTAAGTAAGCCTCATATTATGGGTATCTTGAATGTCACACCAGACTCTTTTTCTGATGGTGGTGAGTTTGTAAATATTAACAATGCCGTTAACCATGCAAAACAAATGATTGCTGAAGGCGCTAGTATCATTGATATTGGTGGTGAATCAACACGCCCTAATGCAGACAAAGTGAGTATAGAAGAAGAGTTACACAGAGTATTGCCAGTGATTAAAGCGTTAAGAGAAGCGCTTGGTAAAGAGGTTTGGCTATCGATTGACACCAGTAACCCTGAGGTAATGCAACAAGCGGTGGAAGCGGGTGCAGACATTGTTAATGATGTGCGTGCTTTAAAACGTCAGGGCGCAGCTGAAATAGTTTCAGCGCTCAAAGTGCCCGTTATCCTTATGCATATGCGGGGTGAACCGGCGACCATGAATGGGCTGGCAAATTATGATAACGTGATGCAAACGATAAAATTAGAGTTAACCGAACGCATTAATGCGGCAGTTTCAGCGGGTATTAACCCACAAAATATTATTATAGATGCTGGGTTTGGTTTTGCAAAAGAGTATGCGCATCACTGCAAGATGTTGGATAATTTTAGTGAATTTACAGAAATGGGATATCCCGTTATGTTTGCTGTGTCTCGTAAGCGTTTTTTAGGTGAGGTTTTAAATAATAGCAACGCCCCTGCGTTAATGGCACATGAAACAAAAGACAGAGACCCTGTGGGTATGGCAGCAGCATTGTTAGCAGTACAGCAAGGTGCCAGTATTGTACGAACCCATAATGTGGGTATAACAAAACAAGCATTGAGTTTGTGGGAACAATTAGCAGTTAAGTAACTGTAAGTACCAGTTATTGAAACTATTAAGTCTTAATTATTAACCATGAGGAGCAAGCCATGAGCGAGCAAAACAAAATAGAACCAACATTGGAGCAACGCCGTATCATTTATCAAGCACGTCGTGGATTAAAAGAATTAGATGTGTTTATTGATCCATACGTTAGACAAAGGTTTCTTACTGCCAGTGAAGAGGAGCAAGTAACATTTGCAAAATTACTTACTTTTGAAGATCCAGATTTGCTAGACTTTTTTATGAATCAACAAACGCCTGATGATGCAAAAATAGCTGAGTTAATTAACATCATGAAACAATTAGTCTTGGCTTAATGGCAGTTGTTTTCATATCAGTAAGCAGGCTTATTAACATTAAAGGCAAAGACCAAATACCAAGATGGAAGGTTTTAACACATGGCGATTGGATACGCCAATTAAAAGAAATAGCAAATTTAAATGGCTAATCATAAGTTGCTGGTTGGCGATTTTGTTATGGATGGTCGTGCTTTTTAAGTTGGCTTGGTGGCAGGCTACTATTGTAATAATGAGTGGTGTTTTTGCCATGCTGTTGGCTAGTTGGTGGCGGTATCCTGTTATTCATTTAACTCAGCCAAGTACGCATAATAAAAATAAACTTTGGCAAATTTATATTGGGCATAAAAAGCACAATCCGTGGTCTTCAATATTTTTGATGTTTACAAAAAACCAATATGATAATCATGCTCAAATTAATGAAAAAATAATGTGGCAGGGTGACTTGTGCGATGCCAAAGATTTTGGCAATTGGGTGTTGTTAAGATTTCAGGTTGTTGAACCTTTTGCCCGACCCTTAACACTGGTGATTTTTAGAGACCAGATAGAACCTCTGTTATCAACCTCTATGCAGGATAAGAAAAACGCTGATAAACACCATGATAACTGGCGGTTACTTAAGACCATAGCACGGTTATCACGTAACAAATAAAACACATAAAAACTAATCAGATTTGTTATAGTGATAATGTGGTTATTAAATTTCACAAAAAAGGAATAAATTTTATGAGCAGTTTATTAGGTAATTTAATTACGCAAGTTGCAACCAGTGCATTAACAAAAGATTCGCCACAACAATCACTTAACCCAACAGGTGACCTTGGCAGCATTTTAGGCAATGTGTTAGGTAGTACAATGGGTGCACAACAACAAAATAATCAATTTGGTTTGGATGATGTATTAGGGAGTGTCCTTGGTGCACAGCAAGCAAATGCAAACACTGGTGGCGGTTTAGGCTCTATTTTGGGTAGTGTGCTTGGCAACAAGCAAAGCTCTGGTCAGGGCATGTTGGTTGCTGTATTGTTGCCTATGGTTTTAAACTGGGTACAAAGTAATGGTGGTTTATCTGGTGCATTGGCTAAAATTCAGGGTATGGGTATGCAACAGCAAGCGGATTCTTGGATGAGCACCAGTCAGGCTAATACTAACCTAAGTTTAGAGCAAGTTGGTCAGCTATTTGGTCGCAATGAGATTAGCCAAGTTTCGCAACAAACAGGGGCGAATGAAAACATGGTAATGCAAGGTATTTCTGAGCTATTACCCGAGGTGATGAACCAGCTAACTCCACAAGGTGGGATGCAAGCTGAGTCGCAAGCTAATCAAGAGATTGGTGATATTCTTGCTCAATTGGCTGGCGGCATATTACGTTAATATTAACGTTAAAGTCCGTTTACTAATTTTTGAAAACCCATGATTTTTGTCATGGGTTTTATTTTTCTAAAGTTTCTAAATTATATTTTAGTGCTTCAAAGCAAATATCTGTTTTAAAGCCACGATATTGCAAAAATCTGAGTTGTTTTGCTTTCTCTTTTTGTGCCATTGGGATGTGGTCACCATATTTTTTTACTCTGGCTTCAACTGCTAACGATAACCAATCGACTTTATCTGTACCACTATTATCTATAAAATCGGCAAATTCATCAGATTCGGCATTTGCCATGTCAATTAATTCATCAATGTTATTGGGTACGGCAAGTTTACGTTCAAAAAAGTCTTGTTCAATGCGCCTGCGTCCTCTTCCTTTACGGATACTTGCCCTTATTAGCATAAGCGCCGTTCGCATCTCACTTTGGTAACCTTTTTCTGCAAATTCGGCAAGTAGCGCATCAATTTTGTCGGGGTCTTGATTTTTTGCTAGCAACTTTGTTTTTAATTCACTTGCGGAGTGCTCTCTAACTGATAAATAATAAAAGGCCAGCCAACGTAGTCGGCTATTGGATTTTATTTCATTGATTTCAGCTTGGCGTTGTTCGGGTGTTTTTAGCTCGTTTTGTAATTTTTGAGTTAAGTTATCTAGCTGATTATGGTTAGCTGAATGCCCATGATTACTGACATCGTCATTTTTTATCTCTTGTAAAATCGACTTTATATCGAGTTTTTTAGATGGTTCGGTTGTCGGTTGAGCGTTAGATGTTGCTATTGAGGCGTTATGTAAAGGCTTGTTTTTTTTATGTTGGCGAGTGTTATATGCCTTTTTGTGAGTTTTATGCTGTTTATAAGGTGATTTTTTATTTTGCCCATGTTTTTTAGGCATCTTAGGCGTAGGATGCGTCTCTTTAAAAAAGTCTACCGATAAAGGTTCACTTGGCTGGCTATTATCAACATTATTGGCATCTTTAGCTTTGATGTTGTTTTCTGCAAGAATGTCGGCAAGTGTTTTAATTTGCATGGTCATTGATTTAAAGCGAAGACGTTATCTAAAGCAGTGATAGGATGTATTGTCGATTTTAAAGGAGACTTTCCCTATTAGCCCATCAATTAATAGACTAATAGGGTAATATTAAGGTATTAGTTTTTAGCCTTGTGGTGCTGTTTCTTGATTACCCTTATCTGATTTTGGGGCACCCGTATTTAGTTTTTCTTCACGGATTTTATCTTCAATTTCTTTAGCGATTTCTGGATTTTCTGCTAAATATTTAACTGAGTTTGCTTTACCTTGTCCAATTTTATCATCGCCATAGCTGTACCAAGCACCTGCTTTGCCAACCAAGCCCATATCTACACCAAGGTCAATTACTTCGGCAAGGTGGTTGGTGCCTGAGCCGTAGGTGATTTCAAATTCTGCTTGGCGGAACGGTGGTGCCATTTTATTTTTGATAACCTTAACGCGCGTTTGGTTACCAACAATTTCGTCACCTTCTTTAATAGAACCAATACGGCGGATGTCCATACGAACAGAGGCATAGAATTTAAGAGCATTACCACCGGTTGTGGTTTCTGGGCTACCAAACATAACGCCAATTTTCATACGGATTTGGTTAATAAATACAACCATACAGTTAGAGCGTTTAGCATTACCTGTAATCTTACGCAGTGCTTGGCTCATCAAGCGAGCTTGCAAGCCCATGTGTGAATCACCCATTTCACCTTCAATTTCTGCTCTTGGAGTTAATGCGGCAACTGAGTCAACAACAATCATGTCAATGGCACCAGAGCGCACGAGCATGTCGGTAATTTCAAGTGCTTGTTCGCCGTTATCTGGCTGAGATACAAGCAAGGCATCGGTATCTACCCCCAGCTTACGGGCATAGATTGGGTCTAAGGCGTGCTCGGCATCAATAAAGGCGCAAGTACCGCCGGATTTTTGGCATTCTGCAATTGCTTGTAAAGTTAGAGTAGTTTTACCTGAACTTTCTGGACCATAAATTTCTATAATACGTCCTTTTGGTAAACCGCCAATGCCTAAAGCAATATCTAAACCAAGCGAACCAGTAGAAACCACGTCAACATCTAGGGCAACCGAATCATCACCTAAGTGCATGATGGTATTTTTACCAAATTGTTTTTCAATTTGCCCTAAGGCAGCTTTAAGTGCTTTTTCTTTATTTGCATCCATGTTGGCTCCAAACCTAATATATATAAATAATTGTGCTGTTATAGTAACAGAAATTTACTACAAAATCAGGTAATAAAAAACCTACACGACCCTTATTGTCGCATAGGTTTAGTCATTTATATGAAGCAGTTATATGGTTAACTGAGCTGATTAAGGTCTTGCTAAATCAATCAGCTCATTTGTGGTTGAGTATAGGTTACCGCCCATTTTTCCAACACTATCTAACGCCTTTTGATTAATCATGCCATCGTTTAGCAAGGCATCATTAACATAAATATTTTTAACATCCAGCAACACAAGGCTACCACCTGCTGGTTCAGTACTAATATTAATTACATCTCTAAGGGTGCACTCGTATCTTACGGGTGAGTCTTTAACAGACAAAGGTGCAACACCATGGCTTGGGCATGTGGTAATTTTTGCAAAGTCAAACTCACTTTCATTAGGTGGCAATGCTTTGCAAGATAAGTTCATTTGATTTAATAGGTTTGAATTAACAATATGAACAACGCACTCTTTTGTATCTAATAAATTACCCAGAGTATCTTTATTTGAACCAGACTGCTGCATGATTTGGGTAAAGCATAATACAGGCGGGTTAGTACTGGCTACGGTAAAAAAGGAGTATGGTGCAATGTTGTGAATACCATCAATCGATAGCGTGCTAATCCAGGCAATAGGGCGGGGAGTAATGCCCCCAACGAGTATTTTTTGCATGCTTTGGTTGTCGAGCGTTGCTGGATCAAAAATCATGGTTACTCCTTTTTATTAAATAACTTAAAACCATTTGATTTAATAGTGTTTTTTGTGTGGTGAATGAATGCGACACACCGTTATAGTTTATGTGATTATATAATGTTGAAAGTAAAGCTGAAAGTACGTTGATATAAAAAAACACCACCGTATAGTCACACAGTGATGTTTTAAAGGAGGTTAGGCTTTGTACGCCTAAGGATTAGTGGAATTTAGCTCCTTAAAGCTTTATCAGACTGAGTGGTATCTACCGCTACTTTTTTGAGTTTGATTGGTTTTGGCATTTTTACTAATGCGGCTTTTAAAACTTCATCAATGGTCGCAACAGGTTGAATGGTCAAACCTTCTTTTACATGCTCAGGTATTTCTGCTAAGTCTCGTTCATTGGATTCAGGAATCAACACAAGCTTAATACCACCACGGTGTGCTGCTAACAGTTTTTCTTTTAACCCACCAATCCGCAATACTTGTCCACGTAAAGTGACTTCACCTGTCATGGCGATATCTGGGCGTATGGCAATGTTAGTCATTGCAGAAACCAAAGCGGTTGTTAGTGCAATACCGGCAGAGGGTCCATCTTTAGGGGTGGCGCCTTCTGGCATATGGACGTGCACATCCGTTGATTTGACTTTGTTGTAGTCAATACCCAGTAGTTCACCACGAGAGCGAACAACGCTCATGGCTGCTCTAATTGACTCTTTCATGACATCACCTAGCGAACCTGTATAAACAAAGTCACCTTTGCCGGGCATGGTAATGGTTTCAATAGTTAATAGTTCTCCGCCAACAGATGTCCATGCCAAACCAGTTACTCGTCCAACTTCTGGTTTTTCTTCTGCTAAACCATAGTCGTATTTATGTACGCCTAGGTAGTCAGCGATATTTGAGGCATCAACCGTGGTCAGCATTCTATCTTGTTTTTTAGGGGTACGTTTGCCATGTTTTTCAACCAAACCACGGACAACCTTACGGCTAATTTTGCTGACTTCTCTTTCTAAATTACGTACGCCAGCCTCACGTGTGTATCGTTGAACAATGCTTTGCAAGGCATCTTTGGTGATTGCTAATTCACCTTCTTTTAAGCCGTTTTCTTTTATGGCACGTGGCACTAAATATTGCTCGGCAATGTTAATTTTTTCATCTTCTGTATAGCCAGGTAGGTTAATGACTTCCATACGGTCAAGCAAGGCAGGGGGTATGTCCATGCTATTGGCTGTACAAATAAACATCACTTGTGACAGGTCTAAGTCCATATCTAGGTAATGGTCGTTAAAGCTGTTATTTTGCGAAGGATCTAACACCTCAAGTAATGCAGAAGCAGGGTCACCTCTAAAGTCTTGCGCCATTTTGTCAATTTCATCAAGCAAAAATAGTGGGTTATTAACTTCAACTTTTGTTAATGACTGTACAATTTTGCCAGGCATAGCACCAATATATGTGCGGCGATGCCCACGGATTTCTGCTTCATCACGCACGCCGCCAAGTGCCATACGCACAAACTCACGTCCTGTAGCATGGGCAATAGACTTACCTAATGAGGTTTTACCAACACCTGGTGGACCTACTAAGCAAAGGATTGGTCCTTTAATTTGTTTAACGCGGGATTGTACGGCTAAGTATTCTAAAATACGGTCTTTCACATCATCTAGCCCATAATGGTCGGCATCTAAAGTTTTTTTGGCTTTAGGTAGTTGTATGCTGACTTTACTGGACTTTTTCCATGGTGTATCTAAAATCCACTCAATATAGTTGCGTACCACCGATGATTCTGATGATGCTGGCGGCATCATTTTAAATTTTTTAAATTCTTGTTCGGCTTTTTTACGGACATCATCTGGTAAATCGGCATCTTTTAGGCGTTGTTCTAGTTCACTTAAGTCATCTTCGCTATCAAACAGAACACCATCGTTCATGTCATTAAGCTCACTTTTAATTGCCTTCATTTTTTCATTTAAAAAATACTCGCGCTGGTTGTCTTCCATTTGTTTGCGCACGGCATCTTGGATTTCTTGCTCAATACTTTGCTCGGCACTTTGTTTTACCAAATATTCGGTTAAAGTGTTGATGTGCTTGCTTAAGTCGTCTTCTTCTAAGAATTGTTGTTTAACGTTTAAGTCCATAGAAACACGAGTTGAGATAAAGAAAATCAACTCTTGTAAGTCTTCAATACGTTCGGCAACTCGGGTGAGTTCTCGGGCATTTCTTAAACGAGCATTTGCATAGTCATTAAACAACCCAAGTAATGCTTTTTTGGTGTTTTCAACCTGATTATCATCCATAGGGATTGATAAGTCGCTACGCTCAAAATTTGCCATGATTAAGTGCTCATGGTCAATGACTTCATCAACGCGTGCTCTAAATTCGCCTTCAATCAACACTTTGATACAGTTTTCATCACTGTCATGCGGCATGGTGCTGATAATGCGCGCAATGGTACCATATTGGTAAAGGTTGTCTTGGCTGATGTCTTCGGTTAATGAATCTTTTTGCGCAACTACCAAAATTTGGCTGTTGTATTCATCTTGAGCCAGTTCGATTGCTTTAATAGAAGGGGTGCGCCCAACAAATAAGGCAATTTGCATGTGTGGATAAACCACAACATCTCGCAAGGCAAGTAGTGGTAAATGAGTTGGGTTTGTGGTTTGTGTTTTTTCTTCTTGAGCGTTTTGCTCATCCATAGCTAATTTGTTATCTGGTAAATCTGACATTTATTAACATTCCTACCCGATTGGGTTTTCAAATCGTACTTATTACTAGAATTTTTACTTTATTAATTAATAAATGGAGTTTGGGTGTAAAAATACAAGGTTGATTATGATGTTAGACTTTGTTTTTATTGGTCAAAGGCTTATACATATTAGGATTAGTGGTATAATAAATAGTTTTGATGCATTGATTTGGAGGGCAAAATGAATGCAGTTTTAGTGGCGGTATTAATCATGCTTGGGCTATCTTTGGCTCGTGTACACGTAGTACTGAGTTTGTTGGTGGCGGCAATTATAGGTGGTCTGTTAGCTGGTTTAGGGCTTGAAAATACGCTAACAGCGTTTCAAGAAGGCATAAAAAACGGTTCTGAGATTGCACTATCCTATGCATTACTAGGGGCATTTGCAGTTGCGATTGCGCACTCTGGTCTACCACGACTATTATCAGATAAGGTGGTGCATAGCATCAAAAGTACAAATGGCTCAAGTACCATTAAATGGGGCTTATTTGTTGGTTTGGTTGTGATGAGTTGTTTTAGCCAAAACTTGATACCTATTCATATTGCGTTTATCCCGCTTATTGTGCCACCGTTACTTATTGTGTTTAACAAAATGCAAGTTGATAGAAGACTGCTTGCCTGTTTGATAACCTTTGGTTTAGTAAATACCTATATGTTTTTGCCATACGGATTTGGTGATATTTATTTAAACCAAATTATGCTAAAAAATGTGGCAGAAGCAGGGCTAGATACAAGCAATATCTCTGTTATGAAAGCAATGGCAATACCTGCTCTGGGCATGTTGTTGGGCTTATTATTTGCTGTGTTTGTTAGTTACCGTAAACCAAGAGTTTATAAAAACATAGCAGTTAGCCAAAATGCACAAACAGAGCAAGCACCTAGCCCATTAAAAACGGTCATTGCGATGCTTGCGATTATCACAGCATTTGTGGTGCAGTTGGTTACTGGCTCTTTATTGCTTGGCTCATTGTTTGGTTTTGGTGTGTTTATGGCAACGGGTGTTGTAAAGTGGCATGAGGCCGATGGTGTATTTAACGATGGCGTTAAAATGATGGCGATGATTGGTTTTATCATGATTACGGCACAAGGTTTTGCCGAAGTAATGAAAACAACCGAGCAAATTCAACCTTTGGTTGATGGCGCAGCTGAGATGTTTGCTGGTAACCAAGCGATGGCAGCCTTTATTATGTTGCTTATAGGGTTGGTAGTCACTATGGGGATTGGTTCATCTTTTTCTACCATTCCTATTATTGCAGCAATTTATGTCCCTTTATGTGCTTCTATGGGGTTTTCGCCTCTTGCCACAGTTGCCATTATTGGTACAGCCGGAGCATTGGGAGATGCCGGTTCGCCAGCGTCTGATTCAACATTAGGTCCTACCTCTGGTTTGGCAGTAGATGAGCAACACGACCATATTAAAGACAGTGTTATCCCAACCTTTATCCACTATAACATCCCGTTGTTGATATTTGGTTGGATTGCAGCAATGGTGCTTTGATGCGGTTTTGATGGGGCTTATTTGCTCATACTAAATGAATAATATGAAGCTTGTATGTTGCAGAAATGGGTTAATCTTTAAACTCATCAATATCATGTTTTGTTGAGCTTAAAAAGGCATCGCTTTGGTTAAGTAATGCCTCTAACCGTTTTGGGTTAATAATGTTGGCAAGTTCTGCCTCATTAAATTGGGCATCTTCAATAGTTGCTAGTGCGGTATCATTTGTGATGGCTTGCTCTAATTGGGCAAGATGATTATCTACCGTATTTGCAATCGGATTATCAAAAGTGTCATTGTGTTTATGTGGCATTTTTTATCCAAATTAAAAGCGAATCAATCTATTTGGTGTCAATGCCATGTCCATTGGCACGTCCCAAGGCTGTCTGTTTAATTCTTCCATTACCTGAAAGTCGTAACACCAAGCGATTTTTAGGGGTGTTTTTAGGTTAAAACGATGTGTTTTAGCCAAGGTAACATCGTAAAAACCACCACCCATACCAAGGCGAGTGCCTTTTTTATCAACAGCGACTAAGGGGCAAAAAATGGCATCCAGCTGTTCTGCCCAATACGTAACGCTATGACGATGCTGCTTCATCCCTAAACGGTGTTTGTAGGTTGGTAACGTGTGCAGTTTTTTTCGGTTAACGGGAGAAAACCTTAATTGTTTGTTGTGTTGCCCCAATGAGCCAACAACAGGTAAAAAAGGCGTAAACCCCATACGCCAGCACCAGTTTAAAATAGGTTGGGTGGGCTGCTCACCAAAACCATGATAATAAATACCAACTTTGGCACTATTTGGCAAAATATGTTGTAATTTATGTAAATGCAAACTTGCCTGCTGTGCATAATTTTGCCGTTGATGTGGCGATAATGCACGTCGCTGGCTAGTGATGTATTTGCGATTAACATATAGATTTGTCTGTATTTTCATATAAAATCGGTCAAATGTATAAAAATATTATTGTTAAAAATAATGCTTATAAGTGCTAAAATGTTTAGTGAACTCTAGCATATCTCTATTACTAGGGTAATGTAAAGGCTTGCATTTTGGTACAGCGAGCCAGAACAAAGTATAAATCCTCTAATCTACTAAGGGAACAGTTATGACAACTCGTATTGAAAAAGACACCATGGGTGAAATGCACGTGCCAGCAGAAGCATATTGGGGTGCTCAAACACAGCGTAGCCGTGAAAACTTTAAAATTGGTGGTGAAACCTTGCCTCGTCCAATGATTGAAGCGATGGCGATGGTAAAAAAGGCAGCTGCCTTGACCAATGCTAGCTTTGGTCGTATCGAAGAACAACAACGAGACCTTATTATTCAAGCAGCTGATGAAGTTATTAATGGTGGCTTGACTGACCAATTTCCGTTAGTGGTATGGCAAACAGGTTCTGGTACGCAATCAAACATGAACATGAATGAAGTACTTGCCAACCGTGCTAATGAAATCGCAGGTCAAGAACGTGGCTCATATGCACCAGTACATCCAAATGACCATGTTAACCACGCACAATCAACCAACGACAGCTTCCCAACTGCCATTCGTGTGGCAGCCGCTCGTCAGATTAACAGCTTGTTAATCCCTGCGGTAACTGCCTTACGTGATACCATGAATGTTAAAGCAGAGGAATTTAAAGACATCGTAAAAATTGGTCGTACACACTTACAAGACGCCACGCCATTGACTTTGGGTCAAGAATTTGGTGGATATGCGGCTCAACTCGACTTAGCACTTGTGCGTATTGACAATGCCTTACAAGGTTTGTATCAATTACCACTTGGTGGTACAGCAGTAGGTACTGGTCTAAACTCTCACCCTGACTATGCGGTTAAGGCAGCTGAGCAACTTGCTGAGTTGACGGGTTTACCATTTGTCACTGCGCCTAACAAGTTTGAAGCACTGGCTGCTCGTGATGCAGAAGTATTTGCTTCAGGGGCATTAAAAACACTAGCTGCCAGTTTAAATAAAATTGCTAATGACGTGCGTTGGTTATCTTCTGGTCCTCGTTGTGGTATTGGTGAGATTAAGATTCCTGAAAATGAGCCAGGTTCTTCAATCATGCCAGGTAAGGTTAACCCAACTCAATCAGAGGCAATGACAATGGTTGTGTCTCAAGTTATGGGTAATGACACCACCATCAATTTAGCGGGTGCATCTGGTAACTTTGAGCTTAACGTATTTAAGCCTGTTATTTGCTATAATCTACTGCAATCTATCAAGCTACTAGGCGATGCTTGTAACAGCTTTAATGATAACTGTGCTGTGGGTATTGAGCCAGTAACCGAAAAAATTGACCATTACTTGCATGATTCATTAATGCTAGTAACCGCATTAAACCGCTTTGTTGGTTATGAAAATGCGGCTAAAATCGCTAAAACTGCCTACAAAGAAAACAAAACATTAAAACAAGTTGCTGTTGAGCTTGAATTAATGACAGAAGCTCAGTTTGATGAGTGGGTTAAGCCAGAAGAAATGGTGAGCCCAAAATAAATAATTAGCAATGATGATAAAAGACTGCCAAAAGGTGGTCTTTTTTATGACTTATGTGGTTTTTTACAGATTGACAGATAGTAGTTGTAGTGTAATATTTACACTTGTTCACTCAATATTAAGCAATGAATTGATACCATAAAAGGGAAATAGAAGAATGAGTAAAGTAACTGGCGAGCAAGCTTTGTCAATGTTAAAAGAAGGTAATGACAGATACGTAGCAAGCCTAAGTGATAAAGATGGATTAATACAAACCACTCCCAAACTTGTTTCGGTTGATGAGCAAAACCCTGTTGCCATTATTTTAGGCTGCTCGGATGCACGAGTGCCTGTTGAACTGGTTTTTGACCAAGGTTTGGGTGATTTGTTTGTGATACGTGTAGCGGGCAATGTGGTGGCACCCTCGCAAATTGGATCTGTTGAATTTGCTGCCGAAAAATTTGGCACACGTTTGGTTGTAGTGCTTGGGCATAGCCATTGTGGTGCTGTAACAGCCTGTGTAGAGGCATTGATGAACCCAGAACAAAAGCAATCGCCAAACATTCGCTCGATTGTTGATAGAATTAGCCCAAGTGTGTATAACCTGCATGAGATTGCTGCCGCAAGTGGCGAAGAAGTCGATATCAATATGCTTATTGATAGATCAGTACGTGCCAATGTTCGTATGTCGGTTAGTCAGTTAAAGCATGGTTCAAGGATTATTGAAGACATGGTGGATAGTGGAGAATTGCTGGTAGTTGGTGCAGAGTATGATTTAAAAACAGGTAAAGTGAAGTTTTTGAATAATTGATTAATAACATTAGGTTTAAAAAATATGAATAATTACGAACAATCAAACAGTGTATTAAAAGTGAACATTTTGGATGATACGCCTGTAGAGAGTAACGGCTTTATTTTTAACCATACGATGTTAAGAGTAAAAGATCCTGAAAAATCGTTAGCATTTTATACTAAAATTTTGGGCATGACGCTATTGCATATCAAGCGTTTTCCTCAAATGGCATTTGATTTGTATTTTTTAGCAAAGCTGACAGAAGAAGAACGTCATAATCTACCAAAAGATGACAAAGAATTAGCAATTTATACATTTCGTCAGCGTGGAATTTTAGAGCTTACTTATAATTATGGCACTGAAGCGCAAGCCGATTTTTCTTACCATGATGGCAATGCTAAACCGCAAGGTTTTGGGCACATCTGCTTTAGTGTACCCGATTATGAAGCAGCTATCGCCTGGTTTGATGCCAATGGTGTTGAATATGTTAAACGCCCAGAAGATGGCAATATGAAAAATGTGGCGTTTATTAAGGATGTCGATGGCTATTGGATAGAAATTGTGCAAGCAGAAAACATGGTCTAACATCTTTTGCGTGCTAGTTAAAATAGGTATGGTGCCGCATAGTAATAGCCATGCTAAACATAACGCAAAATACAGATGATAGGGCAGAGATAGGGTGAGTTTGTTATGAATTCACCCTATCTTAATTTATCAGTTTCTTAACATAAGCCAAATGATTTGTTGATTTTTTTTCTAGATAAAAGGCTAATGTATTTTTAGTTATCTATTCCGCTTTATATATTGTGTGGCAGCTTTGGCACCCAGCACCAACCCCTGCAAATGCGGTTTTAACTTCATCTACACTTTTAGCATTTTGTGCGATGTCATTTAGCCCTGCCGATACTGCTTTAAACATTTCTATTTGAGTTGCAAAGCCTTCTTTATCATTCCAAACTGCTTCGGTAGACCCACCAGCACCTGCCGATTGGTCATCAAAGTGTTCCCATGATTTTTCTGATGTTTCTGCTAAAAAGGCAGCCTCTTTTTTAAAGGTATTTGCATCAAATTTATCTGGATTTTTAATCATATTGCCCATAACCCCCATTGCATCGTTTAAGTCATGCATGGTTGCTTGGCGGGCGTCTACAGGGTTTATGTTACCGGCGGAAGCTTCATTATCTGAAGCTGTTTTATTGTCTACAGATCCACCACAGGCAATTAGGGAAAAGGTAGAAGCAATCAATGCAGAGGTGGCTAGCGTTTTTAGGCTGGCTAATGTATTCATTGTTTTATCCTGTTTTAACGTATATTTTGGCGAGGCTATTATGCTGGATTGCTTTTTAAGTAAGCATAACTTAAGTAGCCATAACCTGCTATCAATAACAGATGTTATTAACATATCAAAATTGATGCTGAATGTCAGCTTTATTATTGTTTTTGTATCAAATCAATTTTGTTGGGCAGGCTCGGGTGTAAAACCAAGTGTTTGCTTACTGTTTTAGCCAATCTTTTGGTTTTAAATACTCGTTTGTTAACGCATACTCAGGTGTGCCCTGTTTAGGGATATGGCAGTATGCCCAACTGGCAAGAGGTGGCATGCTGACTAATATGGACTCGATGCGTCCATTACTTTGTAAACCAAAAATAGTGCCGCGATCATAAACAAGGTTAAATTCTACATAGCGTCCACGACGGTATAGCTGGAACTCACGTTGTGCTGGTGTATAAGAAGTGTTTTTGCGGCGTTCAAAAATAGGGATGATGGCATCTATGTAGCCATTACCAACTGCCTGCATAAATTTAAAACAGGTATCAAAGCTCCAGCCCATACTTTGGGTGTTTACATCGTCAAAAAACAAACCGCCAATGCCACGTTGTTCATCACGATGTTTGAGATAAAAATAGTCATCACACCATTGTTTAAATTTAGGATAAACCGCCTTCCCAAATTGTTTACACAAATCGTAGGCAACCTCATGCCAATGTACACAATCTTCTTTAACTGGATAAAACGGCGTTAAATCAAAACCACCGCCAAACCACCAAATTGGTTTTTCGCCTGGTTTTTCGGCCACAAACAATCGTACGTTGGCATGGCTGGTTGGGACGTTTGGATTGGTTGGATGCACCACCAAAGAGACGCCCATGGCTTGTGCTTTACGCCCAGCTAATTTAGGATGGCGTTCGGCTGCGCTGGCAGGTAAGTGGTCTATATGAATATGACTAAACATCACGCCAGCTTTTTCTATAACCTTGCCATCAGCCAATACACAGGAGCGACCACCGCCATCTTTGTCTGTGCCATTTGGGTCACGTAGCCAGTCATCAGCAATAAATTTTGCTGTGCCACCGCCCTCAGTTTCTTGTGCTTCTAATGCTTGGCAAATACGCGCTTGTAGGTCGAGTAAAAAAACACGGACAGTTTGGAGCTGAGAAGATAAATTTTGATTCATATGACTGATACTATGATGGTATGAGTGAATTAAACATGTGGGCGTTAAAACATATTAATTTTCGGTATGAGATGTGTTGACTGAGTTACCATCTAAATCCTCATTCAACATATGTCCCATACGGTCACGCTTGACACTTAAATAATCTGAATTATATTCATTGACGCCAACAACCAGCGGGATACGCTCTGTTACTTTAATGCCAAGGTCGGTTAAGTATTTAACTTTATTGGGGTTGTTGGTGAGCACATTTACGGTATTGACAGCTACATGGTCTAACATGGGCTTACACATTTCATAGGTGCGTGCATCGGCAGGCAAACCCAGCATTAGGTTGGCATCTAATGTATCATGCCCTTGATCTTGTAGGGCGTACGCTCTAATTTTATTTACCAGCCCGATACCACGACCTTCTTGACGCAAGTAAAGAATTGCACCACAGCCATGTGCCTGAATCATTTGCATAGCAGAGTTTAATTGAGGTCCGCAATCACATTTAAGCGAGCTAAAAGCATCGCCAGTTAAACACTCACTATGGATGCGAATCAGGGGTGTTTTTGTTGAGTTTTCGTCATTTCGTGGTAAACCAACCGTTAACATAACATGTTCTTGCTTGTCATCAGGTGCTTCTGAATCTATAAAAACATGAATATCAAACTCGCCATGTCTTGTAGGTAATTTGGCTTGGCTGGTAAATTGGTAAGGCATAAACAACTCAAAGTTTTTTGATAAAAAAAGTGATGAACAGACCTACTATTATGGGGACAAATTATAGGTTTTAAATGACTTAGGAGGCAAGATTATACCTGATTTTATTGAAAAACGGTTAATTCATAAAAAATCCATAAATTGACAGTTGGTTGATTAGGCTTAATGGTAAAAAGGTGCTATTATTACAGACTATTTTAAAACTATGTATTAATTTGCTATCAAGCCATTTTATTTTTAATGTGCACCTTTATAACGTTAACTAAAGATTAGCTGTTAAAAAGTGTGGTTGAAAATACTTACGCCAGATAGTATGTATTTTAGGTGTTTTTTAGGTCATGCAACAATCGTCTATCTTACAGACAGAGTTAAACAAAACCAATCATAATGTACCCAATATTGAGCCCAATATCGGATATGATAAAAATGGCTCAGATAAACAGGATCTTGCTTCTTTAAAGATGAATGGGTCAAATAACTCAGACAACATGATGACTAAAAGACAGCCAAAAAACTTTTCAGAGATTCCTCGCACGCGTCCTTCTACGCCACTTTTAGACACAATTAATAGCCCTGATGACTTAACGTTATTAAGCACAAAACAATTATTAACTTTAGCAGATGAATTGCGTGAGTATTTATTATATTCAGCCGGGGTTAGTGGTGGACATTTTGGTGCAAACCTTGGCACCGTAGAGTTAACCATTGCTTTGCATCATTTATTAAACACGCCAAAAGATCAATTAGTTTGGGACGTTGGGCATCAAGCGTATGCGCACAAAGTGTTAACGGGTCGGCGTGAACAACTACCAACCATTCGTTCTAAAGATGGTTTGACAGCGTTTCCTGAACGCAGTGAATCTGAATATGATAGTTTTGGTGTTGGGCACTCATCGACTGCCATTTCTGCCGGATTGGGTATGAGTGTTGCCATGCGTTATCAACACATTGATGCAACGGTTGCCTGTGTGATTGGGGATGGCGCAATGACTGGGGGCATGGCGTTTGAAGCAATGAATGATGCGGTACAGCAAAATGCGGATTTGCTTGTTGTGCTCAATGATAATGACATGTCTATCTCTTGCGCTACGGGTGGATTCACTCGCCATCTAACGGCATTATGGCAAGCAGGTTATCAAATAGATATTGATGAGCATGGTCAAGCAAAGATTGCCATTCGACCAGATATGTTGGGGTTCAATAGTCGTTCTCGTCAGCCATTTTTTAATGATGGTCAAGATGTGCCGATTAGTGCGGATAATATATTTAGAGCGATTGGCTTTAGTTATTTTGGTCCTTTTGATGGGCATGACTTGCCAGAACTTGTGCGTGTACTTGGACGTGCTAAAAATGTGAAAGGCCCTGTGCTTGTTCATGTTTATACCACCAAAGGTAAAGGGTTTACGCCTGCAGAAGATGACCCCGTTAAATATCACGCTATTGGCAAGTTACCTTCACCAGAACAGGCCAAAACCAATGCAGATGATGCAGTTAAAGCGATTCCAAAATACAGTGAAGTATTTGGGCAATTTATTTGCGATAAAGCAAAGGTGGATAATAAGCTGTTAGCCATCACGCCAGCTATGGAAGAAGGCTCTGGCATGACTGAATTTGCTCGCCAATATCCAGACAGATTTTTTGATGTTGCCATTGCAGAGCAACACGCAGTTACTTTAGCAGCAGGCATGGCAACGCAAGGTGTTAAACCAATAGTTGCGATATATTCAACTTTTTTGCAACGAGGTTATGATCAATTAGTGCATGATGTGGCGTTGCAAAACCTTGATGTGACTTTTGCAATTGACCGTGCAGGTTTGGTTGGCGAAGATGGTGCAACTCATGCTGGCGTGTTTGATTATGCCTATATGCGCTGTTTACCAAACGTGGTTATTGCGGCACCAAAAGATGAAAACGAATGTTATCACTTGCTAAATACTTGTTATGAATATCCAGGCACTGCTGCGGTCAGGTACCCTCGTGGTAAAGGTGTGGGGGTAGAAATTAGCCAACCTGCCAAAACCTATGCGGTGGGTAAAGCCAAAGTGGAATCCTCCTATAATAATGCTAAGGTTGATAAAAAAGTTGCTATTTTAGCGTTTGGCACTTTGGTTAAAACAGCCGATGCTGTTGCACAAAAACTTGCTGTCGCACAAAATGTGGCAATCACTGTGGTTAATATGCGATGGGTAAAACCATTGGATACGGCAATGATTACCCAGCTTATGAATGAGGGTGTGACGCATTTTGTTACGCTAGAAGAACATGCTGTGATGGGGGGTGCAGGTAGTGCGGTTAATGAATATCTTGTGAGTATTCAGGCAGATGTGACTTTACTTAATTTGGGTATCCCTGATCGATTCATTGCACATGCTAGCCATTCAGAACAACTTGCTGATTGTGAGCTTGATGTTGCCGGTGTGTTAAAGCGACTAACTTACTTTTTGATTTAAGTTGCTTCTTCGTTTGTGCTTTAGCATTGTTCAATAAAACGTTATAATGTCTTCAGTTAAATTTTTTTTCTAAACTTATCTTCATTTATCAAAATAGAGAAATCCTATGGAACCAATGGTTGTTATGGCAGCACGTGCTGCCCAAAAAGTGGGCGGTGAAATTCTTAACGCTCATAAAAATCGTCATAAAATTGAACTTAATATTGAGTCAAAAGGGCTAGATGGTCTTGTAACACGTATCGACCGTTATAGCGAAGAGCTAACGATTGAAATGCTAAAACAAAGTTACCCAAATCATTCATTTTTGGGTGAAGAGTTTGGTTTGCAAGAGGGCAAAGGTGAAGATGCGGATTGGTGTTGGGTGATTGACCCATTGGATGGTACTCATAACTTTGTGCATGGCTATCCTCACTTTTGTGTATCAATCGCTGTACAGCACAAGGGTGTAACACAACACGCTGTGGTTTATGACCCAGTAAAAGATGAGCTGTTTACTGCTAGCCGTGGTAAAGGGGCAATGTTAAACCAACGTCGTTTGCAAGTGAGTGACCGTAAAGAAATCAATGGTGCATTTTTTACAACTGGTCACCCTTATGAGCGCAAAGTGGGTGAAGATGTAAAGCCATTTATTAAACAACATTTTGACAGCCTAGCTAAAATTTGTGAAATGGGTGGACAAGTTCGTCGTACAGGTTCTGCTGCACTAGATTTATGTTATGTAGCCGCGGGGCGTTTTGATGGCTATTTTGAAATGTCTATCAAACCTTGGGATATTGCAGCCGGTGAGTTGATTGTAAATGAAGCACGTGGTGTGGTAGTAGACCACAAAGGCGCACATGAAGCGATGAAAACGGGTTCTGTTTTTGCTTGCAACATCAAGCTGTTAAAACCGTTAATGCAAGCGGTTGTGCCTGTTTGGGGTAGTGATTTTTAATATTTTTTATGGCGGTTTGTGTATTGCAGTAACAACTTTAATGCTACTGTAGATATACAATTAAACATAAAAAATATAAACAAGGCAGTCCACTATGTCACAAACCCAGCTCATAACGCCTGATCACCAACTTGTTGATACTTTTAATGGATATGAAGTTATCAACAATCGTGGTTTGGCTTATGGAGATGGGTTTTTTAGTACTATGGGTGTGTATCAGGCAAACATTTTGTGGCAAGACTACCATGTAAAACGCCTAAAAACGCACGCAGCGGCATTACAGCTTACTTTAGATGCTGATAAAGTAATGCAACAATTACAAAAAAGTGCTGAGCAACTAGGCGAAGGCATTTTAAAAATGGTTGTGACTCGCAAATCTCAAAAAGTGACAGGATATGGCTTTATAAACGGGCATGCTGACGTTTATATCAAGCCCATGCCTAGGCAGATGCCATCTTATCATGCCCTTTTAAATTTAGATTCTATTGTTATCCAACAACCAATAGCGGTGACTTGCTTAGATGCTAAAATTGCCTGTGTACCGCCAATGCTTGCAGGGCTAAAAACGCTCAATCGATTAGATAATGTTTTGGCAGCAGGCGAGCTACAGCAATTAAATATTGCTCAACAAACAGCAAATGCAACAACCTTTGGAGAAGGTTTGGTGCAGGATATCAATGGTAATTGGATTGAAGGAACCATGAGCAATGTGTTTTATCAGCTAAGCAACGATGAGCTAAACAAGGATGAAGCAACTGCAGTAACATGGTACACCCCGCCAGTTGATAAATCAGGTGTCAACGGTGTTATGCGTCAGGTACTGATGGAAAAAATCGATAAGGTTAGTGAGCGCTGCTTACAAGATTCAGATTTATCTAAAATTTCTGCTTTATTTTTTACCAACGCTGTTAGGGGCGTTATCCCCGTTACATCATTCGTTTTGCCAAATCAAAACCAACGCACATTAAACCTCAATGCGGTATCCGCTTTATTTTAAAAACATAAATATTTAGTGATAAATACGGTTTGATTAAATAATAGTAATGAGACGGCCATTAAAACCTTTCTATACCTAAAATAGCCGTGTGGCTGCTTCTTTTTTATTTCTAATCCTGAAAGTGATAAAATATCCCAATATTTACAACCAATTTTATATCAATAATGACAAACGCCAATCATAACCTTAAACCCAAGCATGATACCCTTTTTACCACACCGTTAGATAAAGCAAGCCGCTTTAGCTTTGATGAGCAAGTTGTTGCTTGCTTTCCTGATATGATACGCCGCAGTGTGCCTGGCTATGGGCAAGTTTTATCTATGTTGCCAATTTTAGCACGTCGCCATTGCGGGTTTCGTCAAACTAATGAGCATGGGCAAAAAGTAAGTCGGATTTATGATTTGGGTTGCTCATTAGGTGGTGCCACAATGGCATTGCTTAATGAACAAGCAAATGGTTTTAATAGTAATGAAGTGGCGATAAAAGCCATTGATATCTCGCCTGCTATGACCAAAAAAGCAAAATCTTTACTTGATGAGCATTATCCAAAACATGATATTGAGGTCATAACGGCAGATGTTTGTGAGCTTGATTTTGAGCCTTGTGATGTGATTGTGATTAATTTAACTTTGCAGTTTTTGCCTGTAAATAGCCGATTAAAGTTACTGCAAAAATGTTATGCAGCACTTGCAGAAGGGGGGATACTCATCCTTACCGAAAAAACGCACTTAAATAATGAACAAGATGATGCATGGCGGGTTGAGCGTTATTATGACTTTAAACGTGCCAATGGCTATAGTGAGCTAGAAATTAGTGGCAAGCGTACAGCGTTAGAAAATGTACTTATTACAGACTCAATGGAACAGCATCATGACAGGCTTGCCAAAGCTGGTTTTGAACGCAGCATGACTTGGTTTACTTTTTTAAATTTTGCATCAATTGTGGCATTTAAATAATTATTATCGTTTTAAAAAATATCATTACAAGGGCAAAAAAGTGAAAACAATCCCAACAGCAGAACGTGAGTTATTCCTTGCTTTGCATGCTATTGCACAAAAAAATCCGGTAGCTAATGAATGGTTGGCTTGTTTGCCAAAATGGCTTTATGATATTAAAAACAAAAGCAACTATGCTCATGCACCGGCTTATTTATCAGCCGTTGAGCGATTGCCCACCATAACGGCGCATCATAATAGGGTCGTAAACTTGTCAGCTAATGCGATTAGTATCAACCTCGACTGGAGTATTGCCGAGCAAAAACAAACCGAGGCATTATTAAAACAGCTCATGCCATGGCGTAAAGGCCCTTTTGAGATTGGTAACACTCATAACCAAGTTTATATCGATACCGAGTGGCGTAGCGACTTTAAGTGGCAACGCGTGCTGCCGCATTTATCAAATTTAAAAAATAGACGGGTGCTGGATGTAGGCGGTGGCTCAGGCTATCATGGTTGGCGTATGGCTGGCATGGGAGCGGAGCAAGTTTTTATAATTGACCCATCTTGCTTATTTTATCATCAGTTTATGGCGGTTCGTCACTTTGTTGGCAATGCCGATGCGAACGAACAAGGTCATTACCGCACGCATTATATACCAGTCCCTTTAGAAGCTTTGCCTAAGCAATCACAGCTATTTGACACCGTATTTAGCATGGGCGTTTTATACCATCGTGCCTCGCCATTTGAGCATTTAAACTTGTTAAAAGGGCAACTTAAAAAAGGGGGAGAGCTGGTGTTAGAGACCTTGGTAATTGAAGGCGATGAAACCAGCGTGCTTGTGCCACAAGACAGATATGCAAAAATGAATAATGTGTATTTTCTGCCATCTGTTGCAGCGTTAAGTTTGTGGTTAGAAAAAGCAGGCTTTGTAGATGTGCGTTGTGTGGATAAAGATGTTACATCTTTGGAAGAGCAAAGATCAACTGAATGGATGGATTATCAATCATTATCAGACTTTTTAGATCCAAATGATGCCAGTAAAACGGTAGAAAATCATCCTGCGCCAATGCGAGCGGTTATGGTTGCTAAAAAGGCTTAGTCTTATATTGTCTTTTTTTACCGTATATATTTTGCAATAGCTACAAGTTAGCCCTTAACTTATTTGTTCCTCATGTGATAAAAAAGATTCCTTCATCACTTTGTCTAAGCCAATCAGCGGGTTGTGACAAAAAATATTGCATAGGGTGCTGCGTTCCACGCACCAATTTATAAAACCACCCAGAAACCGTAGGCTCGTCATCTTGCCCAGAAAAACCTTCACCCCAAAACTATCCAACCATATAACTAAAACCCGACATAGCCCTGATAGCAGCGGTATTGAATAAAAGCAAAAGCATAGCCTAACTGTTTAGAGGCGGTTGCTTGCATAATGAAATACAAACAAAAAATCCCTAACTATATCTATGTTAGACTGGCAGTCTACCTCATAAACAATAAAAGGCTGGCTATGAAAAATTTAAACAGTAAAAGATTCGTTTTAGCCTCGTTAACACTATCTGCAACATGTCTGATATCAGCACAAGCGAATGTGGGGGCGACAAATATTCATGCAGAATCATTTGACTTTTATCATAAAAATTGGCAATTGGTGTGCGATAACACCCGTACCTGTCGAGCAGTAGGCTATCAAGATGATTATACAGATGATAATCAAATCAGTAACCCAGTGGCTCTTATGCTTAAACGCAACGCAGGAGCAAATCAGCGAGTACGTGCCTATGTGATGTTTGGTGACGACCCGTACTTTATGGAAGATGCCGAAAAAATTCCTAATTGTAAACTGACATCGCCAATTATAACTATCAATGACAAAAGTTTTGGTTCGCTAGGTACTCCTGATAAAGAGGATTATAGTTATGAACTAACCACCAAGCAGACTCATGAGTTGATAAACACCCTACCAACTTCTAGCAAGATAGAGTTTGTCGTTGATTGTTATCATTATCAAGTATCTGACAAAGGCTCAACCGCGGTACTTCTTAAAATGGACGAAGTACAGGGACGTATTGATACAAAAGGTGCGATTGTTAAAAGAGGCAATAAGTCAGAAAGCTCGGTGCTGCCTGCATTGCCCACACCTGTTGTGCATGCTGTGACGATTGATGATGAAAAAATGCAGCGTGACAGCGATGATGCTTTATTTGCTAAGCTTGAAAGTAAAATGGATAATCTTGCCATTGCGACTTTAAGGACAACAGATAGCTATGAGACCAGTGATTATTGCAACTTGTTGACAGAAGAAGAATCTGATTTTAATAGGGATTTTAAAGGTTGGCATTTTACTCGGCTAGATAAGAATAAGTTGCTTGCATCACATGACTGTTGGATGGGTGCGTACAACTTTGGTACAGGCTTTTGGGTGATGAATGATAAGCCGCCTTATCAGGTAAAACTTGTTACTGACAGCGGTGTCAGCTATTCACAGGGTGTTATATCTTTATCACACAAAGATCGTGGTATTGGTGATTGCTGGAATGGCGCCAGCTGGCGATGGGCAAAAACTAACAGAGGTATGGAGTTTATAAAAGTCGAAGAATTTAATACGGGGATGTGCAAAGGTATTGCCGCTGGTGGGGCGTTTGTATTACCGACTTTGGTGACAGAGGTGATTGAGTGATAGGCGGTAACGAGTAATTAAAAAGCTCACAACAACCTTTGTGAGCTTTTTATATGATGTTAAGAAGCAAAATTTTTTTAGTGACGAGCCACATCCTCTTGTAATGCGGGAGGTAACGGCAAAATTTGTAAGTTGTTGTCTTCAGCAATCATATCTGGTCTACCAATTACCAAGGCTTCAAAACCTGCCTCAATTTTAACAGCGCTCACAACTTGTATTTTGCCTTTTTCACCAACCGTTGTGCCAAATTTTGGTAACTCACCATTTGCTTTAATACGATGTAAAAACGATTTTGGTGCAGATTTAAAATAAATGCGAGCAATGACTTCTTGCCCTAAATAACAGCCCTTATCATAATCTACGCCGCCACGTTGGTGTAAACGTAACTCTTGCGGTTGAAATAACGCTTGAGTAGCTGCGGTTATCCAATAGTTACCACTGGCTATGCTAGCAATCTGCCATTGGTTATTTTGCTCATCGGTATCAAAGTTTTTATCTGTACTAAACGTTGTTTCATCATCAATGATGCAAGGATAAATATCAGCCACTTCACCAATTTCAATTTTTGAAAATGCCCCATATTTTTTGATATGAGCAATAAAATCCTCGGTATAGTCATGGCTGAGTACTATGTCAAATTGCGCATCAGCGACTTTGGCAATCCATAAACCAAAATGTACACGCCCCTTTAAGTTGCAAATGGCAGTCGCTTGATAATGCTGGTTTAGTTTATCAACTGAGCAAGTAATTTGCCCAGTTAAAAATTTAGGGGCATCGATACCAGAAAGTGAAAAGTGGCTAAATTGTGGGTTATTGGACATAAAAATTATCCTACTCATTATTTTATTTAATTATGTATTTTTACATGATAATGGCAAAGTACAAATTTTCAATCACTTTCTTTTATTATTAAGCACCACTAAAAATATAAAACGCATTATAAATCGTTTATAATAGGGGCAATTTAACCCAGCCAACAATTTTATTTAAATTTATTTAAAAAGCGAGGTATAAAATGAGCTTACCAAATTGTCCAAAATGTGACTCTGACTTAACTTATGAAGACGGATCATTGTTAGTTTGCCCTATGTGTGCACATGAGTGGACGCAAGAAGAAACCGCTGCAGCAGCTGAAGCATTGATTATCCGTGATGCAGTTGGTAATGAGCTACAAGATGGGGATGCCGTCACCGTGGTTAAAGATTTAAAAATCAAAGGCTCATCAG
This sequence comes from Psychrobacter sp. HD31, assembly GCF_051097895.1. Lineage (GTDB taxonomy): Bacteria > Pseudomonadota > Gammaproteobacteria > Pseudomonadales > Moraxellaceae > Psychrobacter. Next base: position 2,070,560 of record NZ_CP142525.1, read on the forward strand.
CGGTTATTAAAGTGGGTACAAAAGTAAAGAGTATCCGCTTATTGCATGATGCACCAGATGACCATGATATTGATTGTAAAGTGGATGGATTTGGTCCTATGAAGCTTAAGTCATCTGTTGTTAAAAAAGCTTAATCACGGATAAAAATCTCTGTGGTTTTGTAAGATTTTTTCTTATTAAAACAGCGACTTTTTATGTTTAAAAAGTCGCTGTTTTTTTGTCGATAAATTACGCTATTTATAGCCGAATTCTATGCCAAAATTATTGCAAAAATTGCCAAATAGTCGTATAGTCATATTATGGTAACAATTATTTGTTATGGCAGCTTAATCAATCACTTAAGGAGAAAGTTTTATGGCAACACAGCCAAAAAAAGACACCACAGAAAAAGTTACTGATGCTTATGAAACCGATAGAAAATCGATGGAAAAGCACGAAGAAGGAAAAAAAGAAGCCAAAGCCACTGTCGTAGCAAAAGAAGTGATTAATGATGTGATTTTAAAGGATTTAAAAGAGGGCAACATTGACGGTATTTCTGAGCATTTGCAGGCATTAATTCATGATGCGTCGCCAGATGATTTGTTAAAGTTAAAAGACTTGTTTGCAGAGCATGCCTTGGCAAACCAAGTTCGTACCGGCAAAAAGAAAGATGATGAGCTTTCTAGTAATTGGCGTGAAGGTGGTTATCCTTATAAAAATCGTTTGTCTCGTAAAAGTTATGAAAAACAAAAATACCATTTGCAGGTTGAGCTGTTAAAGCTGCAAAAATGGGTGAAAGATCATGGACAAAAGGTAGTTATTGTATTTGAAGGACGAGATGCTGCTGGTAAGGGTGGTACGATTAAACGCTTTATGGAGCATTTAAACCCTCGTGGCGCAAGAGTAATTGCACTTGAAAAACCAACAGAAACTGAACAAGGTCAATGGTACTTCCAGCGTTATGTACAGCATCTACCAACTGAGGGTGAGATGGTGATGTTTGACCGCTCTTGGTACAACCGTGCTGGTGTTGAGCGTGTGATGGGGTTTTGTACGGATGATCAATATGAAACCTTTATGAAGCAAGTACCAGGCTTTGAACAACATTTAATTGAGTCGGGTATTCACTTAGTTAAATTTTGGTTCTCAGTTAGCCGTGAAGAGCAGCGCCGCCGTTTTGCACAGCGTGAAGCACACCCACTAAAGCAGTGGAAGCTATCGCCAATTGATAAGGCTTCGCTTGATAAGTGGCATGACTATACGCTAGCCAAAGAAGCAATGTTTTATAATACCGATACCACAGAATCTCCATGGATTGTTATTAAATCAGACTGCAAAAAACGTGCGCGTTTAAACGCCATGCGTTATGTTCTTAACAAACTACCATATTCTGATAAAGACAAAAATCAAATTGGTAGTGTCGATCCTCTTATTGTTGGTCGTGCTGGTGCTTTGTATGAGCTAGGCGAAAAAGAAGAATTAGAAGATAACTAATCTTTAAACCATAAATACGAAACCATCTAAGTTAAACTTGGGTGGTTTTTTAATTTATCAAAAGCAAGGTATAATCATTTTAACTATTTTATTTGGCACATATACAAGGTAAGCACGCATGAGCACTAAAAACGAACAATTATTTTTACAAGCAAAAAAGCATATTCCTGGTGGTGTAAACTCACCTGTTAGGGCATTTGCTGGTGTTGGCGGTACTCCCATTTTTATCCAAAGAGCAAATGGCAGTAAAATTTATGATACTGAAGATAATGCCTACATTGATTATGTCGGTTCTTGGGGACCAATGATTTTAGGGCATGCCTATCCACCTGTTATTGAAGCCGTTAAACAAGCGGCTGAAGATGGACTCAGCTTTGGTGCACCAACACCCTTTGAAACAACCATTGCCGATAAAATTTGTGAAATCGTCCCGAGTATTGAATTGGTACGTATGACAAACTCTGGAACAGAAGCGACGATGAGTGCAATCCGTGTTGCACGAGGCTATACCGGAAGAGACAAAATTGTAAAATTTGAGGGTTGTTATCATGGGCATAGTGATAGCTTACTGGTGAAAGCCGGTTCTGGCATGTTGGATATTGGCGAGCCAACCTCAAAAGGTGTGCCAGCTGACTTTGCTAAACATACCTTAACTTTACCCTATAATGACATTGATGCCCTAACAGCTTGTTTTGAAAAGTTTGGTGATGAACTGGCTTGTATTATTTTAGAACCCATTGCAGGCAATATGAATATGATTATCCCTAGCAACGAGTTTCATAACACCCTAAGAGAACTATGCACCAAGCATGGTGTGGTACTTATTTTTGATGAGGTGATGACAGGTTTTAGAGTAGGGCTTGGTGGTGCACAAGCACATTTTGGTATTGACCCAGATATGACGACTTTTGGCAAAATTATTGGTGCTGGTTTGCCCGTTGGTGCTTTTGGCGGTAAGCGAGAAATCATGGAATGTGTGGCACCTTTGGGTGGCGTTTACCAAGCTGGCACCTTATCTGGCAACCCACTGGCAATGAGAGCCGGCATAGCGATGTTTAAATCATTAACGGTTGATGGATTTTATGAGGCGTTATCAGATAAAGTGAGCTATTTGTTAGAGGGCTTTCATAAGGCTGCCGAAAAACATGGTATTGCGATTCGTAGCAATCATTTAGGTGGTATGTTTGGTATCTTTTTTACTGAAGGTGATACCCCACAAAATTTTGATGAAATGACAAAATGTGATGCCAACAAGTTTGCCACTTTTTTTCATGGTATGTTAGAAGAGGGTATTTATTTAGCACCGTCTGCATTTGAAGCAGCGTTTATGTCTAGCGAACATACGCAACAAGATTTAGATGCAACCATTGCTGCAGCAGATAAAGTGTTTGCTAAAATGGTTGATTAACAGTTCGATGTATATATTAATAAACCCCAAGTTAAGGCTTGGGGTTTATTTTTTTTATAAGCAGAAAATTACTGAAGCAGATAATTATTGGTATTTTGGTTCGTAGTCTTTATAAACGGGGGTATGCTCAATGTATTTGGCTTTTGCTTGCTCTTGAGCACGTTTACGGCGTTGGGGTGCCGATATACCACGGTAAATAACCCAACCAGCCAAAGGAAGCCAGCTAATTAACATTGCCACGACATAACCGTTCCAATCCGAAAGTGGGAGCATACGCGTTAAGCCTGATTGTAATCCTTCAATAAGTGCCCAATAGCTCATACCTGCCAGTGTATATAATAAAAGATATCTTTGGCTAGATAGAGCGGTCGCAATCAAACCCACTGCAAGCAGTGAATAACCGATGATTGATACCAAGCTTATATTGCTAAAAATTGCCATTAACATTGGTCATTGCCTCATTGTTTTTGAGTAAAATCTTCACAGATTTTATGATTCTCTTAATAAGTTGTTGAACATTGCAAAGTTTACTAATCGTTATTATGGCTTTTTTAGCCAATAATAAAAAGGGGGTAAATTCACTAAAACGACAATATTTGTCGCAATGTTATCTGACCCCTGTAATTACAGAGCCTAACAAAATGTAATTTTTTGTAACAAAAAATACAGAGTAGTTACACTTGTTGAAAGATTGTACTAATCAATATGTTGTGCTTGCTTAAGATGTAACCACTATATATTGATTTTATTGCTGGTTTTTACCTAAATGGGATATGATAAAAACCAAACCAGCACCTATCATCATCAGTATTAAAGCGGTGACTAAGTGTGCCCCATCAGGATAATTTTGTGGTAAAAAATATTGTCCATCAACTTGCCAAGGATACACTTTTAACAGTGAGCCAGCAATAAAACCAGTAAGCAGTGCTAAAGTTGCCTGATAAAATCGGCTTAGAAGCCATTTAAGCAGTTTACTAAAAGCCAGCAAGCCACAAATCATACCAGTAAAAACTGTGGCTAATACACTAAGCTGCATTTGATGCACGGCAGTTAGTACCGCGTTGTATGCCCCAAGCAGTACAAGAATAAAAGAACCAGATACCCCAGGCAAAATCATCGCACAAATAGCAATGGAGCCAGCAAAAAATAGATAGGGTAGGCTTGGTGTTCCAGTCACGTTTGGCGCAAGGCTAATGCCAATGGCTATCAGTAAACCTGCTATAAATAACAAAATACGCTTAATATTCCAGTCTTTTATTTCTTTAAATAGTATTAACACCGTGGCGAGCATTAACCCAAAAAACAATGACCAAATAATCAGAGGTTGGTTTTTTAGCATATGGCTAATAAATCCAGCCAAAGTGATTACACTGGTGCCAATACCTGCGGCTAAAACCAACAAAAAAGTGGCGTCCATGTATTTCCATACATCAATAAAACCGTTAATTAGTCCGCCATTTTTCCATATCTTCAATATTTTTAGGTCGGCACGGCTAATTGCTGATATCAACCGAGTGTATATACCAGCGATTAAGGCAATAGTACCGCCAGAAACGCCAGGAACAATATCAGCAGCACCCATTGCGATGCCTTTTATATAAATGATGAGATAATCAAGTGCTGAGTTATTTGCAGGTTTTTGTTGTTGTGATGATTGCATTGCCACTCTCGTAAAAACTGTGGGTATTGTTATTTAGTTATTATTTTTTTTGTGATAGTGCATTAACGCCTAATGCATAGAGTACGCCTTCTAGCCCAGTGCAGTTAATGGCTAAGTCTGCTTTAGCTTGAACAATGGGCTTTGCACGGTATGCCAGCCCAATATCGGCGACTGCCATCATGGCTAAGTCATTTGCCCCATCACCAATGCAAATCACCTCAGAAAGTGCAATCCCTTTTTGTTGGGCAATTTTTTGGACGATTGCAGCTTTCATTTCGCCATTAACAATTGGCAGTACAACATCGCCTGTTACCATACCATCTAGCGTATCTAGCTCATTTGCATGAAACTCATCCATGTTTAATTTTTTGGCAATGTGCTTGGCAAAATAGGTAAAACCGCCAGAAACAAGCACAGTATAAAAGCCCATTGCTTTAAGTGTTGCCAGCGTGGTTTTTGCGCCAGCCGATAAGGTTAGGCTGCTATTGATTTCATCTAACACCTCGGTTGAGGTGCCTTTTAAAAGGGCAACACGCTGTACAAAAGACTCATTAAAGTCTATTTCGCCACGCATCGCAGATTCAGTAATTTCGTTTACTTTGTCGCCAATATTTGTTGCTTTTGCAAGCTCAACAATCACTTCTTGCTCAATGAGGGTTGAGTCCATATCAAAAAATGCTAATTTGTGAGGCTTTGTTAATTTGCTGGCAAGTAAAATGTGGCAGTCAAATTGATTGCCAAGTTTGTCATGTAACATCGCCGTTATTTGTTCATCAATCACGTGAGCAGCGGCGGTTATTTTTTCTGGATAACTTAAATGCTTAATGGCATCAACCGAGCTTGGGTAAAGCAGATATTTGCAAGTATCAATCGGTGTTAAACGATCATTTTCTATGACATTATTTTTATCATCGGATACAAAACAAGCGCTTGCTGCTTGAGCGGCGTCTGAGCTGTTTACATTTAACAAATCCCATTGGGCTTGTTGATTCGCCCATGCCGTTATCCAATTATCAATGTTTTGTGTCAAAGGCTGTTGTAAATCATCGTTTACATCATCGCTTACATTGATATTAGCTGTGATAATGACCGCAAAAATTGGCAAGTCTTGTTTGCTAACGACATTAGTTACAGGCATCTTGTTTAGGCATTCATCAAATGCGGTTTGCCACATGGTTACAGTCGGTTGCTTGCCGTTTAATGTTTGGGATGTTGTCACAGTTAAATATCCTTGTTATGAACGAAAATTGAAAAAAAATAGCAAATTTTTAATATCTGTCTATCATATCATTAATATTGTGTTGCTAGCGGGCTTAATTGGTTATATTATTGCATCTATGTTTGCATATTTAATAGCTATTTTATGCTTTTTAAATAGCTGAGGATTTATTACCAAAGTTTATCATATCATGACCTATTTAGCGCCAAGGCAAGGGCTATTTGCCATTATTGTTTTTACCAGTTTTTGTTTGCACTGCTTGTTGATGGTGGTGGGTAGCGAAAATCAAATTGATGAGACACGCCAACAAAAGGGAGAAAGGATCGTTGCCCAGCTGGTTGATGACTCATTGATAGCACTTAGCTATCAAGATCGCGTAAGCCTTGGGGTTATGGCAAACCGTTTTTCTAATGAAGCCGATATTGCGCTTTTGCAAATAAAAGATGCGAATGAGCAAATATTGGTACAAATTGGAGATGCCCCTTTACAAAAAGGGGATGTGATTAGTGCATTTGCTAAAAATGAAGATGCGGTGATTGGTGAAGTGCTGGTGACCATGAAGCAAATTGGCAAAGGTGAAGTATTTAAAAGCCTTTGGCCGTACATCTTAGGGGCATTACTTTTACACTTTTTAGTTTGGTTAGCTTATGGCTATGTGGCTCGACCAACTAAAGAGCAGTTACGTGAGCTTAGCCGTGATGTGCATGAGCATTATCGTAACTATTATAGCCAAGCAGAAAATACAGATGTGCAGACACAAACCGATGTTGCGGAGTTAACCAATGGCAACGATGACATTTTGACCCACCTAGCAACTGAAGAAGAGAGTGACAAAACAGGGAATGATGTTTTACAGCAGCATAACATTGGGCAAGAGTTGGATGACTTAATTCAGCAAAACCAGTTGAATGATGAAACCACGATGAGCATGGCAATGAGCAACACCACTGATAGAGACCATGCATTTGAGCAAGAAAGCCCATTAATAACAGATGAAGAACCCGTTGATGAAGCTGAAGAAAACAATCACATTAATGTGCATATTCAATTTGTAGATGAAAACAAATTATTGGAAGTTGTGTCGGCAGACTACTTATATCCCTATTTGGATTTATGCTCGCAATTGTTAGTCAGTGCTGTAGATGAGGTAATTAAACAACCAATATTGCATGGATTAGAGCTAGTAAATGAACCGAGCTTTGATAAAAATGGTGCTTTTGTTGAGTTAAAATCAGATACTGAACATAGTAATATTGCGCTGGGTGGAGCAATGCTTGCCATTTTATATACAAAATTAAATCACGTTGTATATCAAAAAAATCTTGAATTAAGCAACTTGGCTTTGCCCGTTAAAGTTGGTATTAGCCAAAACCTAACCGCAGATACGTTACAAGATGCTTTAAAACACGAAGCAGTAGAAAATGACGTACTGATGATGGTTTCATCTGCTGCTTATGAAGAAGTTGACGCTTATATGCAGTTAATGCCATTAAGCGACTCAAATAATAGCTATGCTAAAAATATGGTGCTTGTAACAGAAGATGACGAGAGTATTTGTACACGTATCAATAAAATGCAAAGTTCGGTATTGATGTTGGGTAGCTAAAAATATAAAATCATTAAAATTATAGAACGAACCCGTAAAAATGGATTAAAGTTCATTCACCAAAGTAATTAGCTAGATTTTTTTCTGCTTAAAAAAACAAAACAACTGGAGTAGATGATGAGTGAAATAGATGACGATTTTGACGAAAACTTTGACGAAGAAGACAAGGATGCAAAGTTAGCAGAAGAGTCAGAATCAAAAAAAGATGATAGCAACAGCCTCGAAAAACGCAGGTTGATTGATAACCTTTTAGAAGAAAAAAGGCTAGCCCGAGAGTTAGAAGATTTTGATGAAGATGACCTAGATAGCCTTGATGATGACGACCTGGATGACTAAATAACCCAAGTTGGATTTGACAATTAACTTGATGATATTAAGCACCTACTTTTAGATATAGATAATTATGACACATGATGAACTGATTAGTTTTTTAGACTCAGATGCCAATCAATTTGGGCTGGATAGTATTGCGACCCACGGGTTTTTAACAGCAACGGTTGTTGGTAAACCTTTAAAAGACTGGCATTTGGCACTTTTTGAGATGAATGATGCCGAGTTAACCGATGCAATTAAACTTGCGCTGTATGCTTGGCAAGTCGATATCATGAATCAGTTAAAGTCAGAATCACCCATTGAGTTACCGTTTGCCGATGGGAGTGAAGAGGTAGACTATTCTCCCGAGTCTGATATTTCTGCTTGGTCAGTTGGCTTTGTAGATGCTATGTATGCAGATGAAGCACATGACTGGTTTGCAGATGATGAAACCGAAGACGATGTTGCCATGCTAACCTTACCCATGGTGATATTTAGTGGTATTGATGAAGATGATGAAACGTTACAAGCTATGAGACATGATGAAGATTTGCTGGCTCAAATGGCGAACAACATAGAGGGTAATTTAACTGAGTTGTTTTTGCTCTTCCACACGCAAGATTAAAAACAAAGCATTAAAAATGATGTTTTTATGATAGCCCGCACCTTGCTGGCTTTTTATTTTTTAGTAAAAAAGTTTGACAAAAACAAAATAGCTGTCACAATAGGCGGCTTGTTTGTAGTGTGGCAATAATCTGTCACACTTTATTTTTTTATATCGAACCAGCGTTTCTTGCCTACATTTATCTATTTATTCACCTAATTTTAGTCTTTTTATTAGACCGTTAATGCTGAATATCTTACGTTTTAGCAGATGTGTATTGTTTTATAGGCTTTAGCAAAGTTTTTTGCAAAGTTGTGGGAGGAGCAATTGGTTAAAATTCATATCTATTTGAATCTATCAATAGGATAAGGGCTTCTAATGACACAGCAATCACAAAGCTTTGCCGACCTTGGGCTAAAGCAACCACTTCTTGACGCGTTAAATAAAGTTGGTTACAGCGAACCATCGCCAATTCAGGCACAAGCAATTCCGCACCTTTTAAATCGCCATGATATTTTAGGGCAAGCGCAAACAGGGACAGGTAAAACAGCCGCTTTTGCTTTGCCAACCTTGCAAAATATTGACCTAAGCTTACGAGGTGTTCAGGTTTTGGTATTAGCACCCACGCGTGAACTTGCCATACAAGTGGCAGATGCCTACAAAGACTATGCACAATTTATGCCAAAGGTTAATGTGCTTCCTATCTATGGTGGTGCGGATTATCGCACTCAGATTAATGGTTTAAAACGTGGGGCTCAAATTGTGGTTGGTACCCCTGGTCGCGTAATGGACCACATGGAAAAAGGCACACTCAAGTTAGACAACTTGCAAGCTTTAGTGTTAGATGAAGCGGATGAAATGTTACGCATGGGCTTTATTGATGATGTGGAATGGGTGTTGTCTCATACGCCTCAAGAAACCCAAATTGCGTTATTTTCTGCAACCATGCCAGCGCAAATTAAGGCAATTACCGAAAAATATCTTAAAAATGAAGTGGTAATTCAGATTGCTAAAAAAGCAGAAACAGCATCGACTATCGAGCAGTTTTATTTGTGTGTTGAATCTAGCCAAAAAATGGCAGGGTTACGTCAATTGTTAGAAATTGAAGATAGAGATGCCACCATCATCTTTGTTAACACCAAAGCGATGACAGAAGAATTAGCGAGCAAACTTAATTATCGTGGGCATAAAGCAGCAGCACTAAATGGTGACTTGCAGCAAAAACAACGTGAGCGAGTGATTGATCAGCTTAAAAAGGGCATGATTGACATTGTAATCGCGACAGATGTTGCAGCTAGGGGTATTGATGTAGAGCGAATCAGCCATGTTATTAACTATGACCTACCTCATGACAGTGAGTCTTATGTACATAGAATTGGTCGTACTGGGCGTGCTGGACGTAGTGGTAAAACAATTTTGTTAATGACACCACGTGATCGTCGCTCGTTTGGTTTTATCGAAAAAGATACAAAAACAACCATACCTATGTACCCAATGCCATCGTTAACAGATATTAATGCCCAACGTGTGGCGCATTTTAAGCAGCGCATTGTTAGTGAAATGGAACACAAGAATCTTGAGTATTTAGAGCAAATGCTTGAAGAAATGTACCAAAATGATGACCTAGATTTAATTAGCATCGCAGCTGCCCTTGCCAGTATGTCGTTAAATAATTCACCATTGCTATTAGGCAAGCGTGATACCGTTGCTTCTATTGACTTGGCAACCTTGTCATCACGTTCTTCTCGTCAAAGAGATGGACGAGGGCGTGGGCGAGATAGAAACAAAGATAACCGTAGAAACCGCAAAGATCGTGATGAAAATCAGGGTGACAGAGTATCTCGAGAAGATATGGAAAACTATCGTCTTGGTGTTGGCTATCGTGATAATATTAAGCCAGGGCATATTGTGGGCGCCATTGCGAATGAAGCAGGTATCGAAGGATACAATATTGGACCAATTAACATCAGTGATAACCATACAGATGTTATGCTACCAAAAGGTATGCCAGCTGAGGTTTTAAAGCACCTACAAAAAACCCGTATCAATGGTAAATTAAGCCAAATTGAGCAAATGGATGCCGATACCAGCGCATCGGAAGGAAATAACCGTAAGCGCAGCGGTGGTAAAGATAGACGAGGGAATCAAGAGCGACGCAACAAACGAGACTTTAAAAAGTCACCACATAAAGGTAGAGATGGTGATAAACCTGTAAGACGTCCTCGTAAAAAGTTTGATTAACTTTTATGAGTTTTAAACGGTACTAGATTAAACATAAGCTGAAGCCAATCAGCTTATGTTTTTTTTATGGGCTTTTAAACGATATTTTTTTATTCAGTTTGATAAATAGAGTTAAACAAAGACTTTACCATCCTTGGTGTCATAAACTTTGATATCAACTTCGTACATTTTTTTAAGGGTTGCCGGTGTCATTACGGCATCAGGTGTGCCCGTAGCAATAATCTTGCCATCTGCCATGGCAATAATATGATCGGCATAATTATAGGCATCAGTTAAACTGTGCAACACCATCACAATGCTTTTATTGCCAAATTTAACCAGATTTTTTAAATAAGCAAAAAGTTTGCGTTGATGTTTGACATCCAAATGGTTGGTAGGCTCATCAAGTAGTAAAATATCGGTTTTTTGCATTAAAGCACGCACCATGGTCATGCGTTGTTTTTCGCCTCCTGAAAGCGTTTGTACACGCATGCTTGCTAAATTTAGCAAATCAAAATCATTTAAGTAATTTTTTGCTTCTGCAATTGCCTGTTTGTTTGGTTTTTCATACCAAGCCAAATTAGGCATGATGCCAAGCAAGCAATAATCTAAAACAGTTAATGGCACTTCGTATTTTTCGTGCTGACCAACCCAAGCAACTTGACCACGACGGATGAGTTTGCTAACAGGTTGTCCTTGATGGCTAATATTACCGGTGACATGACAGCGACCATTTTGTTCTAAAAGGGCGTTGATTAGCGTGCTTTTACCAGCGCCATTGGCACCAATAATGGCAATCATATGATTGCTGGGCAGGGCAAGCTGTTTTGTTTGCAACAAAACCTTTTGTTTGTGTACAACTTTTAAAGAGTCGATAGAAAATAATGTGCTCATTACCTGCGATTCCCTTGTAAAAATATCCAAACAAAAAATGGACCTCCAAGCAAAGCAAGCACAATACCAATGGGCAAATCAATGGGATAAGCGATGTGACGAGCAGCACTGTCAATGACCAACATAAACATTGCGCCTAACCAACCTGACCATATCATTAGCCACGTTCTACCACCACCAAAAATAAGTGCAAGTAAGTTAGGGATCATCATACCAATAAAGCCAATCATCCCAGATATTGAAACAGCCCCGCCCGTGAGCAAAGCACAAGCAATAATAACCAAGGTACGAGTTAAGCCAACGTTTATTCCCATCGTGGTTGCGGTGGTTTCTCCAAGCAAAAGGGCATCCAGCTTTCGCCCCATTGGTAACAGCAAAATCAAACCTAATAGCATAACCAAAAGTGCATACCGTAGTGGTACAAACCCAGCTTCTGCCAAGCTGCCTGATAGCCAGTTGGTGGCACTGCGTAAAATCATATCATCAGACATAAATAAAATTAGGCTAACGACTGCACCACAAAAAGCACTGATAATAAAGCCTAAAATTAGCAATCCCATTTGACCACCGCCCAAAAAACGGTGGAACGCCAGCACAAAAATGCACACCAGCATGCTGCCTGCAAAAGCAGCTAAAGGCACGCCAATACCCCCAATACCAAAAGCAATAACCAGCACCACACCTAAGGCTGCACCACCAGATGTACCAATTAGACTTGGGTCTGCCAATGGGTTTTCAAACAAGGCTTGTAAGGCACAACCACTTACCGATAATGCCATACCAACCATTAAAGCGTTTGCTATACGTGGGTAACGCAGTGCCCAAGTCAACTCGTTTAATGTGCTTGGATTATGCCACTCGCCAAAGCCAATGCCCAAACTAAACCATGCGATAACACAGCACAGCAATGCCAGCATGAGATATAGCGATATTTTTTTGGGTCTAATGGCGAGCATCTTTAAACTACGGATGGTGATAGGGCTTGTATTTAAATGAAAGCGGTGTTGCTTATTCATGTGCTAATTTGTGTAACTTATCGACAATGTTAGGAGAATATAAACCAAATACCATAAAGTCTCTCACTGGCCAAAATATCACTTTATCATTTTTGGCAGCTGGGCTATTTGCAATTTCAGGACGGCTGGCAAATTGTTTTTGTGAACCTACAATGGCTTTGTTGTGGTCAGCAATGATGACGACATCAGGGTTGGCATCTAGCCAGCCTTCACGAGATAATGGTTTTAAGCCTTCAACACTCGAGGCAGCATTAATACCACCAGCCCTTTTTATCAGATCGTCTGCCACCGTGTTTTTGCCAGATACAAACCTTCCGTCATAGCTCAACAAATAGCGGGTTTTGGTTTGTTCTCTTGGTTGCATCCCCTCAAGCCATTGAGTAGACAGTTTTTTACCTTCTTCAGGTTTACCAACTAAATTACCAATAGTTTCAATGCTTTGAGCAAAAACCTCAATGTCTGCTTTTGGTGCAACATTAACGGCTTTTAGACCCAAACCCTCTAAACGGTTATAAATGGTTTGTGGTTGCACCATGTGGCTACCCAGTACAAGGTCTGGATTAACAGAAATAATTGACTCGGGCGATATATTACGATGCGTCCCCACTTCTGGCACATGGTTTAGTTTTGGGTGCTTGTTCATTGCATCTTTGCCAACAATTTTATCAATTGCACCTAAGCTAATAACAATGTTTGCCACATCTGGGCTCATCACAACAATACGTTGGTATTCATCTTGGTTGGCGGCAGTTTTTACGTGACCGTTGGCTTGCTCTTTTTTAGCTTCATTTGCGTCATTTATCGGTTTGTCACAAGCCGTTAAACTGGTTGCCATGGCAAATAGGCTGATATAACAGCAAGTTTTAGCGGTTTTAGATAGTGGGTTTTTCATAATATGATGCTTGTTGTGTTTTTTATCAAAATTACAGTTTATTGCTGATTAACCTTTCATTTACCCTTTTACCTTTAAAAACAAATAAATCGGACTTTTACTTAATCTGTTAGTAAAAAGGTTATAAAAAATGATTCTATGCAGCGTAGTCTTTAGCAATTTGGTCGGTAATTTCAACCCATAAATCAAGTTCAGGATTGCCTTCTTGACGTTGCCCAAAAATGGTTGCGATGGTACGCCCTTTATCATCAAAGGCTTCAATACAAGTGACATAGCCATCCACAATAGGGCGCTTAACCCACCATAGTTGTGAGATACCACTGTCTTTAAGGTGTAGGGTAAAGTCGTTGTGGTCTTTATCTAAAATATTTAACCAATCACCCATTCGGTTGACGGTTTTAACAGTACCTGTTTGTATTTGAACCACGCCAGTGTTGCCAACAAAAATCATAATTGGGCATGCTTTTTGTTGCACTAAATTTAATAATTGTTCACATGCATGTGGGTTTAGCTTGGTTGCCATGCCCTCAGGTGCTTGTATATAACTGCTTGCTCTGTCAATTTCTAAGTCTGCTAAAATACCAAAAAATTGGTGTACATCGGTCATACCAAGCCATTTTTCATGCAGTGTTTTTTTGTTTTCATCACTTAGTGTTTTTAGTTGCCAGTCTTTCAGATCTTCGGGCGCGTCAAGTTCAATTACTTTAGCCTCTGCATTGTTGCCCATGCTTGTTATGATTTCATCAAGCATGGATTGCCAATGGGGTAGGTCATCCATATTTTTTAAATAAACCTTGTTAATGGCATTGCCATGCCCATCAAAAAACTGAATGCTGTGGATAGCACGTTTGTTATTTTTAGTATTGGTGACAGCTAGTATGTGTTTCCATTTACTCATAAAGTAACGTAAATCAAGTCCCCCGACATTTAGCATAATCCCCATTTTTTTACCCGCCTTTAAGTTTTGAAACTTGCCAAGTTTTTCATGCACGGCAAAATCATTACGGACGATGCTTTCTAATTTTTCGGTTGGTAATTTGGTGAGTGCGTTAAGTGCATCAACACATTGACTGCCAAGGTATTGGCTATCTGGCGATGCTAAAAGCAATTCCAGCTCGCTTACCCCTAGTTTTTGTGAGCCCTCAGTAGGGAACAACATTTTTGATTCTGATTTTGCTTGCTCATAAGATTGCCATAGGTCGGTATTTTTTGTACTGGTGTCTATAGGGGTCATTTTGTTTGTACTCATAATAAAACTTGGATGGTTTTTGTTAAAAACATTGTTGATTTAACAATATATAGGCAATGGTATCAATTTTATCATTTAAATACAAATAATTATTATTATCATTATTATTGCAATTAAGAATCATTATCGTTACAATGCTGAAACATTGTTACCTATTTTTTAATTGCTTTAATTTGACATGCTTGTGGCAATTTTTAAATAGCTTTTTTATGTAAACTCTTGGAGTAATTAAATGAATACAACATTTAATAATCAAAAAACTATGGTAAAAAACTTTGCGCTTAGCTCATTAAGTTTGGCTTTAGCCCCTTTATTATTGACTGCTGCACACGCCGCACAAGCGGATACGCTGCCAACAGCACAATTGCCTGCTATTAATATTACTGCCACTACAGAAAATAGTATTGATAGTAGTTTGCCGAATGCTAAAACAATGAATCTGGAGAAACAAAACGATACTTCGATTGTTGATGTTTCTAGTGCATTGCAAAATGATACTTCTATCGATTTAAATTTGGATGGCAATGGTAATACTCGCTATATTAATATTAGAGGCATTGGTGCTAACAATACCGAAGTAAAAATTGATGGTATTAAAAAGCCTCAAAACTTTTCATATGCACATGGTATTTATAATAGTGGTGAATTAAATCCTTACGAAATTGATACCATTAAACAAATTGATATTGTTAAGGGGCGTAACTCACCTAAACAAGGTGGTGGCGCTCTTGCGGGTTCAGTAAATATGCGTACCTACCGTCCAAGTGATTTTATTGATGACGAAAACCGCAAATATGCATCATTGCAGTCAAGCTATGCAGATAAAAATGATAGTTGGGGTAATACGCTAACAGTTGCAGCTGGCAATGATAAAGTTAGTGGCATGGTAATGTATACTAAACGAGATTCTCATGAATATGAGAACACTGGCAATGACGAGGATAAAACACAGCGCAATAACATTGAGTATGAGCAAGATAATATCCTGGTTAAAGGCGAAATGGATGTGACTGGTGGTAAGTTAATTGCCACTGCCGAACGTTTTGATCAAAAAAGAAAGACTGAGTATCGATACTACCAAAGAGAGGGTAAAGACGAACCAATTAAACGCAGCCGTTACTCTGTAGAAGGTGAATTTCAGGATGTACTTGGAACCGATGCTTTAAATTTCTTGTTGGGATATCAAAAAATTGATAATACGAGTCAAGGGCAATATATAGGTTTGTTTAAAAATGATTTATTTACTGCTGGTGTAGATGGCGAAAAACACATTGAAACCGGAACACTTAATCAGCATTTGTTATTGGGTTTAGGGTATGAGTCCTCTGAATTTGATTTTAAACGACAAAGTAAAGTCGATGGTTCATACAATAGACGGATACCTATAACAAAAAGAGATACAACCTATATTTATGGTAAAGACCATATTGGATTTAATAACGGATTTGTCTTGTCGCCTGGTGTGCGTGTCGAACATGAAAAACATTCATCTAAATCAGATGATATTTATGAGAATAACCCTGCTGTACAGTTCCAAAATTTTATTCCTAAGGGCAGTAAAACCAAGGTATTGCCATCTTTAGGTGCATCAATGCCAATTAATGATAAAACGACGGTATATGCAAACTATGCTAAAGGTTCTAAAAGTGCTGATGACATAAACTTTACTAGTTTCTATCATCCACCACCACGTACATTTGCTAACATTCCTAACCCCGACCTAAAAGATGAAACATCGCAAAACTTTGAGCTTGGTTTTATCTATGAACCAAACGATATGAGAAGCTTAAGAGTTAATGGTTTTTATACAAAGTATGATGACTTTGTCGTTAAAAAATTTTTAGATGAATATAACGGCAATAAAGGTGACTTTAATATTCCTTATAACCTTGATGATGCAAAAACATATGGTATAGAGGTTGATTCTAGCCTTGCAATTAACGATGCTTTGACAGCAAATCTAGGTGCAACTTGGATGAAGGGTGAAAAAGGCTCTGATGGCAAAGAAGACAAACCATTAATCAACATTAGTCCATTGGTTACTAATTTTAACTTAAGCTATAGTCCTAGTGAAGACTGGGGCAGTAGTTTAAGATTGCGTGCTGCAAGCAAAGGCGCTGATCCTGAAAACGATACTAAGTTCCGTACCCCTGGTTACGTTTTAGCGGACCTAACAGGTTGGTGGAAGCCTATGGAATCATTAACCTTAAGTGGTGGTGTCTATAATGTGTTTGATAAAACCTATTGGTTGGCCGCAGAGGTCAATGGTAATAGTAAACAAGGATATTATGGACCAGTTAATTTTGAAAAATATAGCAGACCTGGACGTAACTTTGGTATAAAAGCGAAGTATGAATTTTAGACTGTCTATAACAATTTGATTTTAATTTATTTAAAAACCACCTTTGCAAGTTGCGAGGGTGGTTTTTTAAAGCGTCTAAAAAAATTTGTACCTACATTAACAAAAGTAATTTAAAAAGCTAAAACAATAACAAAATACGTTTGTATCTATATCTCTTGTATCGAGTAATGCCTTATCTAGACGTAAAATACCTTATTGAAGGTAAACAGATTTGGGCTAATAAAAATTTAGCTTAAATATAAGCTGACAATTTCATATTATTTGGGTGACTCTGTCAGGTTAAGTTTGAGCTAGTACAGATAAAAATAGCCAAAGCTTTACACTTTGGCTATTTAAAAAATTATCCACTATGTGGCTCGTATATATGAGTGAATAATCAAAGTCAGTGTGATTAATATTCAAACGTATAGCTTAAACCATAAGTAGTGCCCTTAGCATCCAAGCGGTTTAATGGACCATAAGTTGTTTGATGATAAACCGTTTTGTAGTCTTTATTTAATAGGTTATAAATTCCATAATCAAAATGACCACTATCAAATTTTACTTGTCCTAATAAATCAAAGGTTGCATACCCTGTGACTGGTTGTGATTTTACATTTTCTTTATGTGCCTTGTCTGTGCCACCAATAGCTAACGCCTGTAAGCGCATATTACTACCACCCTCAAAATTATATTGAGCAAATGCCGTGCCTTTAAGTGGTGTGATACGAGTGGCATCTAGCTCTAACCAATCATCACTGTTTTCTGCTTTGTATTGACCGCGAGTATAAGCGAGGGTTGAACCAACTGACCATGCATCATTTATATCGTGACTTACTCCAGCTTCCACACCATACACACGCTCATCCGTATCTACAATCTCAACCAAATATTCAGGGGGTGTAAATTGTACGGTTTTATCAGAGGTATTATAGAAACCAGCAATTCTGGCTTTAGTTGTATCAAAATTACCTAACCAGCCAAGTTCATAACTATTAACAGTAATTGGTTGCACGTTTTCAGAGTCAACTACATAGCCTGCAGGCACACTTCTTAAAGCACGTTGGACATCAGAGATACTAAAACCTTGCGAAAAATTAGCAAACACCTGATTTTCTGGATTAATTTGGTAGCTTGCACCCAAGTTGAACAAAGCTTTGCTGTGTTCTGTTTCTCCAGCTTCTACCGTCCCGTCATATGACTTACCAAGACGTTTTGCAAAATCTGCAATCAGCTGTTGTTTTATTGGTATATACTTATCTGTCTGAGCAGTAATATTTTGATAACGTATACCCGCACTCGTATGAAGTTTATCAGTCACATCAATATCGGCATTAATAAAAGCGCCCAATTTTTCAACGGTTGTATCAGGACCGCCAAAGTATTTTTTGCCATCTTTGTTAGCGATGAGTCCATTACTGGCATAAAGCTCACCGAAGTTAATACCATAGTAGGTTTGTTTGTCTTCTTCGCTTTCAAAATCAACACCATAGCTAAATAGTGCGTCTTTACCCGCTAAGTTTGCTTCTGTCTGCATGGCAGCACGCACGCCCATAACCTTAATGTCTGCTTCAGACTGTGCTGCAAAATAGGCTTTTTTGGCAGCTTTTACCGCTTTAGGGTCTGTGATTCCATTATCTTTTAGATATTTTTTTGCCTCAGCAATAAAATAGTTCGCAGAAGGATAAAAACGACCTTCTTCTGTGCGGTAGTAACCGGTAATATTTAAGTTAGACCCTAAAATATCATCATTATGGTAATTCAGGCTCACAGAGTTTTTATTGCTATACGGCTGGTCTTCTAATTTAGCACCTTTAATAGCTTTTAATGATGGTTGTTGACCAAATAATACGGCCATACCTTGACCATAATCGGGAGCATACTCGGTGTCTTGTTCATTATTGTAATGAGTAACCGCAAGGTTAATATTTTGCGTATCCGTCAGGTCTATACCAAGGTTGGCGTTCACACTTAAGGTCTTAGTATCTTGTTGGTCTGTCTGATAAGCATCAGGACTAATGCGGTCAGCATGGCTGTCAAAACTGCCGCCTTTGGTTTCATAATCTACATCCAGTCGACCATAAACTTTGTCATCTGCATAGTCAACGGACTGCCCAACATTAAAGCCCAATGATTCGTCTTCGAAGGTACGGTTACTGTTCACACCAATACGAGTTTCGCCATGCAGTCCATAGTCTGAACCAGCAGATTTGGTAACCAAGTTAATCAAACCACCTGTTGCACCCGCACCATAAATACTGGTTGAGCCTGATAAGACTTCAATGCGCTCTAGCTGAGACGGATCAATGCTATTAAGTTGACGAGAAATATCACGCGCACCTGTTAAAGGGACGCCATTTAGCAAATATTGAACCTTACGACCATGCATAGTGGTGGTATAGTTACTGGTAGAGCCACTCCCTGTGCCAAGGCTTGGTACTAGTTGACCTAAAATATCACTTACCATACGATTACCAATTGCTTGTGTCGCTATTTCGTCTTCATAAATAACTTGCGTAACCGCTGGCATTTCGCTAATTTTTTGACCCAATGCGGTGCCTGTTTTCGCTTCAGCAGTTATGGTAATGGTATCTAGCGTGGCGGTTGGCGATGCGTTTTCTGCATAAAGTTGTTGGCAGACACATAGCGTAAGTACTGATAAAGTGAGTTTTTGGTAATTTTTCATTGTTTCTCCAAAAGAGTAAAAGGGAATTAAATTTATAGAGTACAAAAAGGTTGGACTCATAAGAAAGTGATATTATACGATAAGAATAATCATTATTGTTTATAATTATGAAGCAATGCTTATTACTTTGTTAATTTTTTTTTAGGTTTGATAGCAGCCATTGCCCAGCCAATTAAAAACAAGCCTGCTAACCACATGATAAATGCCGAAAATAGTTTGCCAAATAAAAGCACTAAGGCAGGGCAAAAAACCAATATCCATAGTACCTTAGTATGTTGGTTATTTTGTGGAATGGCTGATAGCTTGTGGGTGCGCCTGCGTTTAGGGTTAGTCTGCACTAAGCGATGCAGAAATACACCACTAAAAATAAGGCTAACAAGGGCAAAGGTAATAGAGCTCATAAATTATTTTGTGTTTATTAGAAAAAAATCTTGTTGAAATAAAATACTGTGGTCATTAATAAAACGTTTAACATAAGATTTAAACTACTTTTTAGTTAAAAACCTATGATAAAAAATCAGCCCAGCAATGATAAAAAATAAATCGATAACAATAATACTTGGTGTATAGTTTTTAGCCAAAGTCAACCATCCAATGTGTGATGATTGCCAACGGATGATAGGTAAAAGTAATAAAAAGAATGCCAACACAAAGCGAAAATACTGATTGATATATTGCATTGATTTGTTAAGCCGAATATCGATAGATTGCGTATTGTTTTTGATGTGGGTCATAGACAAAGTAGACTGAGTCTCTACCTTTATTGATGTGTTATCAAGAGAGTTGTTGGTATTCATTTGATAGACAAAAATCAAACTTGCTAAACTCAATAGCCAGCCCAAGCCAAAGCCTAACCAAATAGATGTTTCCATGGATATGTTGATGGCACTGGTATAGCAAAAGAAAAACCCAAGTCCTGCCGATAAAAATGAAATCGGTACACCATAGCTGATGATAGGAACACTAAAATATAAACGACGCCAGCTGGCTTGTTTGATACGACGCTCAAACCACAGTTTGAATCCAGTAATCACTACATAGCATAAAAGCAAGCCTAATCCAAACCACAATAGTTTAGATAACCAACCAGAAAAGTTACCAAAATGTAAAGAGAACATCAGCTGGAGAGTGTCACTACTTATTGTGGGCTTTTGACCGACGATTGATAACTCTTGTATGAACTCACCTGTATTACCATCAAACATTAGCTCGTTGGTCATAAAGTCTTTGTCAATATAGCCTGCAAAATGACGAGTAATCACAACGCTTTGCTCACTACCATAACCCCTAATATTGATTTGATTGGGGTAACTGTCAATGCGTTTTTGACTTTCAATAATGATGTTGTCAAGGTTGAGTAGCTGATTACTATGACTCACTTCACTTGCTAATGCCACACTGGGTTTGCCAGAAACCTTTTCCATTGCTGTATTAATATCGCCTTTAAATGCCGTATAAGCAATGGTAGGCAGACCAAGCGTCAATGCAAAGCTTAAAAAAGCACCCGTAAATGCCAGTACAAAGGCATAAGGCAATGTCCATGTAGCTGCTAGGTTGTGTCCATCACGATAGTTAATGGTTTTTCCAGTTTTGTTTTTGGGTTTGCGAGGTGACAAAAACATATCTTTAATAAGGTGTCTGTGCAATAAAAACCCCGATACCGCTGATACCAACAATAACAAGCCGATAATACCCGTAGCGTAAAATCCAAGACGGCCAGGAATGTAAAGGTTGGTATGCATAAACCTCATAAACTGAACCCATTCAGTGCCAGAAGGGTCTTCAAAGTTAGCAGGAAAACCAATTTGTCTGTTTTGTATAATTTGTTTTCTTAACGTCGTTTTTGGATTATTAATCGTATTCAAGTTGATGCTGTACTGCACGCCATAAGGCTGTTTTTGACCTTTTTTATTTAAGCGATGCTCATGAAAAAACACTTCTAACTCACCATGATGCTTATGAATATCAATGTCTTGCCAAAGTTCTTGCGCGGTATTTTTTGCCAAATGATTAACAAGATCAGTAACCGAACTGTCAATAACCTCAGATGTTTGTAGGTGGCTGGCTGACCATTGTTCAAGCTCATTTTCAAATACCACCACGGCACCTGTAAAGACCACAATGTACAGTAAAAAACCCAACACTAATCCTGTCCATCCATGAATGGCAAGTTGTCGTTTGGTGTTGTCTTTAGAAAGTTTAATCATGGTATTAATCGTTGCTCGTTGCTCGTTGCTTGTGGTTATAAGAATAATGAAAATACAATAAGCGCAATGTTTAGTACTAACATAGATGACATCACCAAAGTGGCACGTTTTAAGCTGGTTTCTAATAATGGATAGAAAAAGCATAGGCTCCATATCAATGGAAATAAAATCACAGGAAAGACCATGTGATAAAGGTGGTTTTCCTTATGTGGTAGCCAAAGAGGTGAGGCTGCCATAATGACGATAGACAATATCAAGGCAAGTGGTCCTGCCAACCAAAACCGAGCTGGCAGATATTTGTTAAAGCCATGTTTTATTATTGTCAAAATTACAAGAGCCCTCTTACCAGAAGAGGGAAGTGCTTTGATTGATTTTTGCTCATTTAAAAGGGGCATTGTAACAACTTACCATTCATAATTAACTGTTACACCAAGGGTGCGAGGGTCACCCAATTCATAAGTATCGGGTAAATTATAACTTAAGGTGTTTGCAATATAGGTCTCATCAAAAGCGTTATTTACATTCACATAAGCTCCCCAGTTGTCTGCTTCATACCCTGCTTTTAGATTTACTAATGTATAGGTATCAATTTTTGCAGTATTGCTTAAATCTTCCCAACCTTTACCTTGATGAGTGGCATATCCACCAATAAACCAGCCTTCAGGTGAACGATAGGTTGCTCCAGCATTGGCAGTTAGCTGACGAGCGTAATCAAACTCTTTACCACTATAATCAACACCATTATCGATAAATTCATCAAACTTGGTCTTGACAACACCAATACCCCCTGTTAACTCTAGTTCTGGAGTGATTTGATAAGCCGTTTCAATCTCTATCCCA
The DNA here is from genome assembly GCF_051097895.1 of Psychrobacter sp. HD31. Lineage (GTDB taxonomy): Bacteria > Pseudomonadota > Gammaproteobacteria > Pseudomonadales > Moraxellaceae > Psychrobacter. Next base: position 2,093,187 of record NZ_CP142525.1, read on the forward strand.
TACAAATGAGATTTCCCTGCATTAACGACAGAAATATCTCCAGGTAGTCCAGACTTGCCACTAACATAGACTTGTTGATCTTTCCAGTCCGTATAAAATAGGTTACTTGCTAACGAGAAGTCATCATTCTTCATGCGGAGAGAAAATTCATAGTTATCTGTATACTCTTCATCATATTCATGGCTGGATTGGGTGACCACATTTGCTGACACGCCACCAGGGCGATAGCCTCGTTGGTAAACAATACCTGTATTAAGATTATCATTCCAAGCATAATCAAAGCCAATCTTAGGCAACAAAACCTTTTGTGTATTATCTGCATCAAAATCACCACCGATGGTATTAATAATACCTTGGGCAAAAGCATCTATAGGAGGAATACCGGTGCCCTTGACGAGTTTGGCATTTGGATCCGCTTTAATCGTACGTTTGTCATAATCAAGTCGTAACCCACCGATTAACGTTAAATTAGGGTTGACTTTATAATCTATATTGGTAAAGACAGCATAGTTTGTGTATTCATCAGTTTGGTGCGTTGTGTAGTCAGCCAAAATGTTAAAGCCCCGAATACTGTATGGGACATTTAAAGTTTCTAACTGGTTAACAAATTCACCTTCTGTTGCATACAAACCAACAACGGCTTTTATATTGTCATCATTGTCGTAGTTGAATAAAAGCTCTTCTGACCAGTTATTTGCACTTCTATCGTTGTTGTGTCGTGCATCACCTGCTGCGCCATCTCGATCACTTTCTCTATCAAAAGTTAAGTCTTGATAACCGGTGGTTGATTTTAGTGACCAATTGTCAGTCAAATAATTGTTGTATTCTAAACTCAGATTGGTCACATCTGTATCAAAATATACAGGGCTATTATCGGCGTTGATACGTTTTGTTGGGTGAATACTGCTTCGAATGCCATTTCTATCATAATCTACATGCGATGCAGTTAGCATAATGTCACTGTCATCATTGATTTCATACAGGAGTTTTCCACGGATACTGGTGTTGGTCTGGCTATTCCAGTCGTCTTTGTTCTGCACGTTATTGGTATAATGACCATCGGTATGTTTATGCTCGGTACTGATACGATAAGCCAGCTTGTCGGTAATTGCACCTGTATTGGCGAGAGCCAGTTGATAGGTATTGTCAGTACCATAGCCTACTTGGACTTTACCACCTTGCTCAAACTCTGGATCTTTACTTTTAACCAGCATCGCACCTGCCAAAGCATTGCGACCTGCTGTGGTAGACTGAGGACCTCGTAGCACCTCTACTTGTTGTAAATCCCATGTCGAGATAATACCGGGTTGGTTTGCCATATAGTTTTGTGACACGCCATCGACAGTCACACTAAAGGTGTCGGCAGCACCGCCACCACTGCCAGTACGTGAAATACCACGAATGGTAAAGCTTGTCTCATTGGTGACACTCACATTGGGTGCTTTTTGTAGGATATCGGTGAAGTCATCTAAAGATGGGTCGTCTTGTATTTGATCAGCAGTGGTTATGTTGACACTATCTACCGTGTCCTGACTGGTACGCTCAATTTTACCGGCAGTAATGACAATGGTGTCTAGTGTTGTGGTTGGTGTGTCTTCATTTTCTTTTACTACTTGTACGTCAGTGGTTTCAGCATATAGCTGCTGAGAAATACAAATCGTCAGTAGGGATAGGGTAAGTTTTTGATAAGTTTTCATAAAATTAATTACTACTGGATAAAATGTTATGTGTAAATAAAACCGTTCTAATTATTGAATCAATTAAAACCGTCGCTGGTATAAAACTTAGATAAATCTAGCTTATTTAGTTGAGTTATTAATATTTAAGTGCAACCATCATTTAAAATAGATGGTTGCTTAATGCTAATCCGTTACAAATGTAACTTACCATTCATAATTAACCGTCACGCCAAGGGTGCGAGGGTCGCCAATATAGTATTCTTCATAACCACCAAAATCCCATTGGTTATAGACATAATTGGTATCAAAGAAGTTATTAACGTAGGCATAAGCGCCCCAGTTTTCTGTTTCGTATCCAGCTTTTAAATTAACAAGCGTGTATGCTTCTAGTTCTATGTCATTTTCTAAGTTATCCCAACCTTTGCCGTTATAGTTGGCATAACCACCAAAGAACCAGCCTGCAGGATCACGATATGTCATGCCAAGGTTGGAGGTAACATTACGGGCTTGCTCAAATTCTTTACCAGCGAAATCAACCCCATTATTCGTAAACTCATCAAACTCAGTTTGTAATAAACCAATGCCTCCTGTTAGCTCGACTTCAGGAGTCATTTGATAAACTGCATCAAGCTCTAAACCGTATAAGTGTGATTTACCAGCATTGACATCATAGGTATCATATGGAAAATCACTCTGGTCTACACTCACTTGTTGGTCTTTCCAGTCGGTATAAAATAGGTTGCCTTGTAATGAAAAATTGCCAGAGTCGTTTTTATAACGTGTTGATAGCTCAAAGTTATTTGTAAATTCTGGGTCAAATTGTTTGACTTCACGGCGCACAATATTGACTGAGGCGCCACCAGGGCGATAGCCTCTTTGATATTGTATGCCTGTTTTTAAATTATCATTCCAAGCGTAGTTTAAACCAAGTTTAGGTAACCATACTTTATTGACGTGTTCACCTTTTGCTTCTCCAACTGCCTGAGATAAAAACCCTTGGATGTTTTGATCGATATATGGATTACCAGTGCCTTTTACTAGTTCAACCTCAGGGGTATTGCCATTAGTACGTTTGTCGTAGTCGTAACGCAAACCTGCTAACAAGGTTAATTTATCGGTTACTTGATAGTCTGCATTAAAAAATGCAGCATAATTGTCATATTCAGTAAAGTTTTTAGTTTTATTATTAACAGTAACAGGGATAGGGATCCCTGGTGCTTGTAAAGGGAAGTCATTCGTCCATTGACTATTGTCGTCTTCTCCTGTCGCAGCATAAAGCCCCACAACTGCTTTTAGATTATCTGCATTATCAAAATTAAATAGTAGCTCTTCAGTCATTTGTTTTGACTTTGTTTTGTTGTTCCAAGTTGATAAACCAAATCGCCCATCATTGTCGCTTGATCTATCGTAGTCTGTTTTTGAATAGGCAGTTGTTGATTTTAAAGACCAGTTTTCTGAAAAATCGTTGTTGTATTCGATACTGGTATTTGTGGTTTCAGTGTTATAAAAGGTTGGCGTATTATCATAACTAATGTGTTCTTTTTTACTATTAGTTTCTGACGAACCATTGATATCAAGTTTAGTTTGTGAAAGGGTGAGCTTAATATCACTTTCATCATTAATGAGATATAACAATTTACCTCTGACGGTGTTCGTGTCTGAATTATTCCAGTCATCTTGCTTAAAATAGGTATTCTTGCTGTGCCCATCGGTGTGTTTGTGTTCGGCACTGATGCGATAGGCGAGCTTATCGGTAATTGCGCCAGTATTGGCAAAGGCAGCTTGATAAGTATTGTCTGTCCCGTATCCCACTTGAGCTTTGCCTGCTTGTTCAAACTCAGGGTCTTTTGATTGTATGACCACCGAGCCTGCTAAGGCATTTTGACCTGCCGTGGTTGATTGGGGACCTCGTAAAACTTCGACTTGTTCAATATCCCATGTGGAGATATTACCAGTATAGGTCGATCTGTTATTTTGGGTAACGCCATCTAACATATAATTAATAGTGGGAGCAGCACCGCCACCAGTGACGCTTTGTGTATTAACCCCACGGATATTGATGTTATAGTCTGATTCAGAAGTGACATTTGAGGTGTTTTTTAAAACATCATAAAAGTCAATTAATGCAGGATTATCTTCTAGTTCTTGTGCGGTGGTTACCTTAACACTTTCTACGGTATCTTGAGCGGTACGATCAATTTTACCGGCGGTAATAACAATGGTATCTAGTGTGGCAGTTGGTGTCTGGTTTGCCTGTAAATCATTGGTTTCAGCATATAACTGCTGAGAAATACAAATTGTTAGTAAAGATAGGGATAGCTTTTGGTAAGTTTTCATAAAAAATGCCAGTGGTTTATGGATGTGTAAGTTTGTTATTTCAGGTTGTTAACTTTTTGACATACATTTAGTGTAATAATTTAGTAACATATTATTACACTAGTTACATGCTTGTAATAAGGAAAAATATTTTTGTATTCTAATTGATAATAATTATCGAAGTCAATATTATTTTTATAACTAAAAAGACACTTATTTATTTTGATATATTTAACTTATATCTTTAAGATGCTTATCTTAATTTTGATTAGGTTCCCATAAATGATGGTTAAATCTAAAAACTGAGTGTTTTAGTCATAAGTAGCTTGAAAAGGTAAAACAGATAACAAATGGACAAATTAACTGTTGTTACTAAGTGATACCATAAAAAAGTAAGGGATAATGACGTTACATTTATTAAATTATTAGTTGATAATGATTACTATTTTTAATAAAATATCGGTTTTTACCGACTTCATAAAGATTGCCAACAAAAAATGTACGTACAAAATTTATCTGCCATGACAAACAAACAAAAGCTCACTACCATGGCAATGCTAACCACGGTGAGTGTTTTTATTTTGCATGGCATAACTGGGTGGTCGTTGTTTAATATGCAATCGACATTACTTAAGCCTATTGAACCTAAACAAAACAATGCCATTGAAATGACACTGTTAAATTTGGTTGAAAGTGTCGAGCCATTAAAACCTGAAATAAAACCAACTCAAAAAGCGGTAGCTAAAGTTGCGCCATCTAAACCTGTAAAACAAAATATAGAAAAATCTAAGCCGATTGTTAGACATAAAGAGACTCCTAAACCAGTGGTTAAAAAAATGCAGCCACCTGTTAAAAACCCAATTACGCACACAAAAGATAAAGTGATTGTTAGCAAAAATACGGTTGCAGATGTGCCTAACCAATGGGAAATTGAACAACAACGTATTGCTGATGCAAAGGCTAAGGCAGACGCAAAAGCAAGAGCAGACGCAAAAGCAAGAGCAGACGCAAAAGCAAGAGCAGACGCAAAAGCAAGAGCAGACGCAAAAGCAAGAGCAGACGCACAGGCACAAGAGGCAAGTGCTCAGGCAACAAAAGATCAAGCGGGTAAAGGTGGTAAAACAACCAATCTAACACTTTCAGCGAGTGATGCCTCGTGGCGTAAAAGGCCAAAATTTAATGCAAAAGCTACCAAAGCAAAAAGTGGTGAAAGAATTACAGTTAAATTTCAGTTTACGGTTGATAAACAGGGCAACATCAATAATGTTAAGCTAATCACGCCTTCTAAATATCGCCAAATTAACCGAGACTTAACTAAACAAGCGAGACGAGGCAAGTTTCACCCATTTAAAAACAAAGCGGGTGTCCCTGTATCAGGTAAAGTAATTTTACCAATTACGATTACGGTTCCTTAAGTTAGTCGTTACCGAGTTATCAACAACCGTTTTTATAAATATAAAAATTGTAAATAAATTAAAAACCAGTCAAAATTTAATCGCATTTAGCATTACCATTGTTTTAAGTTTTAATGAGGAATCTTATGAATATAGCAGAATATTGGCAGTACACCGACATCGTAACTAAGATGTTGTTTTTTATTTTAATCATGCTTTCCATTGCCTCGTGGATTACCGGCATTATGAGAATTTATAGCAGTTTTCAGCTTAAAAAAAGCTCAGCACAGCAACTGCAACTTGCGGTTAATGATAAGGCTACTAAGCTATCGACATCTGCTCCACAACAAAGAAAAATGGCAGTTGAGCAAATTTTATTGCAACAAATTGCACGTATCCGCCATAGCAGTGAAAAGGGCTTGCCCGTATTAGGGACAACCGCAGCCATTGCACCTTTTGTAGGGCTGTTTGGTACGGTTTGGGGGATTTTTCATGCATTGCATAGCATTGGTGAAAGTGGGCAGGCAGGTTTAGCGCAAGTGGCGGGTCCTGTTGGTGAGGCATTGATTATGACAGGGCTTGGTTTGGCTGTGGCGATACCAGCCGTGGTGTTTTATAACATTGCTACTCGTTTAAACCGTAATACCATGCATCAAGCTAATGATATTGCACATGAGTTATTAGCAGATGCGGTATTGTCAGCAGAATAAAAAATTATAAAAATATAGATAGTAAGGATTGAAAAATGGCATTTCAATTGGGTGAAGAAGACTCTCAAGGTTTAAATGAAATTAACCTTATTCCATTAATTGATATCATGCTGGTGCTGATGATTATTTTTTTGGTAACGGCAACCGTGCTTAACCCTGCCGTACCGCTTGATTTGCCAAAAACAAGTGCCAATGTTAATGAGTTACCACCTGAAAATATTCAGGTAAGTATTGATAAAGAAGCTGGCATATTTTGGGATAAAGAGGCGGTTAGCTTAGAGGAGCTCCATATGCGATTTAGCCAAGCCAAAGCTGCTGGAAAAAACCCATCTATCCAGTTAAGAGCCGATAAAGATGCAAGGTATGATAGCGTTGCTCAAGTATTGGCTGTGGCGAGTGAAACGGGGCTATCTAAAATTGCTTTTGTAAACGAGTAGTGTCACTAAATATTTTTAGGGTGCTTTATTTATCAAGTGATAATAACAACTTATCTATGGTGATAAGCCATCTACACGATGGTAATTTGCGATGTAGGCAGATGTTTAGAGATGTATCTGTATTAAGCTGACCTATGCGGAGGGTAGCTAGAAAATGGGAGCGAAGGCTCCCTTTTTTATTCTTAAGCCACCTGTGCGGTGGTGAACCGGATACGTCATAGCCATGCTGTCTTGCCGTTTTTCTAAGCCACCTGTGCGGTGGTGAACTAAATAGTACCTGTACCTATTGCAAAAATCAATTTCTAAGCCACCTATGCGGTGGTTAACTTGTCTGCTGCTGTAACGCCTTTAACCATTGCTTTCTAAGCCACCTGTGCGGTGGTGAACGTGAAATTTACACACAAAAAAACGCCAATTAATTTCTAAGCCACCTGTGCGGTGGTGAACAAACAATTATCCTAAACTGCTTCTCGTGCTTGTTTCTAAGCCACCTGTGCGGTGGTGAACACGGCTATAATTCAGCCCATATTCATGCTAGTTTTCTAAGCCACCTGTGCGGTGGTGAACAAAAATAAACTTTTTGTTTGTTTTTAGACAGTTTTTCTAAGCCACCTATGCGGTGGTGAACGAGCCGCTTGAGTTGCTGGCGTTACAGTTTGCTTTCTAAGCCACCTATGCGGTGGTGAACCTGTATTTGTCTTGCAACTGCTTGTAAGCTTTGTTTCTAAGCCACCTATGCGGTGGTGAACTCACCGAATTTTGGCTTAACAGGTTCGTTATTTTTCTAAGCCACCTATGCGGTGGTGAACGCTATCTTCACGGTCTGAGGTTGCCATTTGATTTTCTAAGCCACCTATGCGGTGGTGAACCCATATTTGCTTGCGATGCTCATCACTTTGTTTTTCTAAGCCACCTATGCGGTGGTGAACCAGTGTCGCCAGCATCTCGGCAATCTCTTCGATTTCTAAGCCACCTATGCGGTGGTGAACGTACAATAGAACCCATTGCATACTAAGGCATATTTCTAAGCCACCTATGCGGTGGTGAACACTAACAGGCTTGAAAGTTGAGTCTTTAGATTTTTCTAAGCCACCTATGCGGTGGTGAACGTTTATTTTAGGTTATGTTAAATTATGTGAGATTTCTAAGCCACCTATGCGGTGGTGAACGAGTTGCATTACAAGAAGCAGGTTATGAATTTTTTCTAAGCCACCTATGCGGTGGTGAACTTAAAGGTAGAAGTTTTAAAAAGCACCTACGTTTTCTAAGCCACCTATGCGGTGGTGAACTTCCTTTTTCTGTGTACTTGCTTGATGTGTTGTTTCTAAGCCACCTATGCGGTGGTGAACTGGTACTGATTACGAATATCGTCACGTTCACTTTTCTAAGCCACCTATGCGGTGGTGAACGGGCGGTGCTGCCGCTACTTATGCAGGGGTAATTTCTAAGCCACCTATGCGGTGGTGAACAGTTGCACTCTGTATTGTTGTATTGCCATATTTTTCTAAGCCACCTATGCGGTGGTGAACCGCAAAGCGCAGCCGGCAGGGTGTTTACTAAATTTCTAAGCCACCTATGCGGTGGTGAACTGCAACTTAGTTAAAAAGCCATCTGATGGTAATTTCTAAGCCACCTATGCGGTGGTGAACGCTTTAATCGCTCAGCGATTTTGTCAGCTTCATTTCTAAGCCACCTATGCGGTGGTGAACGAATTATGGACGCAATGGCGCAGCGTCTTGGTTTTCTAAGCCACCTATGCGGTGGTGAACTGTGTGATTTTAACCAGATATCGAACTCCACATTTCTAAGCCACCTATGCGGTGGTGAACGAGGATTGTGTCTACATTGCGGAATAAACACATTTCTAAGCCACCTATGCGGTGGTGAACAAAATCCTCTAACGCTTGCTTAATGACAGACTTTTCTAAGCCACCTATGCGGTGGTGAACATACCGTTGGATTGTAAGGCTTCGGAGGTTCTTTTCTAAGCCACCTATGCGGTGGTGAACTTCTCCAATATTGATAGTCCAGTGCTGGTCATTTTCTAAGCCACCTATGCGGTGGTGAACTACGCCTTAACAGGCAAAGAATTAACGATAGGTTTCTAAGCCACCTATGCGGTGGTGAACCACTCAATCACGACATGAAACAATCGTTACTATTTCTAAGCCACCTATGCGGTGGTGAACGAGAAGACACTATCCACAGGAAGAATTCATCATTTCTAAGCCACCTATGCGGTGGTGAACTTTCTATTTCTCTCGCTTTCTCGAAATATTCATTTCTAAGCCACCTATGCGGTGGTGAACGGCACGTTTACCATCCTCCGAAATTGAGTATTTTTCTAAGCCACCTATGCGGTGGTGAACTCTATGCGATTGACTTGCAAGCTTGCATTGATTTTCTAAGCCACCTATGCGGTGGTGAACCCAAGCGACCAAGGTGTGCTGGGTGAGATGTTTTTCTAAGCCACCTATGCGGTGGTGAACTAGAAGTTCAAAATCGCATTAATGAGTTACAATTTCTAAGCCACCTATGCGGTGGTGAACTGGAATAATACAACAAAGAAACAAGTTATAGCAATATGTTGAGGGTAAAAATGATGTTTTACCCTTGTGTTTTTAGCACAAACATAACTTGTTGATATTTAATTAAGTTTTTAAAGAGTGAAAAAAGAAGGTGTTTTTTGCAAAACTACCTCCTTTTACTCATATTTTCATCAAATTATGAGTTGTCATTAGCAAATTATGATTTACCAATGCGGTACAGTGACGGATGTTTGGTTGGTATTTAAGCCATAGGTGTTAAATGACCCTATAGATGCTTCGTCCACAAGCGTTTGTTTGATGGATAATTTAAAGTTTTGCCCATTATCAATGCTTTTTAAGTTAATAAATGGGTAGTTTTTACGTCCAGACTGCTTGTGTTGTTTACAATGCTCTATCGCTTCGCTTTCACTAACTTCTCTGCCTTGTTGCTTGCTATGAGCCAGATAGTTTGCCACTTGTTTATTTAGTGGTGTGTGCCGATAGCGAGAAACAACAAGGTAACTATCCACATTTTCAGGAACTAAGCGAACTGATTTGGTATGAAAATAATCATCGGCATTATCTTCATAGTCTTGTCTTTGGTTTAATTCAAGAACTTTGGTATTGATATCTAATAATTCCAGTGTTTCTTTTATATCTGAAAAAATTCTCAATTTATTGCCCAAAAATGAAAACTCTTTACCATTCTCTTTTTGCTCGTATTTATAATTGGGAAAACTCACACCCACATTTTCTAGACCATGGGTGTTTTTTAACTCAACTAGGGCAATGTGTAGCTGGGTGTATAAATCAGACCAAAGTTGATACAGTGATTTATCGCCATCGATAAGCGTTATTTCTTGATAATACTTCATGTTTTGCTCCTAGCGTAATTTGATATCAAACACATAGGCTAAGCCTTTTTTACCCAAATAAAATGACGATACGCCAGCTGATTCAATTTTATTTTTAAGGTCTTTAGCTTGTTCTTTGTCAATTTTTAGTTCGATTTCTATTCTTCCGTTAGCTTTTGTAAGTGTATAAGGCGTATGTGTTGTTTTCTTTTTACCTCCTGCAAGAGTATTCAAAAAATCTCGTGTTCCGTTATAATTTCGTTTTGAAAACCCTTTAATCGTTCCCTTATCAGATGCAAGACTTGTTATATCCATCCCATATTTTTTCATTTCTTCAAGCATTACATATAAACCACCAGCATATAAACTCATGGGATAAGTGTTACCTTTTTTATCATAATAATCTTGATCTTCAAATCTAGCCTGTAAGCATTCGATAGCCTCTCTAATACGTTTCTCGTGATGTGCTAAATCTGGTTTATTTGATTCAATCACAAGGTTTTCAATTTTCGCCTTATAGCTTTCAACACGTTTTGAACTAGGTTTCTCTTTCAATAACTCTTTATCTAAACCTTCCTGTTCTTTTTGAATTTTATTTTGAAAAAATTCAATTTTATCCATCGTTGATAAATCATGAACAACTCTGTTTAAAATATTTCTTGGAGAAACTGTTGTTGTTACCTTACTAACTTTCGGGTTGATAATAAAACTTAGAAGCTCTTCAAAACTAAAATTTAATACTGACCATAGAGTTGCTGAGTTTTCAGAAAAAAACAGGGGTTCATCATCAGGTATCACTCCTAAAAAACTGCTTTGAGGCGGTCTGTTTTCTGATTTATTAACCAAAAATGTCGTCTCATTCCATTCTGTATACTTAGATTCGATTTCTTTATGACAAATAATCATGTCTTTAAAATAAAAATCATCACTTTGTTTTGCTTGATATAACTTTCTTTGGTCACCTATTAGTCGACAAAGAACGCCTAGTACAGTATTGTCTGTTATTTTTCTAATATCTAAAGGCTCACTAGATTTGCTTGAGGCTTTAAATTTTCTAATATTTTCCTTGCTAACAGGTTTGTCATTAGAGCCTGTTAATACTGAGTTACGCCAAGAAGATTCATAATCTATAATAATCCTCATAAATTACTCTCCCTTTTCAAAGTAAATGGCATAATCCTCATCCTCTGTTTTTGTTGTGTTTGTTTGATGGTTGCCTGTTTTGATACGGAACATATCTTTTGGGTTGCTAAAGTCGTTATAGTCGACTTCCACATTTTCAACATACATAAAACCTTTTGCCTGATTAAATCCTAGATTTTCAATCATTGATATCATTTGTTGAACCAGTGCGTTTATAGCATTGCCATTTAACAAAATACCTTTTTGTCCTTCGGCAAAAATAGTGCCTTTTCTTTTCCAGTTTTTATGATATTCAGCTTTAATTTCTCCTTTAGCAAACTCAAGTGATTTAATATAACTCTCAAGTTTAGTTGCTAGTTCTTTTCCTTCTTTATCGGTTGTAATTATCATCGCTTCTTGACCATTGGCATTTGAAAGAGAAATAAATTGAAGCTGTTCAATATTTATTGAACCATAAGCCTCATATTTTGTATCTCCAAAGGTTGTTTTTGAAAACAAGGAGTTACTTGCTTCGCCACCAGATTTGGTTTTCTGTTTTTCTTTGTTACCAGAACGTCCCATTTGCTCAAAATTGCCTTTTTTATCTTTTTCGGTAAAGTCTGTTAAAAGCAATGGACTAGTGCGTTTATTTTCATTTTTAGGTATCACGTAGCCACGAAGTAAGCCAGTCATAGAACACAAAACAGCATCAACATTTTCATGAATTTTTGGATGTTGCCAGTCTATTACTTCTTCTTTAAACAAATGGTATCTAATACAGTTTTGGCTTATATAAAGTGGTGTCTCATCAAAATCCACTTCACTGGCTTCCTTTAAAACTTCAAACGTCTCCCCTTTGTCGTTTTCGATTTGTTTTTTATTTGTATAACCACGAAGTTTAGGCATATTATGATTATTTGTTTTTTTCCATTTACCATCAATCAGTGTGTTTAATTCGGTAGAACCATTCCAATTCACCACACCATGCCCGTAGGCCGTAATTTTAAAATCAACACTTTTAATACCTGTTACTTTTTTCATTGTCTTGCTCCTTGGTTATTAATTGCTTTTAATAGCAATAATTTCGATATGAACCATCATATCAGTTCATCTGTGATTTAGTCAGAATCACAAGCTTGTGTTTGCAAGTTATTGATTTGCATACTTCCCACAGGTTGTTTTTCTGTTTGTATATAATAAATGGCGTGTTTATGTCGTTCACGTTCGCCACCAATAGGTTCTAAGTCTTTCTGCGTATAACTCACATAAATGGGATACTCTGGCGAGCGTGATTCAGCCAATAGCATAAAATCTTTATGGGCTTTTTTAACACCTTGGTCTTTTTTGATGTTGTGATGTTTAGCATGCATAAAGGCAAGTAAGTTTTTACTACTGTCATCATAGCCTGTAATTTTATTGACCGATTCCGTTAGCCCAATTGATACCTGAGTATGGTCTGTGTCTTCATCATAGGCATATTCATCGATAAATGTGGGATTAAGCTGTGAATCGACATTACACACCGCCATCTGTACATAACGGTTATTGCCTCGTAATGAATTTTTAGAAATTTTAGCAACGCTGTCTGTTTTACGTTTTGATTTTGGTGGAATGCTTATTGGGTCTATTATTTTATCTAAAATAAGACGTAGGCTCTCTTTTAGGGCTTTTTCCATATCTTGCTGAATGCTTTCGTTACATTGAGGGTCATCATAAAAGTTCTGATATAACTGATATAAATCGTTAATCTTTAAAACATTGTTATCTTCAATTTCATTTTTTAAGTAATTAAGCCATGCGTGAGTACTTTGCCATACTGACATGCTTGCTAAAAATTTAGCTTGCGAGCATGTTTGTTTGCCATTTTCACTACTTTCAGGAAATATGGTGGTATATGTGTTGACATGGTTATTGTCATCAAATCTATCCAAACGCCCTAAACGTTGTAACCAATTTTCTGGACTAGTCATATCAGTAAACATACATTCACAGCTAATATTTAACGATGCTTGTACAATAGGACCACTGCGTAAGACTTGATAGTTTTTATTGCCATCACGTTTGAACGATTCAAACACTCGGTTAAACCACTTACTTTTATCCTCTTTAGTATATTTTGAATGCAATAAAATATTATTTTCTGTGTTTTGATGTTTTAAAAATCCTAGCTGTGCATCTTGTGCTGTATTGGTAATAACAAAAGTGGTTTTATTATCAGTAATGGTATTTTCAATCAGAGGATTTGGCTCTGGATTGTTTTTATCTGAATCGTTATAGCTTATAAATTCAATTTTATAATCGGCTTGGTTAAAGCTTTCTATACGGATAATGGAATTTTTATCAATGGTTAATACATTCTCTACAAAGAAATTATGTGGTGTTGCGGATACCAATAAAGTATTTGCTTGATGCTTACGTAATTTTTTGGCTTCTATAAGCTCGGCAAATAACAAGTTAAACGCAGGCATAGGAATAAGCTCATGAAACTCATCAAACACTACATGAGCTTGCATAAAAGTAACCATAGCTGTCACTTTGCTATGTGAGATGATGTTATTAATAACTTGGTCAATGGTAGTAATAACGATATCACCACTGAAATAATCACTTTCATCGGTATCCGACGCTTCATCTAATGTCTGTCCGTTACTCAGAATTTTTTTAAATTCACCTGTAAATATTTCGACTTTGCTGTTAGGCAGATATTCTGCTTGAGTTAAGTCATTGAGCAACCCTAAACAAACTTGCACACGAGGGCACACCCAAATAATTTTTTTGGCATCCGTTTTACTTGCCCATTCAATAGCAATTTTGGTCTTACCACACCCCGCAGGACCTTGGAGAACTCCAATGTTGTGACTGTCTTCAAATTCAGCCACCTCTATCAATTCTACCAGCTCATGAGAGGCATTTGTTTGTGATGTATTTCTCTCACTATTTGGATAGCGGTTTTGAAAACCTTGTAAGCATTGATTAACTTCCGTTTGCAATGTACTGTCTTCAAGTATGATACTGTCTAATGCTTGTTTCAACGTACCTTCATTAATATGGGCGTTTAAATCTTCAACAGGCATTGCAGAGACAATTCTATCTGCACTAATAACAGCTGTCCTAACTAAGCTATTAAGAGCATTCGGTTTGATATCTTTTACAAACTCCTCAATGTCTTCCGCTAGTTCATCATAATTTTTATAGTTAGGTAAGTCATCTTTATTTAGAGAGAAGCCACATTGCCATTTTGGTAAGGTAATCGTATTATCAGCAAAATTTTCACTTATTTTTTTTACATCTTGTAGCACTGCATCAACTTGAATAATAACTTTTTCAAGCGTGGTATCCTTTAATGATTTATTAAATAGTTTGTGAATGCCTTTTGCTGATTGAAAAAATTTATCATCTTTACGATACGGCTTTGTATGATGCCAATAGATACCATGAAATATTTGTTCAACTTGTTCACTATTCAACTCATCTGTTATTAACATAGACTTAGTTAAAAGCCATGAAATTTCTTGATGTCTTGGATGTTTTTCAAATGTAAATTTAGTATGACCACGCACTGAACTGTCAATATGTACACCGTCATCAGGTAATTCAGGTAAAGCAAGCTCATCGATTTGTGGGTTTTTGTTGATTTTATCATTTAACCATTGTTGAAACTGTGGGTCTAATTTTCCAATGTCATGAAAAATACCAGCAATAAAAACTGTTTGGCATAGCTTAGGGCTATCAACTTTCATTATTTTTAATAAATTAACTGCTAAAAACCCTACTGCAAATAAATGATGGCTTAATGATTGTCCATTTGTATTGGCTAATATGTTTTTTGTTTCTATTTCTATATCCATAAATACCTCTTTATTTGTCCAATTAACAGGCACTACACCAGCCTCATTAAATTTCTGCTTACGCCCCACTATCCATACTAGCTCAGTTCGATGACGTGTGCGTACACGATGGCAACTAACCGCAGTAGAGCGGCTGGCAGTATCGTTAAGTAATCTTTTAACCGTGTTTAATCCTTCTTCCGTAATTGCCGTTTGCCAGACGTTATCACCAATACGATTAGCGAATGCATCCAGCACACGACGAGTACGTTTAAGAGCACTTTTTTCGCATTGGGAGATAAAGGTAACTATCATTCATTATCCTCCCAAGACTCCTTATCTTCCCACTCTTTATTTAATGCCAATCCTTTTACTACCTTAAACATCTCATCCAATGCTTTATGGTCAGTAAAGTAGTTTAAGCATTCTTGTCGAAACTCTTGCTCCTTGGCGTTTTCACTGGCACAAATAAAGGCTAAGGGCAGTATCAAAGTATCTTTAACAATATCGGCAATATCAAACACCAAAGCCCCACGTCTGGTTTTACCATGCATGACCGCAAAACCATGTGGTATGCCTAACACCCATGCCGTAGTCGCTCCGAGTCCATAAGCTAGATAATTGCCATGATTAAGAAAGGCATTGGCTTTATCGATACCCCCATGGTCACGAGTGAATCCACTATAGCCTGTATTTTGCACGGCGAGCTTATACAGCTGTTTGGTCAGGCGAGCTTCAAGTTGTAGTAGGTGAGTCACCGTGTCTTGTAATAAGATTTGTTGTTTGTGTTTATTGATGAGTCCAGAAATCTGTTCTGTGGTGCTATCAAAGCCGTTTTGTTTGAGGTATTGGTCTTTGCTCCACACCCTTTGCATAAATTCAAGGCGTGCCATTTGCAGTTGTTTGGCGGCTTGTAGGCGTTTGTCATCGTCCCACCACCAGCTTAGCCAACCTTGTATATACTCTGTGGGACGATATTCGCTTTGCGGGGTCATCCACTCTATTTCTGTACCCGCAAATAAAGGCGTGCCACCGCCACCGCAAAAGCCAACCAATACCCCAGCTTGGGCAAGCATTCGCATGGCGGATTGAGTAATGGAAGTTCCTGTCCCCAGTATGATGGAAGTGGTGTTGGCAATGGGAATATTGTAGTAGAGGTTTTCTTTTTCGGCTTCTGTTAGGTACAGGATTCTGCCGTCTTTTTGCATGACTCTACAATATTGCAAATAGTAGATATTGGCACGTTTGGAGTGGAGAATGGTTTTTAAATCGGATGAGTTGAAGTTGTTACTGGCGTAGGGGCGTTCATTTTTTAACATACATCAACCTTAAGTAAGCTTTAATCTTTCCATTAATTTTTGCAAGCTGGTATTGTTAATTTAAATCTTTTTTTAAATTAAATCAATTGTATAATGAGTCTTGGCGACATTTTGTGTCGTTTTGTTTGTACTTTTAAATGAGTTGATTTATAGCAAGCGTTAATAATAAATATCAACAAAGCGTATTTTTTAAATTTGAGATAAAAGGATAAAACCTAGTAGGGCAGCGATGATTAAAAATAATCGGCAATAAGCTATGATAGGCGATATAAGGGATTAGAAAGAATATGGTAAAAGGTTTTAAAACCTTTTTACCTATTAACTAACTATAACTATATAAATTAGACAATAAAAAAGACCAAGTAACAATTTAATGTGTACTTGGTCTTTTTAGAATTTGGAGCGGGAAACGAGATTCGAACTCGCGACCCCGACCTTGGCAAGGTCGTGCTCTACCAACTGAGCTATTCCCGCGGAATGTGCAGCGTATTATACTGACTTTTTTGTTGCTGTCAAACAATTTTTATACTTTTTTAATAGAATCTACTCAACTTAATCACGTGTGTGTTTACACTTTTATTCTTTACTGTAATATACGAAACAATTATATTATAAATCATCATAAATTATTTTATGGAGAATCCTATGGCTAACATAACAAAATTAATGGCGGTTTCTACCTTAGCAGTTAGCTCTTTACTTGGCTGTGCAAGCACAACAGATACTGGCGCACTGGGGGTAAAAAGAAACCAGCTACTGCTTGTTTCAAACGAGCAAATCATGCAACTTTCTGCTAAAAAATATTATCAAATGCTTCAACAGGCAAGGGCAAAAGGCATACTGGATACCAATAAAAAGCAAGTAGCAAGGCTTGAGGCAATTGCAAAGCGGTTAATTGGTCAAGTGGGGGTTTATCGCCCAAGCGCTGTTAACTGGAATTGGGAAGTACACACAATTAAGTCGAAGCAGATGAATGCATTTGTTATGCCAGGGGGTAAAGTGATGTTTTACTCAGGCATTATTGATCGTTTGGATTTAACTGATGATGAAATTGCTGCAATTATGGGGCATGAGATGGCACATGCATTGAGGGAGCATTCTCGTGAGCGTATTTCTGGTGCTTATGCAACTCAGTTAGGGTTGGGTGCTTTGGTAAGTGGTTTGGGGCTTTCTTCGGGGCAAGCTCAATTGGCAGGCGTTATTGGTGATATAGGCATCCAGCGTCCACACAGCCGAGTACAAGAAAGTGAAGCAGATGTCATGGGGTTAGAATTGATGGCAAGAGCAGGGTATAATCCTGAAGCAGCCATTACGTTGTGGCAAAAAATGCAAAAAGCAGGCGGTGGTAGTGTGCCTCAGTTTTTAAGTACGCACCCTTCAGATGTTAATCGAATTAACAAATTAGAGTCGCTCATTCCTAAGGTGATGCCATTTTATAGAAGAACGCTATAACAAAATAATAAGATAACAATGTTACATCTTTTCACTCTAAACTTTTATCAACTAAATGAAGTAATAAAGATTAATTATGTCACAAACCATATTAACGCCAGTTGCAGATGCGGTAAACCAAACGTTACTGGTATTGCAGCCAGAGTATTTACAGCTAATTAATGAATCAATTAACCATGCGGGTTATTTTGAAGGTAAAGAAAGCCATTTTAAACTAACAATTGTAACCAATGCCTTTGAATCCGTACGTAAAGTAGCTAGGCATCAACAAATTTATCAACTTTTGGATGAATTAATGACGGCAAAAGGTGGTAGCATACATGCGTTAGCCATTCATGCGTATA
This sequence comes from Psychrobacter sp. HD31, assembly GCF_051097895.1. Taxonomy (GTDB): domain Bacteria; phylum Pseudomonadota; class Gammaproteobacteria; order Pseudomonadales; family Moraxellaceae; genus Psychrobacter. The sequence continues at coordinate 2,111,169 of NZ_CP142525.1, forward strand.
CCCCTACAGAGTGGCAAAATGTTAATCAAGCACCCGCTAGCCCTAACTGTGCTGGTGCAAACTTGTAGTCAATGGTTGTTATAATATATACGCAGTCAGGTAAGCATGATGATATACCTACATAAAATACTAGCGGGGATAGCACTTTTATTTTTTGTTTATCAGTGTTATGTTGCTTTGTTTAAGGATAAAGTTCAACCAAAATTGACGACAATATTTGCACATTCTGTTTATTTATTGATGATAATAAGCGGCATTGTGATGACATTGCCATTAATGCAGGCAGAAAACAGTCAAACACATTGGGTGTTTGCAAAAGCTGTGTTATTAGTGGCAGTTATGAGTGCCAGTGTTAAAGCGTTTCGCCGTGCTAAAAATGGTACAGAACGTAAAGTTGGCGTGTTTGTGGCAACAATTGGACTGATTGGTATTTTAATTTTAGCGTTTATTCAGCCAGCAAACTTTTTTTAGTAAACTTAAAATGCTGCTGATTTTGGTAAAATAAATTAAGGATTTTTTGAAGGACAATTTAATTATGAAAGCATTAAGTGTTAAAGCCATGATGGCGGCAATGGTTATTGGGTTGGCAGGTTGTGCCAGTACAGGAAACATTACGCCGCAGTATATATCGCCTAGTAACTATGCAAGTTATGATTGCTTTACCCTAAATCAAGAGTATCAACGCGTTAACCAGTATATTGAGGGAACGCAAAATCAGGTCAATCGTCTTAAAGCCTCTGGTGTGAGAATTGGGCTGGCTGGCAGTAGCCACCGTATTTACCCGACAGTGAGTTTTGGTTTGGGATCAGATGGCAGTAACGATGCTCGTAAAACTAAGTTGTCTCATTTATTTGGTGAAAGTGATGCTATTATTCAGGCAGCACGTATGAAAGGCTGTAGTTTTGCAGAAGATATTAAGATTTATGGCGAAGAATAACAAACCTAGCTAACCAAGGTAATAAAAAAACGGCTTAGTATGAGCCGTTTTTTTATAAATAAAATATCGTAATGATTGCTTAGGTTACTGACGTAAACCGAGCATTTTGTATAATGGGCAAAAACTGACAAACCCTGTTAATAAAGGGATAATGCCAACGGCTCCCCACCAGTTTTTAAAATAGTAGCCAAGTCCAATAATCACCAGACCTGCAATAATTCTTAATGTGCGTTCAGTACTTCCCATATTTGGTTTCATAACATACTCCTGTTGAGTGGTTTTTATAGTGCGTTGAGTGGAACTTTTAAATAACGTATACCATTGTTTTCTGGTTCTGGCAGCTCTCCAGCACGGATGTTAATTTGCACAGATGGTAAGATTAACCGAGGCATAGAAAGAGATTTGTCTCGGGCTTCTCTCATTGTAACAAATTCTGTTTGGCTAATACCATCTTTTACGTGTTTGTTGAGACGCTTCTGTTCACCAACTGTTGTGGTTGCTTTGTAATCACGCCCCTCAGGCGGGTAATCATGACATAAACACAACAGGGTATCTTTAGGCAAATTTAATAAACGTTGGATAGAGGCATAAAGCGCATTTGCATCCCCGCCAGGAAAGTCACACCGAGCAGTGCCAACATCGGGTGCAAAAATGGTATCACCAACAAATATAAATGTTTGTTTATTGTGCTTAGCAACATATGCCATGTCTGCAGGTGTATGTCCTGGCACGTGCATGGCGGTAATACTAATATCTCCCAATTGTAGCTTTGTACCCTCGTCGGTTAAAATATCAAATTGGCTGGCATCCGTTTTAAAACTTGTATCAAGGTTAAATACCTCTTTAAATATCGTTTGAACTTTTGTGATGTGCTTACCAATGACGGTTTTACCACCCATCGCTTTTTTAATGTAGGATGCAGAAGATAAATGGTCTGCATGGGCGTGGGTTTCGATAATGTATTTTAGTTGCCAGTTGTGGCGGTTTATAAAATCAATCAGTTTATCGGCATTATCACTAGATGTTCTGCCTGATTTGAAGTCATAGTTTAATACAGGGTCAACAATGGCGCAGAGTTGATTGACTTCATCCACCAATATGTGGCTAAAGGTTTCAGTATCTTTATCTAAAAAAGAGTGTAGAAGCATTGCATACCCCGTGATGATTTTTATGCTTTTAATATTATACATTATCATGACAATTTATTAAATCATATAATGTAATTGTGCTAGATATTGACAGCATTATCTAACTAATTAATAATAGATAGAATAATATACTAATAAAAGTAAAACTATGATGATAAAATAGGGATAGTTTTGTGCCTTAGTCAAATGCATGAAACAGCAATAAAAATGGAAGGAAAAAAATGACAGCTAATGAAAATATACCTACAGCAGAGGTTAATGAAAATCTAGTCAATGCGATGCGTTCGGCGGCGGGAGATGCCAGTCAATTACTAAAGTCGTTATCTCATCCAGACCGTTTAATGTTACTTTGCCAGTTAACGCAAGGTGAATACTGTGTGAGCGAGCTTGAAGAGCTGGTTGGTTTGGCGCAGCCGAGCCTTTCTCAGCAACTGGGAATCTTGCGTAAAGAAAACTTAGTGAATACACGCCGTGAAGGTAAACAGGTGTACTATAGCATTTCTAGTGAAGATGTTTTGGCAATTCTTAAGCTATTGTATTCTCGTTTTTGTCCAACACCTTAGGCTATACAACAACGCATGCTTTAATTGGTTAAACTAATTTATATGGCAACTTCAAAAACGCCCTCACATTCAACACAAGCATCTAAACGCCGAGGGCTGTTATCTTATCTTTTGCCAGCATGGTTATTACAATATCGTAAATCACAGTTTATAGCAGATATTTTGGCAGGTATTGTGGTTGGCGTATTAGTCATCCCACAAAGCTTGGGTTATGCTGTGTTGGCGGGTTTACCCCCAGAGTATGGGCTTTATGCCTCTATTGTGCCCGTGTTGGTATATGCCTGGTTTGGCTCTAGTAACTTTCAGGCAGTAGGGCCGGTTGCCATTACGGCAATTATGACTGCCAGCAGCTTGTCTGGATATGCAGATAAAGGGGTCGTGGTTTATGCCAGTATGGCAAGTTTACTGGCAGTGATGGTGGGCTTGATACTATGGTTGGCAGGTAGACTGAAATTTGGCTGGATTATGCAATTTATTAGCCGTGGGGTTGCTTCTGGTTTTGTTAGCGGTGCGGCTGTGTTAATTTTTATCAGCCAACTCAAGTATTTCACTGCAATTCCATTTTCTGGCAACACCCTGTTTTCTTATTTATCAAGTATGTTTGCAAACATTGCCCAGCTGCACAATTTTACAGTGTTTTTAGGTGGGGTGGGGTTTGTATTATTACTGCTCAATAAATATGGTAATAAGTGGGTTTGGAAATCTTGGTTGCAACCAGCGCCAGCAAAGTGGGTTGAGCGTTTGTTCCCTTTATGCTTGGTGATTGTTTTTATTTTATGTAGTGATTTATGGCATTGGGCAGATAAAGGCGTGCCGGTTATTGGTAATACGCCAAGTGGGTTACCAAATTTTTCGTTGCCTTATGTGCCAAGCTTATCAGACTTTTTTAATTTATTACCAACCGCCGCTTTAATGGCATTAATTGCATTTGTATCTAGTAGTTCAATTGCTGGTTTTTATGCCCGCAAACATGGACAAAAGTTTGATGCCAATGCCGAACTAACAGGGTTAGGTTGGGCAAACCTCATAGGTGGGTTTTTTCAGAGTTTTGCTGTGGCAGGTGGGTTTTCTCGTACAGCAATAAATGATGATTCAGGTGCTAAAACACCATTAGCTAGCATCGTGACGGTGTTAGTCATGTTATTTGCGTTATTATTGCTTGGCAATCTTATTAGTCCACTGCCGTATGCCTTGCTTGGTGCCATTATTATGGCATCGATTATTGGGTTAATAGATTATCCTCTTTTTCGCCATGCTTGGCGTGTCGATCGGTTAGATGCCATCAACCTTGTTGTTACTTTTTTTGCTGTATTGTTGCTTGGTTTAAACTCTGGGCTGATTATTGGTTTGCTGGTTTCTTTTGCAAGCTTAATTTGGCAATCAAGCAACCCGCATATTGCAACAGTAGGCGTTTTAAAAGATACCGAGCATTTTAGAAATGTTAACCGACACAATGTACAAACGTTTGATAACTTATTGTTTTTACGGATAGATGAAAGCCTGTTTTTTGGTAATAGCGACTCTGTACAACACCACATCATCCATTGTGTTGAAAAGCATCCACAAGCCTGTGATATTATTTTAATTATGTCTGCGGTAAACCACGTGGACTTAACAGCACAAGAAATGCTCATTGAGTTGAATGCAGATTTAATAAAACAACAAAAGCGTTTGCATTTTAGCGAGATAAAAGGTCCTGTTATGGATGTGTTAGCAGAAACTAAAGTGATTAAACAATTATCTGGGCATGTGTTTTTAAGCACCATCAAAGCAGTTGATGAACTCAAAAGCAATAATTCATAGTGATTTACTCAGGTTTTTTATAAACCAACATTGATAAATGTTATAATAGCCTTATCTTAAAGAAAACCTTTAAAATAACAACGAGGATGACTTGATGAGCGAAGCAACAGACAATACACAAGTAGCTAACCAAGAAACGTTAACCAGTAATATTAATATTACCGAATCTGCACAAGGATATTTAGCAGACCTATTAGCCAAACAAGAAACCGATGGTATTGGTGTGCGTATTTTTGTAGAAAATGCGGGTACGCCAAGGGCAGAGTGCTGCATGTCATATAGCCAACCTGGTGAACATAACGAAGCAGACTTACGCCTAGACTATAGTGACTTTAGTGCGTATATCGACTCAGCTTCTATCCCTTATTTGCAAGATGCGGTGATTGACTACAATGCAGACCGCTTTGGTGGGCAGTTAACCTTTAGAGCGCCAAACTCAAAAGTGCCACAAGTGGGTGAAAACGCCACAATAGAAGAGCGTATCCATTATGTTTTGCAATCAGAAATTAACCCAGGTCTTGCCTCGCATGGCGGTGTGGTTGAGCTGGTAGAGCTGCTGGAAGAAGAAGGCGTTGGTTTGACAGCAGTACTTAAATTTGGTGGTGGCTGCCAAGGTTGTTCTGCGGTTGATGTTACTTTGCGAGAAGGGGTTGAGGTGCAACTTAAGCAACAAGTACCAGAACTTACCCAAGTGGTTGATGAAACCGACCATAGCCAAACAGAAAATGCGTATTACCAATAATAGTTTCTAAATTATATTCCAAAATGGAATAATCTATCAATTTATTTGTGATTTTACAAATCCAAAAGCTGAGTTACTATAGTTAGGTTACTAGATTGAGTAATCTAACTTTTTTTATGTTTTTAATATTGATTGACATCGCTTAAAAGGACTATTGTATGACTCACCAAACAACAAATCTTGAAACATTAGCAATTCATGCAGGCTATAAGCCAGATCCAACAACCAAAGCTTGTGCCGTGCCAATTTACCACACAAGCTCTTATGCATTTGATGATACGCAGCATGGCGCTGACCTGTTTGACTTAAAAGTAGCTGGCAATATTTACACTCGTATTATGAACCCAACAAATGCTGTGTTAGAAGAGCGAGTTGCGGCTATGGAAGGCGGTATCGCCGGTTTGGCACTTGCTTCTGGCATGGCAGCCATTACCTACACCATTCAAACATTAGCCGAAGCTGGCGATAACATTGTTTCAGTATCTACTTTGTATGGTGGTAGCTATAATTTATTTGCACATGCGTTGCCACGCCAAGGCATTGAAGTACGATTTTTTGACCATACCAAGCCAGAGAGTATTCGTGATTTAATTGATGATAAAACAAAAATGGTATATGCCGAAAGCATTGGCAATCCTTTAGGTAACATTGTAGATATTGAAGCATTGGCAACCATTGCACATGAATATGGTGTGCCTGTGGTGATTGATAATACGGTTGCAACGCCGGCACTTTGCCGCCCGATTGATTTTGGCGCTGATATTGTTATTCACTCATTGACTAAATACATGTCAGGTACGGGTACTTCTATTGGCGGTATTATTGTAGATGGTGGCAAGTTTGATTGGGCAAAACAACCAGAACGTTTCCCGCTATTAAACACGCCAGATGTTAGCTACCATGGAGTTAATTTTGCACAAGATGTGGGTGCCGCTGCCTTTATTACGCGTGCGAGGGTAGCACCGCTACGTAATACTGGCGCAGCATTAAGCCCATTTAATGCCTTTAGTATTATGCAAGGCATTGAAACATTGGCACTGCGTATGGAGCGCCATGTGCAAAATGCGCAAGCAGTGGCAGAATATCTGCAAAATCATGAAAAAGTGTCTTGGGTTAAATATGCTGGTTTGGCAGACCACCCAGAACATGCGTTGGCTAAAAAATACCATAAAGGCACACCATCAGCCATTTTAAGCTTTGGTGTTAAGGGTGGTCGAGAGTCAGGTGCTAAATTTATTGATGCGTTACAGATGATTGTCCGCTTAGTTAATATTGGTGATGCAAAATCACTTGCGTGCCATCCAGCAAGTACAACCCATCGTCAGTTAAATGAAGAAGAACTTGCAAAAGCCGGTGTTAGTGAAGATATGGTTCGTTTATCAATTGGTATTGAGCATATTGATGATATTAAAGCAGATTTAGAGCAAGCTTTGGCAAATGCCTAAGTTAACTTGTGTGAAATAAAAAAACCCCACGTCGCCAATTGGTAACGTGGGGTTTTATCAATTTTATCATAGGTTAGGCTTTAGTATCGTTAGATGTCTAAATGCACCACCAAAACATCGCATTTTATGTTTGGCATAATGTTATTAACCGTTGAGCCATGTAAAAGAGCCGACAAACCATGACGCTCATGACGACCAATCACCAATAAGTCTACTTGATGTGCGTCGCAATAGCTAATAATCCCTTCCGTGCTTGAAACGGCCGTTGCAATTTCTGCATTAATGTTTGTATTTTTAGTGTTAAGTTGGTTTCGGTCTAAAAAATCCACCATTTCTGCTTTCATTTCTTGCCTATTTTCTTCATCAACTTCATTTAATGAAGCGGCAGGGATTAGTTCATACCCAAAACCAACCACAGTGTCTTGCACAATATGTAAAACTGACAGCTGGCTTGACTCCGAGGTTAATTGTTGCTTTGCTTTTTGGGCAACTAAATCCGCATCTTGTTTTAAATCGGTGACTAGTAGTATGTGTTGATATGACATCGTTTTATTCCTTTTTTGTGGGGTGTATAAAGCGCTGTGTGTAACCATATTGTTATATCTTTACTATATGATAGCAAGAATTACAGGGTGTTGAGTAGCTTTTTATGCAGTTAGTTTTAACTATTTTGATTTGTGCCGTGTTATATATTGCGTGATATCTCTTCGACTCTTTTTTGCACAAAGTGACTACAAAAATACGATAAAAGAATGTTGTGGATGAGCATGGAAAAACCCAAATCGATTAGCGTGATAATCATTACCTTAAATGAGTCTAAACGTATTGGTAAGTTGTTAACAGACTTATCTCAGCAGAGTTATCAACATTTTGAAGTGATTGTGTCTGATTCTGATAGTGATGACAATACCCGAGAAGTTGCTAACTCGTATCATGATATTTTGCCAGATCTAACTGTGCATAATATGCAAGCCCGTGGCGTGAGTAGGGGGCGTAATACAGGCGCTAGCTTAGCAAAATATGAGCGACTGTTGTTTTTGGATGCCGATGTGCATTTAGATAAACATTTTTTGTCAAAAGCCATTAAATTTTTAGATAAAAAAGATCTTGAGGTGGCTGGTGTTTACATGAATGCCAGAAAACTGCCATTGCATTATTGTTTGGGTTATTCTTTATTTAATGTGGGGCTTTTTGCAACTTCTTACTTTTTTCCTACTGCGGTTGGGGCGTGTGTTTTTTCGACCAAACAGGCGCATGAAAAACTTGGCGGTTTTGATGAAGCAATTACTTTGTGTGAAGATTGCGACTACGTGAATAGAGCATCAAAAATCAGCAAGTTTCGTTTATTACCATTAACCTTTTCTTTTGATCCACGGCGGTTACAACAAGATGGTTTCTTGGGTACAGGGTTAATCTATTTAAAAGCAAATATTTATCGCTTTTTTAACGGAGAAATGCGTAACAATGAAATGGACTACCAGTTTAACCATTATAAAGAAGATAATTAATAAAGCCGTTAATAAAGGCTATGGCTGGTGTTGATGGGCTATGTCATTTTTACTGTTATTTTTTGGTGCACTACTGGACGCTTTGATAGGTGCGAATCTATTTATTATGGGAGAACCGTTTTTATTAGCTGCCGGTTATCAGCTGTATGCGGGTTCTTGGTGGGGCGTGCTGGCGGTTTTTTTGGGTGGTTTAGTAGGGGATCAAAGTAGCTATTTTATAGGCAGACATTTAGGTAGCAATGCTCAAAACAAATTGATAAATTGGCAACCAAAAACCCGTCGCCCTATTGCCCGTTTTCGCCTATTAATGAAAACAAAAGGCAACTATGTACTCATTTTTGCTCGACTACTTGGTCCTGTTGCTTGGGTAGTGCCTTTTTTGGCAGGCAGCCAAAAGGTCAGTTGGCAACGTTTTACCATCTGTGGCAGTATAGGGCTGTTTTTGGGTGTTGCCCAATGGGTTTTGTGGGGTTATTTGCTAGCAATGGGTGTTCAAATGCTGTCTTGGTGGGAGCCAATAAATACCCTGTTACAAACGCATCAAACCAGCATGCTTGTGTTGCTGTTACTGGTTTTATTGTTGTTAGCCAGCAGGTTTTGGCAAACGCCATGGCTTAAAGTGGCGATGGCAATCTTAACTTTGGTTTTTATACTTTACGTTACTTTTTTATTTGGCTATCTGGTATGATTACTTTAGTTTAGCGGACACCTATTTTAGCTAACAATGTGACTTGGGCGATTTGGCTATTTGATGTTTGTGGGTAAACAAAAGATTTTGACAAGAATAGGCGTCATCTAACGAGTTTATTTAGCCCATCTGCAAATGCTTTTTTATCTTTGTCGGAATAAGGCTTTTGTCCTCCCATTTCAGTTGGGTTGAGCACGCCTGTGCCACGCATCGTATCCATAAAGTCTCGCATATTTAGGCTTTGTTTTATGTTATCTTTAGTGTAAATCATCCCTTTAAAGCTCATCACTTTTGCCCCTTCATTAATCCCTTCATCGGCTAAAGGGATGTCATTTGTAATGATTAAATCGCCACGGGTACAGTTTTCTATAATGACGTTGTCTGCTACGTCAAAACCTTGCGCAACTACTTTCATATTGATAAATGGCGAAGGGGTTAAATGGAGTGCCTGATTGGCAACAAAGGTGGTTTTTGTTTGCGTCCTCATGGCGGTTTTAGTGATTAACTCGCGTGCAATTTTAGGACAGGCATCGGCATCAACCCATATATGCATAAGGGACTCCAAATATTAAAATCAGGTTATTCATAGTGGGATAATATCATGATTTTTACTAAAGTCAGTGTGTTAAAATATTAGTTGGGTTTTAATTAGCCTATAATAACAATTAATTAATGAACCAATTAACGCTTTATGAATACGTCTTTTAAGTCTGGCATTCACGTCACCGCTGGCATTGCACAAAAATTAAACCCTCAAATGCAGCAGGCAATTAGGCTGCTTGCCATGTCTAGCCTTGAGTTAGAACAAGAGGTACAGTTACAACTTGATAGCAACCCCTTGCTAGAGAGGATAGAAAGTGATGACTTATTAGACAGGCTAGATGAATTGGATACGTTTTTAGTTGATGATTTTAGTCAAAACAATCAAACGTTAAACGAAGGTAAGCTTGGTAACAACGATGAAGTAAAAGAGGATGACTTAATAGACAGCTATGATAGGTTGTCGGATTCCTCATTGCAAAATATTGCCATAGATACAGATTGGGACAATATTTATACACATGGTTCAAATATGTCGTTATCTAGTCATCAACCCAACCATGCAATCAATAGCAACGAGCCTGAAAGCTTTCAGGGTAAAACACAAGTCACTATTCAAGACCATGTGCGTTGGCAGCTTAATTTTAAGCATTTATCGCAAATAGATATGTTAATTGCCGACTATTTGATTGACGCTATGGATGATGGTGGGTTTATTGATATTAACCTAACAGAGTTGCAAGCTAACCTAACAGGCTTGGTAAGTTTTTATCAATGGGCAGATGCGGTTGGCAAAGACGAAATTGAGGTGGTTTTGCATATCATCCAGTCTTGCGAGCCGACAGGTGTTGGCGCTTGCAGCTTATCTGAGTGCTTAACATTACAACTTAATCAATTAGACAACAACACTCCAAATATTAACAATGCGTATGAACTGCTGAAACATTCAGAACTGTTATTAACTAATGATATTGAATCATTATTAGCTAAGACAGGGCTTAACTCTCATGATATTGAGCCTGCCTTAACGCTTATCCGTACTTTAAACCCAGCACCTGGCAAAGCATTTATTAATACACAACCAATTTATGTCGATGAACTAGAAAGTTATGATGTTCCGGATGTGTTGGTAACACCGAATGATGAAGTAGATGCAAAATTAAGCGAGAAAGCGTCCAATATAAAATGGCGAGTTTGTTTAAATCCTGAAACCTTGCCAAAAGTACGAATTAATCAAGAATACGCCAGCTTGATTAAGGTAGACGATGACAGTGCAGACAATCAATATTTAAAGCATCACTTAGGTGAAGCAAAACTGTTTATCAACAGTATCGAAGAGCGAAATAACAACTTGCTAAAAGTTGCCACAGCAATTGTAAAACGTCAGCAACAGTTTTTGGTAGATGGTGCAATTGCGATGCAGCCACTTATTTTAAAAGAGATTGCAGATGAGGTTGGCTTACATGAATCAACTGTCTCACGCTTAACAACCAGTAAAAGCATTCTAACGCCTCAGGGGTTATATGCTTTAAAGTATTTCTTTTCATCGAGTTTGGCGAGTAATACAGGTGCGGTATCTGCAACGGCAATTTGTGCAATGATAAAAGAATTAACCTTGCTTGAAGACCCTAAAAAGCCATTATCAGATAATGCGATTGTACAAAAGTTACACAGACAAGGCGTTAAAATATCACGTCGTACTGTGGCTAAATACCGCGAGTCAATGAATATTGCTCCATCCACTCAGCGTAAACAAAAATATTAGTTAGCTTGTGTTTCTATCTGTTTTACCACCGCATCTGGTACGCCTCTTGCGCCGCGTATAGAGGTGAGCCCCAGCTGTTTTAACTTAGTGAAAGTAAATTTTGTTTTATCAAATGTTTTGATGCGTTTTAAGTGCATTCTTTTAATGGGGTTGCCTTTTTTATCAGTTTTGGTAGATGCAATATTGGTTTCTATCACTTCGCATTTATATAAAATAGCAGAGTAGGGCTTGCCAAGATACATATAAACGATATCACCGACTATAAAGTTAGCGCCTTGATACCAATACACCACCTCTTTTTCTTTAAACACTTTAATAACATCATAATAGTGCGGATTGGCGGGAATTACCCAGTATTTTATTTGAGTGCGGAGTTCCTTCGTTTTTTTGTTGCGTGAGGGGGCTTTGTTTTTTATCGTTAATTCACGACTTTTGCGCACCAATGCAAACAATTGTGCATCGGTTAAGTGCCCACCAAGTACAATGGTTACCCAGTGTTTTTTATTCATGTGGTAGGCGGGATAAATGCCTGCTTGTTTGTGCAAGTCGGCAACCAAATCGCTATTAACTTTGATGTTGATGATTTCGACTTTTTGTTTGGCTTTTTGCGTGTTTAAGGTAGGTTCAAGCGTACTTTTACTAACTTGAGTAACTAGAGCGTACCATTTTTGGTTTTCATTATTACGGAAGACACCTGTTTCTTTAGATTTTGTAAAAGGCGCATCAGGTTGTTCATCAAATTTGGCAAGTATCCAGTCTGCCAAGCGGTTGGTTTGTTCATTGGCAAAGCGCGTGGCAATAAAGCAGTTTTCTACAATGTTAGTAAGCACCGTTTGATAAGCTTTACGTACGCTGCCTACAAACTCGCCTTTAACACTGGCGATACGTACGTTGATGTATTCTTCATCTTCTAGGGTGTCAATAACTTGGCTACTGGTTTTACCGTTGTGATACACAACGACTTTTACGCTAAAGTCACCGCCAATAATCTCTTTTGTAAAAGTATATGTATCGCCGTTTTTGACAAATCCATATGGTACGAGTTTGTCAAAATCTGGGCGCTGGCGATTAAAAGTATCAAAATGGATTAGGTTTGGGATGTTTGCCACTTAGCCTCTTACCTCACCATGCCCAAATACCACCCATTTTTGTGAGGTTAAGCCCTCTAACCCCACAGGTCCACGGGCATGGATTTTATCGGTAGAGATACCAATTTCTGCACCCAAACCATATTCAAAGCCATCTGCAAATCGGCTAGAAGCATTAATCATCACACTTGATGAGTCGACCTCACGGATAAATTGCTGAGTACGGGTGTAGTTGTTAGAAATAATCACATCGGTATGTTGGCTACCATGGGCGTTAATATGCACAATGGCATCATCAATACCATCAACCAATTTAACCGCAAGTATCGGCGCAAGATATTCGGTATCCCAATCTTCATCAATGGCTTTATCAATATGCCCTTGCAAATTGGTTGATTGCTGTAATAGGGGTAAAGATTGCTCACATGCACGCAATTGCATTTGTGTATCCGCTTGTACAATGGCTTCACAAATTGGGGTAAGCAGTGTATCTGCCACAGCTTTATCTACCAGTAAGGTTTCCATCGTATTGCAAGTGCCATAACGTTGGGTTTTGGCATTAACCGATATTTTTACGGCGAGTTCTGGATCTGCAAACGCATCAATATAAGTATGGCAGTTACCATCAAGGTGTTTAATAACAGGCACACGCGCTTCATCGGTAATGCGTGCAATCAGTCCCTTACCACCGCGAGGGACGATAACATCAACGTACTGACTCATGGTAATTAACTCACCCACAGCGGCACGGTCGGTAGTCGCAATAACCTGTACGGCATTGGCAGGTAAACCGGCATTGGCTAGCCCCTCATGGATGCACTTGGCAATGGCTTGGTTAGACTCAAAAGCCTCTTTACCACCACGTAGGATGATGGCATTGCCAGATTTGAGAGCGAGGGAGCCTGCTTCTAAAGTGACATTAGGACGAGACTCATAAATCATACCTACGACACCAAGGGGGACTCGCATCTTACCCAATTGAATGCCAGATGGACGAAAAGTCATGTCGCTAATCTCGCCGACTGGGTCAGGCAAGGCAACCACATCTTTTAAACCTTGCAACATGTCATCAAAACGGGCATCGGTTAGCTCTAAGCGGTCAAGTAAAGCCGTTTCAAGGTCATTATTATGTCCGTTTTTCATATCGAGAGCATTGGCAGACAAAATATCGGACTTATTTGCTAGCAAGGCATCATGAATTGCCATCAGCGCTGAATTTTTGTCTTTGGTGCTGGCAGCTGCTAGGATGCGTGAGGCATTGCGAGCTTGTTTGCCGACAGTTTGCATGTAGGTTTTAATGTTTGATGCGGTGTCCATAAAAGAGTCCTTTAACTTGTTAAAAAGTTTCGAATGTTTGTTAACTTATAATAAAATATGGCATTAGTAAAGCCGTACAAGTTTGTAAACTTGATAAGTTAAAACAAAAAACTTGCCTTTTCCCCCAGTTTTGGGGGAAAATAACCAGCTATATTTCTCAATTGCTACCAATTATTTTATTGATTCAATAATATAGTGATAGCCGTATTACCAATTAGCCAATAGTAAAAAGTATAGTATGAATAAAGAAGATAATCCTCCAGTTGCTCTTAACTTAATCGACATCCATAAAAACTATGGTGCTTTAGAGGTTTTAAAAGGGGTGTCTTTAACTGCTCATGATGGTGATGTTATCTCAATTCTTGGTTCATCTGGTTCTGGTAAATCGACCCTGTTGCGTTGCATAAACTTGCTAGAAAACCCGTCAGCTGGGCAAATCATCGTTGGGCAAGAAGAACTCACTCTTGTAAAGGCAAAAGATGGCAACTTAAAAGCAAAAAATCGTAAACAGTTAGATGCAATGCGAGCAAAAATTGGTTTTGTTTTCCAAAGCTTTAATTTGTGGCCACACAAAACGATTTTAGAAAACATTATTGAAGGGCCTACCCAAGTTTTAAAAATAAACAAAGCACAAGCCATACAAGAGGCAAAAGATTTGTTAGCAAAGGTTGGGTTGGCAGACAAACATAATGCTTATCCTGACAATTTGTCTGGTGGTCAAAAGCAGCGTGTTGCCATTGCCCGTGCGTTAGCAATGAAGCCACAAGTGCTTTTGTTTGATGAACCAACCTCCGCGCTTGACCCAGAGCTTGTGAATGAGGTGTTGGCGGTAATGCAAGAGCTTGCCGAAGAAGGCAGAACCATGCTGATTGTTACTCACGAAATGCGATTTGCACGTGAGGTTTCTAGCAAAGTGGTGTTTTTACATGAAGGGCGAATAGAAGAAATGGGTACGCCAGAACAAGTGTTTGATCATCCAAAGTCAGAGCGTGTTAAAGAGTTTATGGCATCGCATAATTAATGTTGCGATGAATAAAAGATAATTAAAGACTTACTTTGGTAGGTCTTTTTTTATTTTTGACATAAGTATTAGAAATGCCAGTTAATTTTGTATAAAAGTGTTTGTTTTTCTCTATTGTGTCAGGTATTATTCAATGAGTAGTGCATACACAAACTTGTTTACACTTTAATGACAGGAATTGTCATTTTCATTTAATTTTGTTTAAAAAGGAAGATTCTATTATGCCAGCTTTACGCACTTTGACAGCAGCTAGCACGTTACTAGCATTATCTATGGGCCTAACGGCTTGTGGTGGCAACAAACCAGCAGAAGAAGCGACAGCAACGAATGAAACCGCAGAAGCATCTGCAGAAGTTGTACGTTTTGCAACTGAGGGCGCGTACCCTCCGATGAACTTTACCGACAAAGATGGTAATCTTGGTGGTTTTGATGTTGACGTTGCAAATGCACTGTGTGAACAAATGAAAGCAAACTGTGAGATTGTAGCACAAGATTGGGAAGGTATTATTCCTGGCTTGCAGGCAGAAAAATACGATGCAGTGATTGCAGGTATGTCTATCACTGATGAGCGTAAGCAAGTTGTCGATTTTACTGACCCATACTTTAGTAGTGGTTTGTTGCTAATTGCTAAAAAAGGTGAAGAAGCAAGTTTTGAAAGTCTAGCTGGTAAGTCAGTTGGCGCACAAACTGCAACGATTGCTTCTCAATATTTAGAAGAAGAATATCCTGATATTGATGTTAAATTGTATGATACTCAAGAAAACGTTAACCTTGATTTAATCAATGGTCGTTTGGATGCGGTATTAGTTGACCAGGTTGTTGGTACTGATTGGTTAAGCTCTGAAGATGCTGCTAACTTTGAGCAAAAAGGTGAAGCGGTTTCAACTGGTAAAGATGACTTTGGTATTGCCACTCGTAAAGATGATGAGTTAACTGGCAAACTAAATACAGCTTTGGCTGACATTAAGTCTAACGGTAAGTATGATGAGATTTCATCAAAATACTTTAGCAAATAATTTTTGGCTTGATAACCAGCTTTAAAAGTTTGCTATCAAGTTGATGTGTCGTTAGGTTTGCTAACCACATAAAGCCTGCTTTTATCCCCTTTAATTAGGGAACTTAAGCGGGCTTTTTTTGGATGGTGCAAAAATGGATTTAACTAGCTTTTACTGGCGGTATCGGCTTAAGCTTGTTATCATAACTAACTAATTTTAAGAACGATTGGATAGATGTATGTTTTTTAGGATGGATGTTTCATGTTAGATTTGGAAGGCTTTGGACATTTATTGATAACAGGCTCATGGCTGACTATTAAACTTGCGATAGTGAGTTTAGCTATTGGTATGGTGTTTGGTATTATTGGCGCGACTGCTAAGCTTTCATCAGTGTGGATATTTAATCGACTGGCAACCATGTATACCACGGTGATGCGTGGGATACCTGAACTATTAATGATTTTATTTATATATTTTGGCGGTACCATTATATTAAATAAAGTGTTAAAAAGTTTTGGTTATACCCAACATATTGACATTAGCCCTTTTGCAGCCGGTGTAGCGGTATTGGCAATTGCTTTTGGTGCTTACGCAACAGAAGTGTTGCGCATGGCAATACAAGAAATCCCTACCGGACAATGGGAAGCTGCTAAAGCAATAGGGATGAACCCTATACAAACTTTTTTTCGTATTATTTTACCGCAAGTTTGGGCATTGGCATTGCCAGGTTTGGGCAATTTATTTTTAGTATTGATTAAAGATACAGCATTGGTTTCGGTTGTTGGTTTATACGATATCATGTATTACGCCAAAAAGGGTGGGGAATCAACGGCAGAGCCATTTACGTTTTATTTTGCAGCGGCATTGATATACTTGCTAATCACAACCGTGGTGACTGGCGCTATGATATTTTTAGAAAAAAGAGCAAATCCAGCCAAGCAGTATTCTTTAAAACTTAAACGTATGTCTGATAGTCACAATATAGCAAGCGTGCCGTAGGGAGAGAAAAATATTATGAACTGGAATTGGAATGTAATTTTTGACTCGCTACCGACTTTGTTTGAGGCATCAATATTAACCGCTAAGTTAGTTATTTTATCGGGTATCTTAGGGCTCTTTTTTGGTGTTATTATTGGACTGCTTAGGGCAAATAAAAATAGATGGATACAAGCGTTGCCATTTGCTTTTATCTTCTTTTTTAGAGGAACGCCCTTATTAGTCCAAATATTTTTGGTATATGCAGGGCTGGGGCAGTTTGATTTTGTCCGCGAGTCTGTATTGTGGGAACCCGTTTTTAAACAAGCCTTTTGGTGTGCGATTATTGCCTTTACCTTAAACACCAGTGCTTATATTGCAGAGATTGTACGTGGTGCGATTGAAGCGATTCCGAAGGGTGAACTTGAAGCGGCAGATGCCATTGGCATGTCGCCTTTGCAAAAATTGTTAAGAGTGACCCTGCCAAGAGCCTTTGGTATTATGATCCCAGCATATAGTAATGAAGTTATTTTTATGCTTAAAGGCAGTGCGCTTGCCTCTACCATTACTTTGGTAGAGTTGACTCGTGCAGCCCAAAAAATTGGATCAAAAACGTATGCCGTTATCGAGATGTATTTTGCTGCGGGTATCTTTTATTTGTTGTTGTCGTGGTTGTTTATGTGGCTGTTTAGAAACCTAGAAAAACGATTTAACAAGCACAACCAAGGTGTCGTGCCACCAGAAGCAGCCGCTGGCACCATTGCACATTCATAATGATTATATTGATATTTTTAAGCCGTTTATACATGAGTATGAGCGGTTTTTTATTGCCTAATTAGGTTAAATGTTACAATGATTGAGATTACTAAGATTGCCATAAATAAAATTAATTTTGGTGAGAATTAATAAATTTGCGATAAGGAGTAACTATGAAAAACTTAGAAATTGGTAAAGTGGTTTGCGTTGGACGTAACTATGCCGACCATGCAAAAGAATTAGGTAATGAAGTACCTAGCCAACCCATCTTATTCATGAAGCCAGCATCTGCGGTGGTATCGATTAATGAAGCAATTCAGCTACCTGATTTTGGTGGAGAAGTACATTTTGAAGCCGAGCTTTGCGTGCAAGTGGGTAAAGATTTAGTAAATGCCAGCATGGATGAGGTTAAAACAGCGATTAATGCAGTAACCTTGGGGTTAGATTTAACATTACGTGATTTGCAAACTAAATTAAAAAGCAAAGGACACCCATGGGAGCGTTCAAAAGCGTTTGCTGGCTCGTGTGTACTGGCTGACTGGGTTTCGCCAAATGGTTTTGGCGATTTAACACAGGTGCATTATCAATTATTTATGAATGATGAATGTAAACAAGATGGTGATACTGCGCTTATGCTATTCCCGATTTATGAGCTGCTGGTAGATATTAGTAAAGCATTTGGTTTGCAGGCTGGTGATGTGGTGATGACGGGAACACCAAAAGGCGTTGGTAAAATCACAGCAGGCGATAAGTTAACGTTGGTACTAGATGAACATAGGTGGGCAACCGAAGTTTGTTAAGTGTAATACGTAAACACATGCGCAATATTTAATTATAATAATCATTTACATTTAGAGTCATGGTTTTGTCATTTATCAGTCAATTAGTTGTCATATTTCTATCATAGTATGGCAAAGATACAAGCAGTTACATTATGGCTTTTAAAGATAAATGACAAAATAAAATTTTAGGCAATCAAGCTCATTACTCATGTGATTTACGCAGCTTGTCTTGCCTTTTTTAATTCATTTACCTTTTTATTTATCGCTATTGTGTGACTTATCGCTAGTGTGATCTCTTTGTTTAAATACCAAAATAACATTGAGTACCAATTAGTTAGTGATTCGATCATCAACTCAATAAAATCCAATATGCAAGGTAATGATTATGACTCAGCACAATGAAGACCTATTTGATTATGAATACGAAGAAGATTCAAATCCTTCAAATAACCAACAATTTTCTGAAATATTAAGTAAACGTATGGATCGCCGTACTGTTTTAAAAGGGGGTGCTGGTTTAACCACAGCGGCATTTTTTGGTAGTTTGCCATTGGCAGGGTGCACAACGGCGAATAGCACAAGCCCTTATGGTTCTGGTACTACGATGACAGCCTCTGGTTTGGCAACCCCAGCAGCGGTAGATACGACTCGCCCTCAAGCATTAAAATTTGCCCCTGTTGCGCACACAACCATTGGCGATATTACGGTTGCAGATGGTTACCATGCAGAGCCAATTCTGCCATTAGGCACGCCATTAGTATCTGGCATTGAAGATTGGAAAGATAACCGAGAACAATCAGGCGAATCTTTTGAATACCGCATGGGTGATAACCATGATGGTATGTGGTTCTTTGGTAAACAAGGCAACGGCTATCATCCAAAAGAATCGAACTCCGGTTTATTAGTGATGAACCACGAATATGTTAATGCACAACATTTACACCCATCTGCCATTGGTAAGAGTAAAAAAGAGTTGCATGAGGGTAAATATGTGGTGGTAGAAGACCCAACAGCAGAAAAAATCTATCAAAAGAAGCGTCTTGCCAGTGATGTACGCCGAGAAGTCAATTGCCATGGTGTGGCGGTTGTTGAAATGAAGAAAAAAGCCAATGGTCAAGGTTATGAGATGGTAAAAGACTCCCCATTTAACCGCCGTGTTACCAGTGCTACCAAAGCGGTTTTGTCAGGTCCTGTGGCGGGTCATGCGTTAGTAAAAACCAAGTATGATCCATCGGGTCGCACAACACGTGGTATTAACAATAACTGTGGTGCGGGTTTATCACCTTGGGGTACATACCTAACAACAGAAGAAAACTTTTTGGGTGTGTTTGGGCGAGGTGAAGATACAAGCAAAATTGGGGAAAAAGCAAATTTTGCTCGCAAGCGTTATGGCGCAAAAGAAAACTTTGCAAGCTGGGGTTACCTTTGGTATACACCCGCCGCAAAAGATGAAATCTTTACTGATGAGTTTGCTCGTTGGGATATGACGGCAAAAGAAGGTGATGCTAGTCAGGACTATCGTAATGTGTTTAATACGTTTGGTTATATTACCGAAATTGACCCATTTAATCCAAAATCTGCACCAGTTAAGCGTACGGCATTAGGTCGATTTGCGCATGAAAACTGTGCTTTTGCACCCGTTGTAGAAGGTCAACCTGTTGTGTTTTATATGGGTGATGATTCTCGTGGTGAATATATTTACAAATTTGTCTCTGCAGCGAAATGGTCAAATTCCGATATTGGGGGTGGTCATCGTGCGGGTGACAAATACATGAACAAAGGCACACTGTATGTTGCTAAATTTAATGAAAATGGAACAGGTGAGTGGAAAGCCCTAAAATATGGTGTCAATGGTTTAGATGCTTCTAACAAAGCCTTACCATTTAATAGCCAGGCAGAAGTATTAATATTTGCTCGTGCAGCGGCAGATGCAGTTCATGCAACGCGTATGGATCGCCCTGAGTGGCTGTCTGTAAGCCCTATGACGGGTGAGGTATATTGCACATTAACTAACAATGCTAAAAAGAGCCGTGTTTGGGATAACAACCCTGACGGTGGTCGTACTAAGATTGATACAGTAGCAGCTAACCCACGTAGCTATGGTAAAGGTGGTAATGTACACGGTCACATTATTCGATGGGCTGAATCTGGCAATAACCATACAGCGACAACGTTTGAATGGGATATCTACTTATTTGCAGCACCTAATGATTTAAGTGCAGAAAACCTATCTGGTTTGAATGCCAATAATGACATGTCTGCCCCTGATGGCTTGTTTTTTGACCCACGTGGCGTACTTTGGATTGAAACCGATGACGGAAAATACACAGATACGACCAGTTGTATGCTTTTAGCTGCATTGCCGGGTCAAGTGGGTGATGGTCAAACAACGACAACATCAGCAGGTACACAAACTCGGGTTGGTGCTGCGGCAACTGATGAAAATATTAAGCGTTTCTTTGTTGGTCCTAAAGGCTGTGAAGTAACGGGCATTACTATGACACCAGACTTTAAAACCATGTTTATTAATATTCAGCATCCAGGTGGTAACTGGTCTGCTGCAAATAATGGTTCAACACCACGTTCAGCAACGGTTATGATTACCAAAAAAGATGGCGGTGTCATCTTGGGTGAATCTATGGCATAAAGCCATCAAAACAAAAGAATGAATGAGATTATTAAAATCACTTAAATCATTTAAGTGATTTTAATTTTAAGCGTTAAAATTTACAAAAGGAGCCTAAGATGGGCGGACTATCGATTACACACTGGTTAATACTTTTAGCAGTTGTCGCACTTGTATTTGGCACATCAAAACTAAAGAACATAGGCAAAGACGTAGGCGGCGCAGTCAAAGACTTTAAAGATGCCGTTAACGACGAAGAACAAGAACACGCCAACCGTGTCATTGACCATCAAAACACCACAAACAATGACACCCTAAAAAACAAAAACGAACAAAATGTTTAGCCCCAAGCTATAACAAACCGTAACGAGCCAGCATGTTTGATATTGGATTCTCAGAAATTTTAGTTTTTGGGGCCATCGCCTTAATTGTCCTTGGTCCAGAAAAACTCCCACAAGCAGCCCGAACGGCTGGCAAATGGTATAGCAAAGCCAGACGCACCATGGCAAACCTACAAGCCGAACTAGAAAACGAACTCGACCTTGCAGAAACCCGTAAACAAATGCAAGCCGAACTCGCCAAAATACGTGAAGCCGAAGCCAATATGCAAAAAGAACTGCGTGAAATGCGTGGCAATATGCAAAAACTACAAGAAGAACAAAACCAAGAACTGGCTCAAACCAAACAAGCTGACACCCATCATGACTAACACACCACCAGATACGACCCCCATCTTATCTAAAGATGAAATAGAAGCAGATGACAGCTTAGCTAACTCACCAATTATTGATCACTTAGTAGAACTGCGTCGTCGTTTGGTAAAAGTATTTGCTGGCGTATTGGTTATCTTTTTAGCACTGATTGGCTTTTCTCGCCAATTATACGACTTTTTCTCTGACCCTTTGGTGGCTCAGTTACCTGCCAATGCCTCAATGATAGCAACCGATGTGACCACCCCATTTATGGCACCACTTCGGTTAACCTTGTTTGTTGCTGCCTTTATTGCCATGCCTTATATTTTGTATCAGGTATGGGCATTTGTGGCACCAGGGCTGTATAAAAAAGAGAAAAAAATCGCCATTCCTATTTTGTTGGCTTCGGTTGTTTTATTTTATGCGGGGGTGGCATTTGCTTATTTTATTGTACTACAAGGTGTCTTAAAGTTTTTTATTGTGTTTTCGCCAGAAAATGTGTTGCCGATGACGGATATTAATAGTTATCTTAGTTTTGCGATGAAGTTGTTTTTGGTGTTTGGGGCAACGTTTGAGATTCCTGTGGTGACGTTATTGTTGGTGTTGGCAGGGGTGGTATCTACTGAGGCTTTAGAAGATAAACGCCGTTATATTATTGTGGGCTGTTTTGCGGTTGCTGCGATTGTGACGCCACCTGATGGGGTGTCTATGTTGATGCTTGCTATCCCTATGTGGTTGTTGTTTGAACTCGGGCTGGTTTTGGCTAAGGTTTTGGGTAAAGAACGACAAGCGGATGCGGTTGTTTAATTGGTGTGTTTTCACGCTTTAATCTTTTAGTCATTTTAAACTAGGCTTGTTACCATTGGCTGCTAAAATCAAAAGGCATAATGGCAAATGTGTTATCATTTTGGCTGTTAAAATTTATAGATTAATCAGCGAGCCATTGCATGCGTCATAAGCCAGCTAACAAAAAAGCAAATCAGCGCTTTAAACAAAAAAATCTGACTCAAAAACAAAAATTGCCAATCATAGAATTGGCTATTACTGGGTTAACTCATGATGGGCGAGGGGTTGCCACCTATCAACAAGGTGAAAAGCAAGGCAAAAAAGTGTTTGTTAGCTTTGCTTTACCTAATGAAGTGGTAAAAGCACAGCTCACTAACCAGCGTAAAAATTATGAAGAAGCTGAAGCAGTTGAGGTTATTGAACCGTTAAATAAACACAGACAAAACCCCTTTTGTCAGCATTTTGCTCAATGTGGTGGTTGTAGCTTGCAACATTGGCAAGCTGATGGACAACTTGCTTTTAAACAATCGGTACTTGCCGAGCACTTTCAGCACCAAGCGGATATACAACCTGACGAGTGGCTGACTCCCATTGTTGGCGATACAGTAGGGTATCGTACCAAAGCGAGGTTGGGTGTGCGCTATTTGTCTGGCAAACGAGGCGCAAAAAATAACCAAGGTAAACTGGTGCTGGGCTTTCGTGAGCGTGCTAGTAACCGCTTGACGAATATCAGCCAATGCCCTGTGCTGGATAAACGTATTAATAATGAAATCACCAATCTAAAAACACTATTAAAAAGCTTGCAGGGTGTGCAGCATATTACACATATTGAAGTTGCGGTAGGAGAAAAAATATCAAACTTAATTGATGGTGATAGCAATATAGCGATGATTATCCGTCATGTGCAGCCTTTGGTTAGCAAAGATATTGACAAATTAAGTGCGTTTTTTGAGCAACGAAAGTGGCAACTGTATCTACAACCAAAAGGGATAAACAGTATTTATCGTGTAGGGTGTGCCACGCAGCAAAAAAATACAAAAAAGCTCGGTCGGCTTTATTATCAATTGCCTGACTTCGGTTTGGTATATGAGTTTGTGCCAACCGACTTTACGCAAGTGAATCAGTCGGTCAATCACCAAATGGTTAAGCAAGCTTGTGACTTATTAAAACTACAACCTGGTGAGCGTGTGCTTGATTTATTTAGTGGTTTGGGCAATTTTAGTTTACCAATGGCAAAGTTGGTGAATAAACAAGGGATGGTAATTGGTGTGGAAGGCAGTAATAAAATGACTCAAAGAGCCAAAGATAACGCCAAACGTAATTTGCTAGAAAACACCCAGTTTTATACGCAAGACTTAACCCAAGACCTATCAAAGTGTGAATGGGCATCAGAATCTTTTGATGCCTTGCTTATTGACCCACCAAGAGCAGGGGCGTGGGAAGTGATGCAATATATCCCAAAATTTAATGCCAAAAGGATAGTTTATGTGTCTTGCGACCCAGCAACCCTTGCACGGGATAGTAAAGCCTTACTTGAGCAAGGCTATAAATTGACACACGCTGGGGTGATGGATATGTTTTGTCACACAGCGCATGTTGAGTCAATAGCTCGATTTGAAAAAATTGCTGATTAGTCAATAAAATTAAAAATCAATCATGCCAGTATATGATGTATCGAGTTTTTGTTGTGTTTTAATTCGCTGTACTTTAATAGGCTTATTAAGCAAGATAATTAAGTTGCTATATTTTTTTAAACATTATTGATTTTTTAATGCATAAACCCAATCCAAGGCTTGCTTTGCGGTCATTTCATCTGGATCAATCTCATTGATTAGTGCATTTAATGCATCAAATTTGGCTGCTTTTTTTGCCACTTTGTCGGTTTGTTCTTTTTCTTTTGCAAAATCAAATAAATCTGCCTGCGTATGTTTATCTGGCAATGTTTTTTGAGATTTGTTAACTTTGGCGTGTTGGGACTGCTGAACAAGATAATGATTTAAATACTCTTGTGCTTGGGTCAAAACATCATTTGGTACGCCAGCCATTTTAGCAACATGCAAACCAAAGCTTGAGTTTGCGGCACCCTCTCGTATTTGGTGCAATAGTAATAATTTGCCTTCAATCTCGCTGGCAGCGACATGCATGTTTCTCATATTTTGATGGGTATCGGCAACTTGTGTTAGCTCAAAATAGTGGGTAGCAAATAGGGTTAAGCAGCGCATATCTGCCAAGCGTTTTACACAGGCAAACGCCATTGCTAGCCCATCGGTTGTGCTAGTACCACGCCCAACTTCATCCATCAGTACTAAGGCTTTGTCTGTTGCCAAATTGAGTATGTGTGCTGTTTCAATCATCTCAACCATAAAGGTAGACTTGCCACCGGCAAGGTCATCCGCCGAACCAATGCGAGTAAAAATACGGTCGATGTCACCAATGGTGGCGTGTTCGGCAGGGACAAAACTGCCACAGCTGGCTAACAAAACAATTAATGCCACTTGTCGCATGTAGGTGGATTTACCCCCCATATTAGGACCTGTGATTAACAGTAAATGCTCTGGATGCGTGTTTGTGCCCATGCTGCTGTCGTTGGCAACAAAGTGATTGGCAATATGCGCTGAGCCAGATGCCGTGCCAGTTTGTTGGCTGGCAATTAAACCGGCTTCAACCACCAAATGGCGACCTTTTTTAATATCTAATATGCCAGACTTTGTGCTCATGGTTGGGCGTTGCCAATGGTATTTAGTGGCAAGCATTGCCCAGTTGATAAGCACATCAATCTGTGCAATGGATTGAGCCAACTGTTGCAGGTTACTGACCTGGCTAGCAAGTTGCGCTAATAACTGGTTATAAAGTAGTTTTTCTTTTGCCAATGCCTGTGACTGAGCCGTTAGATAATCATTTTCTAGTGTTTTTAGCTCATCGGTAATGTAACGCTCACTATTTTTTAAAGTTTGCCTGCGTATAAATTCGCTAGGGGCAGCGTCTGCTTGCCCTTTTGGTAACTCAAAATAAAAGCCACTCACTTTGTTAAAACCAACTTTTAAACTGGGTAAATGATACTGAGCAGTCAGAGTGCTTGCCATGGTGTCCAAGGTGTCTTGCACATTGTCATGTAAATGCGTTAAACGATCAAATTCCTCGTCATAGCCTGTTTTAATCATACCGCCATCACGGATGTGAGCAGGGGGCTCTTCAACAATGGCTTGCTCAATTAAGCTGGCAATATCATCTAAAATCGAGGTTGCGCTTGGTAGGTTGGTTAACAGCATTGGCAACAACCCATTTTGTGCCGCGTTAACCTTTAATTTGTTTAATTGAGTTTCTATTACTGTACTCAAACGGATGCTATCGGCAAGTCGTCTTAAATCACGTGGTTTGGCTGAGTTAAGGCTAATACGACTGCTAATACGCTCAATATCTGCAAAGTCTGCTAGCGTATCTTGCAAGCTCTTTAGGTGCGCTTCGTTACTATTTTTTAGCAAGGTTTCAATGGCATCAGCCCTAAGTTTGATATGTTCTCGCTTACGCAATGGGCGTTTAATTTGCTGTGGTAATAAACGTCTGCCCATTGGTGTTTGGCAGTGGTTAAGTACCTCAATCAAAGATGTACCATTTGGGCTAATACTGTAAAAAATCTCTAAATTACGCTGGCAAATATCATCAATAATTAAGTAATCTTGCGAGTTTTCAACCACCAGTTGGTTAACATGCGGTATCTGCCGTTGTTGGGTCTGTCTTGCATAATGGATGAGCGCTGCCGTGCTTGTTTGAGCAAGTGTACTGTGTGCAATGCCTAAGCCATCAACATGGCGAACATCAAACTGTTGGCAAATGGTTGCCGCGGCATGCTTGGCAGAAAAATCACTACTGGCAATCTCAATAACCGCACATTTTAGGGTTTGTTGTAACCACAGGTTTATATCATCATCCCCAATTTTTATTTGGTTGGCGCTAATGCCTTCACTAATTAAACATTCGCTTGGCTCAAAACGTGCCAGTACAGTGGCAAGCTCGTTTTTAATTTGTTTGGCATCAGTACCTTCAATGCTTTGGCAAATTACTTTACCAGCAGCGATGTCCAAACGACTAACACCTATTTTGTATTGCGACTTTTTATGGTTTATATCAAAATCTATGGCAACCACGCTGGGAGTTTGGCTAGTACCATGACTGGCGGCAATAAGCGTATCTTCGGTAATGGTACCAGCGGTTAGGGTACGTACCACTTCACGTTTCATAATGCCTTTGGCGGGTTTACCATTTGTTTTGTTTTGGTTGGTTTCTTCTTCCATTTGCTCACAAATGACAACGGTTTGTCCTTTGGCAATCATGCGGGCCATGTAACTGTCGGCAGCATGAAAAGGCACACCTGCCATGGGGATATTTTGTCCAGCTTTGTCGTTACCGCGGCGAGTTAACGTAATGTCTAGCAGGCGTGCTGCTTTTTTGGCATCTTCAAAAAACAATTCATAAAAATCCCCCATGCGATATAGCAACAAAGCATTGGGATACTTTGCCTTCATTTGCAGGTATTGCACCATCATTGGGGTATGGTTGTTTAGGTCGTAGGTTTGGTTGTCTATTTTTAAAATGTTTTCGCTCGTTAGTGTCATGGCGTTGGGATAGCTTGGTTATTGTAAATCTGGATTAATATGGCATTTTAGCATGGTAAACTAGGGCAAACGTAATCAATTTATTTAAAATTAACATGGGGTTTTATGTCACGCATTAAAGGCAAAAAAATCATAACCAACATATCGCAAGTTATTTCTGGCAATCAGATAGAAAAAAACTTAAAACTTGCCATTCAGTATCATTTTATAAAAAAGAAATACAGCGTATTTTTAGAAAAAAACATTGCCACACAAATGACTTTGCCAGACTTATGCAAAGTAGATGCCAGTCTTGCTGACTTAAAGTTTGATGAAACTACCCGCAGATACCGTGCTGATGTATTAGCAATTAATACCAAAAGTGAAGTGGTTATTATCGAGATAAAGTCTTCAAAAAAAGATTATACCTCAGACAATAAGTTTTTAAATTATCGTCACTATTGCGACAAACTTTATTTGGCAGTAACCGATGATTGGTTAACCCAAGCAATGATTGATGACATACCAAAAGGAGTTGGAATTATCCATGTATCGTTAGATATTGAAAATAAACCCGTTTTTCATTACCTGCGTAAAGCACGCAAACTTAACATGTTAAAGTCTGGCACGCGTTATGCCATGATGGTTAACCTTGCTTGGCATTCTGGGTTATCGGTTAAGCAAGTGATGCTAAGAAAACCTGTGATTAAGCCTGACTAAAAACTAAAAATAACTCAAAGGATTAGCTAAAGGTAGTCGAATTGTTTTTAATTTTGGTTGCTTTTTATGTAAAACCATACAAATTCTCCTGATATTCTTGTATTCATACAAAGCGTGACCATATATAATAGGTGGATTAATTTTTTCCCTATTTTTTATTTTAAGCACTCTCTAGGTTTTAAACTATGTTAAACAAAGTTATCAGCACAGTTATTGGCACTAAAAATGACCGTGAGCTGAAGCGAATGAGAAAAACCGTTGAAAAAATCAATGGATATGAATCACAAATTCAAGCATTAAGCGATGAAGCATTAACTGCCAAAACGGCAGAATTTCAAAAACGCCATAAAGAAGGTGAAAGCCTAGATAAACTGTTACCAGAAGCTTTTGCGGTATGTCGTGAAGCATCTATCCGTATTAATGGTATGCGCCATTATGATGTACAGCTGATTGGTGGTATTGTGCTCCACGATGGCAAAATTGCCGAAATGAAAACAGGGGAAGGTAAAACGCTAATGGCAACCTTAGCCATTTATCTAAATGCGTTAAGTGGCAAAGGTGTGCATATTGTTACAGTAAACGACTATCTGGCAAGACGTGATGCCGAGCTAAATGCTCCTTTATTTAACTTTTTAGGGCTAACAATTGGGGTGGTTTACTCACAGCAACCGCCGATGGAAAAAGTCGGTGCTTATCAAGCGGATATTACCTACGGTACTAACAATGAATATGGCTTTGACTACCTGCGTGACAATATGGTGTTTAGCCTAGAAGAAAAAAAACAGCGTCCATTAAACTTTTGTATTATTGATGAAATTGATTCAATTCTAATTGATGAGGCACGTACACCACTCATTATCTCTGGTCAAGCAGATGACTCTTCTCATACCTATAAGGTGATTAACGACATCATCCCACGTTTAAAGCGTTCTGATGATGAAGAAGCCAACCGAGAAAACACCGCCGATGATTTTTGGATTGATGAAAAAAACCGCGGTATCGAGATTAGTGAAAAAGGCTATGAAAAAATAGAAGACTTCTTAGTAGAAGTCGGTGAAATGAAAGCGGGTGAAAGTCTTTATAGTCCTACTCGCTTACCACTACTTGCTCATGTACAAGCAGCGATACGTGCGCATCACCTGTTTGCTAAAAACGTTAACTACATTGTGCAAGAAGGTGAGGTAGTTATTGTTGATGAAAACACAGGTCGTACTATGCCTGGCAGACGTTGGTCAGAAGGTTTGCACCAAGCAGTAGAAGCAAAAGAAGGGGTTGAGATTCAGCCAGAAAACCAAACGATGGCGACCACCACCTTCCAAAACTACTTCCGTTTGTATGACAAACTATCTGGTATGACGGGTACAGCAGATACAGAAGCAGCAGAATTTAAATCAACTTACGACTTAGATGTGGTGGTGATTCCTACTCATCGCCCAATTGCCCGTTTGGATTTAGATGACCAAATCTTTTTAAGCAAGCTTGGTAAATACAAAGGCATTATGCGACAGATTCAAGAAATCCAAGCAAAAGGTGCCCCTGTACTGATTGGTACAGCAACTATTGAGGCCAGTGAGGAATTGTCCTATTTATTAGACCAAGCAGGTATTAAACATAATGTGCTAAACGCCAAGCAACATGAGCGTGAGGCAGAAATTATTGCACAGGCAGGCGCACCAAGAGCGGTTACCATTGCAACCAACATGGCAGGTCGTGGTACGGATATTATTTTGGGTGGTAACTGGCAAGCCCAAGTAGAAGACTTAAGCACGCTAACCGAAGATGAAAAACAGCGTTTACTAGACGATTGGAAAATACGTAACCAACAAGTAATTGATGCCGGTGGTTTGCATATTATTGGTTCAGAACGTCATGAGTCTCGCCGTATTGATAACCAATTGCGTGGTCGTGCAGGTCGTCAGGGTGACCCAGGCATGTCTCGCTTCTTTTTATCATTAGAAGATGACTTAATGCGTATTTTTGCAGGCGACCGTGTTATGAATATGATGCGAGCGATGGGATTAAAAGAAGACGAAGCCATTGAACATAAAATGGTTTCTCGCTCTATCGAAAACGCTCAAACTAAAGTTGAAGCACGTGACTTTGATGCTCGTAAAAACCTCCTAAAATATGATGATGTTGCCAATGAGCAACGTAAAGTGATTTATAAGCAGCGTGATGAGTTGTTGGCAGAGGCAGACTTGCAAGCTTCTATCGAGTCGATGCACCATGATGTTTATAACGCCATGATTGACGAGTTTATCCCACCTGGATCGGTTGAAGATCAATGGAATATTGATGGTTTAGAGGATGAACTAGAAGATGAATTTAAAGTTTATATTCCAATTAACGACTGGTTGGATGAAGACCGTCGTTTAGATGAAGAAGGTATCCGCGAAAGAGTGGTTAACATGGCATTAGCACGTTATCACGAACGTCGAGAAACAATGGGAGAATCGAATGGTGGCAGATTAGAGCGTCATTTAATGTTGCAAAGTTTAGATCGCCATTGGAAAGAACACTTAACGCAAATGGATCAGTTGCGTAAAGGTATCCATTTACGTGGTTATGCGCAAAAAAACCCAGAGCAGGAGTATAAACGTGAATCGTTTGATTTGTTCCAATCGATGATGGGGGCAATTAAATCTGATACAGTGCAAGATCTGTCGCGGGTGCATGTACCAACTAAAGAAGAAATGGAAGCACTGCAAGAACAACAACGCCTTGAAGCAGAACGATTACGTGAACAAATGCAGTTTAAGCACCAAGAAATGGGTTCAATAACGGCAGAAGACAATAAAAATGCAGAGTCACAGCGTAGCCAGCCACTCGCTAAACAAGCAGGGCAAGTACATATGAGTGTTGGCACAGCGGGTAGTGCTGTGCAAGCAAACCAAACGGCAACTTCAAACGATGAAGAAAATCCATATGCCAATATGAATATTAGTCGAAATGCGCCATGCCCCTGTGGTTCTGGACTTAAATATAAACAATGCCATGGCAAAATTTAACTCCTAAAAACTTAAATATTATTAGTTGTTTTACAATAAAAACCCAAAGACAATACAAACGCTTTGGGTTTTTTAATGTGTTTCTTTTATTCAGCTATAGAATGATTTGACATAGATTCATTTATATAGGGATATCCTTGTTTTTTTTTATTAGTGATGTAAAATCAAATACATGACGTTTGTTGAAAAAACCATGCCTCATTATAAAACTTGCAAACATGAATCGCTGTTCCTAATTATGCTCGGATATACTAATAAAATAATATTACAATAAGAAACAATAATTTATATTGATATTTCAATAAATCCCGAGTAGAGTTAAAAGTAGCGTAGTTGTATTTTCCACTGTTTTATTAAAACTAATAACCGATAATTTTTAATTATTCTAAGGATAAGATATGAACCACGTATATAAAGTAATATTTAACAAATCAACAGGAGCATTCACTGCCGTATCGGAATTTGCTAAAGGACACGTAAAAAGTAGCAAAAAAGTAGCTATTGGAGAAAAGTTTCCTAGTATAAAAATTAAACGAATGACATTGTCTGCATTAGTATCTTCGGTACTGTTAGCACTTAGCGGACAAGTATCAGCTGCTGCTGGTGGGAGTACAGCTACTCAGCCTGCGGGTGGCACGTTACCGACCAACCAAAAACTTGGAGGCTATTGGAATCCAGCAACAAGTACTCCTGGAACAGCAGATGCTGAATGTGGACCAGACGGTAATTTGTCATGTTGGTGGACCTGGGGTACAGAGTTTACAGGTGTCGATGCAAATGGAACGCCGATTGTTTCTATGGCAACGTCGGTTGCTGAGGGTGGTGCGGGCGGTGTTTTAGGAAATGGTGTTAAAACCAGTAATACTATTCTTGCCGGGGTTGCAGAAGGAATAGACGATTACGATGCCGTTAATGTAAAACAGTTAAATGAAGCTTTGGTTTCAGCCGGTGGTAATACTTACTTTCATGCTAATGATGCCGATGCAACTAACGATGGCGTAACAAACACAACCAACTATGGAAAAACTAATGATGCTGCTGGTGCACAAGGTAGCAATTCTGTTGCTGCTGGGGTTAATGCACAAGCAACAAATGGTGGTGCAGTTGCAATTGGCTATGAGTCAAGTGCAAAAGGCGCTAATAGTTTTGCAGTTGGCGAAAATTCAGAAGCAGTGGCTAACAACTCCATTGCTATAGGGGCAGATTCAAAGGCAAATACGACTTACACAACGGCGATTGGTCGTGCTACTAATGCGACAGGGTCTGGTGCTACAGCGATTGGTGGTGGCACTGCATCAGGCGCAGGTTTGGCTGCGTCTGCTACGGGTTCAGGCTCTGTGGCTATAGGTGGTGGCTATACAGGTAATGCAGGGGCAAAAGCGAATGGCAAAGAAGCTATTGCCATCGGCAATGGTTCAGCTACTGATTTTGACGAAAGTATTGCATTAGGCGCTAACTCAATTGTAACGACAGATAAAAATGTTACAGGCGTTAATCCACTAAATTCGGATATTACCGCTGACCCTGCTGCCGCTTGGACATCTACAGCAGCAGCAGTATCCGTTGGCGATACATCAAATGCCGATAATACTAATTGGGTTACTCGGCAAATAACTGGCGTTGCAGCAGGTACTGAAAAGACGGATGCCGTAAACGTTGCCCAGTTAACAGCAGTTGCGAATGCCCCACTAATTTTTACAGGGAACACCAATAACGACACTGCTGACAGCACAAACAACTATCAAGCTAATAATGGCACAGAACGTCAACTCAATGAAACACTCAACATCATTGGTTCTAACACATCAGTTACTGGATTGACAGAAGATACCAGCGAAGAAACCGCAGGGGACACATATTCAAGCAAAAACATCCAAACTGTAGTAACGGATGGACAAGTCCAAATACAAATGTCAACTAACCCTGAATTCAACACAGTCAAAGTTGGTGGCACCAACCCAATTGTCATCAGCGACACAGGCATTGACATGGGCAGTGGTAAGAACCGTAAGATAAGCAACCTAGCAGCTGGTATAGCCGACAACGATGCAGTTAATGTTAGTCAGCTAAAAGCCAGCAAATGGGACATTGCTGGTAATGACGGAAATGCTGTTGCAGACGGTGTGAATAAAGATGACAAAGTCAGCTTTAAAAATGGTAACGCCACAACAAGCAGCGTTACAGGAGGACCTAGTGCCTTTGACGTTAAGTACGATGTCAACGTAGATGACGACACCATCAAAATCGTCGACAACAAACTAGAAGTCAACACGGATGCCATTGCTAGTCAAACCGAGCTAACATACAAAGCAAACAATGACAACGGCAGCAAAAAAACAGTCTCACTAGCAGACGGTTTAGACTTTACCAATGGCACCAACACCACAGCGGAAGTTGGGGACAATGGGGTGGTTAAATTTAACGTGACCACAGAAGAATTAGCCGTTGCCGATGGCAAAGTTAGCAGCACCACGAGTGATGCACCTGCCAGTGCAAAAAGTATTGCTGATGCTATCAACAACACCGGTTGGAACGTACAAGCCTCAGCCGATGGTGGCGAGTTAGGCGGAACCAGTAGTAAAGAATTGGTTCAAGCTGGCGAAGACGTTAACCTCAAAGCAGGTAAAAACATCAAAGTCACCCAAGCAGGACAAAACTTTACCTTTGCGACCAAAGACGACGTTGAATTCAACACAGTCAAAGTTGGTGGCACCAACCCAATTGTCATCAGCGACACAGGCATTGACATGGGCAGTGACCAGAACCGTAAGATAAGCAATCTAGCAGCTGGTACAGCCGACAACGATGCAGTGAATGTTAGTCAATTAACTGCCGTAGCTGAAGAATTAGATAAAAAGAATTATTTCCATGTAAATAAATCTAATGCAGAGGTTACCTCGTCAGTGAATGACAACCGTGATGATGTGGATGGTGTAGGTAATGCAACTGGCGCTTATGCATCAGCAGCAGGTTATGCTGCTAAAGCCACTGGTAGACATACAGCTGCTCTGGGCTCTTTTGCTAATGCGACTGCCACACGTTCGACAGCAACAGGGGCTTTTTCTAAAGCAACTGAATTAAATGCAACAGCAACAGGTGCGGTTTCTAAGGCAACAAACAAGTTTACAACAGCCACTGGTGCTTATTCACATGCAACTGAGGTTCGAGCGACTTCATTAGGTTCTTACGCTAGAGCAACTGGGCGCAATTCAACGGCAACGGGTTATAATGCGAAAGCAACTGCAATCGGCGCAACGGCAACAGGTATGGCTTCTCAAGCAACCTCCATCAGAGCAACAGCCAACGGTTTTAATGCAAAAGCAACAGACACAAGAGCAACCGCAACGGGCTCTTTTGCGAACTCAACAAAAACAAGAGCAACCGCCAATGGTTATTTTTCAGAGGCGACGGGCGTAGGTGCTTCATCAATTGGTGCACATGCTCAAGCGAGTGGCTCTTATGCAACAGCTTTGGGTGGTGGTTCTAGAAGTTCAAATGCACCGAATGCATCAGGTGACTTTTCTACCGCGATTGGATTCAAGTCAAAAGCAACAGATGATAGCTCGTTCGCAGCAGGAACTAACGCTTTAGCTTCTGCTAAACAATCCATCGCTATTGGTGAAGATACACAAGCAAATGGTGCTCAGTCAATCAGTATCGGTACAGGTAACATTGTTAATGGAAATAATTCAGGTGCTATTGGTGACCCAACAACCATAGATGGTAACAACAGTTATTCTTTAGGTAACAACAATAACATAGCACAAGACAATATTTTTGTAGTGGGCAATGAGGTTACCACAACACAAGCAAACAGTGTAGTGCTAGGGAATGAAAGTACAGACCGTGCAGCAACGGCAGAAACTAATGCAACGATTGGCGATACCACCTATAGCGGATTTGCTGGAGTTGGTAGCGTAGAAAACGGTATTGTAAGTGTTGGTGCAGCAGGTAAAGAGCGACAAATCATCAATGTTGCAGCAGGTGAAGTTTCTAGTACCTCTACAGATGCGATTAATGGTAGTCAGCTGTATGCAGTGGCTAATGAGTTAGATAGAGAGACTTATTTCCACGTTAATGGTACAGGTGCAGATGCCAGTTCTGATTCAACAGCAAGTGCCGATAATTTAGCAAATGTTGAAGGTATTGGTGGTGCAACGGGCGTTAATGCATTGGCTGCTGGCATTAATGCTAAAGCTTCTGGAGAAAATAGTTCATCTGTTGGTTATAACAACACAGTTGAAAACAAAAATAGCCAAGCCTTTGGTAATGAAAATGTGATTTCTGGTACTTATCCATTTATAGGTGCTACTAAGAATACGGCAGTAGGCTCAAATAACAAAACGACCGATAGTACGCTAACTTCAACCTTTGGTGGTGGCAATACCGTTGATCAATCTATTTATGCCTCAACCATTGGTGCTAATAACAAGGTTACTGAAGGTAAGGCTGTTGGTGTTTATGGTACATTGAATACCATCAAGAAATCGACTGGCATTAGCGTAACAGGTGGTGACAACACCGTTACTGATGCGACAAATACATTTGTCTTTGGTGGCAGTAACACAGTTGAAGACTCATCAGGGAATATTGGCATCGTAGGTGCTGGTAATGATGTTGATAGTACAAATACGCTAAGTATTGTTGGCGATAATAATAAAGTGAGTGGCGTTGGTGCAGATGGGGCTAGCGGTATTCATGGTTCTGATAATACAGTAAATAACGTATCTAATGTTCGTGTGATTGGTAATAACAACACAGCAACTGCAGATAGCGCACTTATCTTCGGTAATGACAGCACGATAAGTGGAAAAGACTCAGGTGTATTTGGTTCAAGCAATGAAGTTTCAGGCGAGAACACGTTTGTTGTAGGTAACAATGTTAACGAAGCTACACAAGATAACAACGTTATCTTAGGTAATAACTCAAGTGAAAAATCAGCCACATCAGCTGATGGCAAAGCAACTCAAGTAACTAATGCCACAATTAATGATGTAACCTACGGTGACTTTGCAGGCACGGCAAGTGCTATTGTTTCTGTTGGTAAAGAAGGTGCAGAGCGTCAAATTACTAACGTGGCACCAGGAGCGATTACGGCCACATCTACAGATGCGATTAATGGTAGTCAGCTGTATGCAGTGGCTAATGAATTAGATAGAGAGACTTATTTCCACGTTAATGGTACAGGTGCAGATGCCAGTGCTGATCCAACAGCAAGTGCCGATAACTTAGCAAATGTTGAAGGTATTGGTGGTGCAACGGGCGTTAATGCATTGGCTGCTGGCCTTGATACAATGGCTGCTGGCATATCGGCGGTATCTATCGGTCATAAGGCTAATGCCAGTGCCGAAGATGTAGTTGCTATTGGGATGAAAGCAGGTAAGGGCACCAGTGGTAATGATCGTTCAGTACTGATTGGTAAAGAAGCAGGTCAAAACAGCGTTGCTGTTAGTAATAAAAAAGAAAATGTTTATATCGGTTTCAGTGCCGGCGAAGATGCTGAAGGTGGCTGGAATACTATGATTGGTACACAAAATGCGGGGGCTGGTGTTAAAGGCAATGGCAATGCGGGTATTGGTCAAGCTACTCTATACCGAGCAGAAGGAAACAACAACTCAGGTTTGGGACCTTATGCAGGTAATAATAGTAAAGGAAATAACAACACTTATTCAGGTTTTTATTCAGGCTTTAGATCTGATGGAGACTATAACACCTACAGTGGATCACAGGCAGGTTATAAGGCTACAGGAGATAACAATGTTGCATTAGGTAAGTTGGCTGGTAGAGAAATTACCGCAGATAGAGCAACTGCTTTAGGTGCTTACGCAAAAGCAACGGAGGATGCTGGTGTTGCACTAGGTAGTAATTCTGTAGCGGATAGAGTTGCCATTACAAATGGTTCGGCTACTAATGATGTAACGGATGTTAACAGTCAAGTTTATGCTTTAACAACAGCGACAGCTGATAGTATTACTGCAATTGAAAACACAGCTAAAACAACTTATGCAGCTGTATCAGTCGGTGGTGATAATGGTAATGGTACGATTTATAATCGACAAATTACAAACGTTGCTGCCGGTGGTGCTGATAATGATGCCGTAAACGTTGCACAATTAAAAGCAGTTGCAAACGCAGGTTGGGATTTATACCAAACGGATAACACCACAGCTAACTTGAAAGATAATGTAAAAGCTGGCGATAAGGTTATTTTTGCAGATAGCGACACGTTGACAGCAAGCGTTGAAACAAACGCTGAGAAAAATGAAACAACGATTAAATATAATGCAAAAACAACCGATTTAGTAGTAAATACTAATGGTTCGGTTAATTTCCCAGCAACAGCTGATGAAAAGAAACTAGTTAACGCCAAAGAGATTGCTAAAACAATCAATGAATCAGGCTTTACCCTAAAAGCTAACAGTGATGTAGGAGAGCAAATCAACCCAGGTGATGAAATAGACTTACTAAATGGAGACAACGTTGCCATAGAAAGAAATGGCACAGACATCACCATTAATGCGGAAGACACCACCGTATCAGTTGGTGATGGCTTAACCGTCACACCAACACTAACAGATAGCACAGACGGTGATGCTGGCGTAGACGACTACAAAGTAGAACTGAGTCAAGATACGCAAGACAGCTTAGACAAAGCAGACAGCGCATTACAAGAAATTGTGACTCAAATTGATGGAACCGAAGTTAAAACGCTTGACCAAGACGACAACGTTGCCAACTTTAAAACAGGAGACAACATCGTCCTAACGGATGACAGCGGTAGCATCAAAATAGCCACAGCAGACGAAGTAGAGTTTACTAAAGTGACCGTTGGTCCAGTAGTAACAACGGCTACTGGCATCGACATGGGTAGTCAGAAGATTACGAACCTAGCAGCCGGTACCGCAGGTACAGATGCCGTGAACGTAGACCAACTAAAACAGTATAGTTCAGCGGCGACAACAGAAGTCGTATCAAATGGCAATACCTCAGTCACCAAAGAAACAGGCTCAAATGGACAGACCATCTACCAAGTAGCAGCAGAAGACACCACCGTATCAGTTGGTGATGGCTTAACCGTCACACCAACACTAACAGATAGCACAGACGGTGATGCTGGCGTAGACGACTACAAAGTAGAGCTGAGTCAAGATACGCAAGACAGCTTAGACAAAGCAGACAGCGCATTACAAGAAATTGTGACTCAAATTGATAACCGAAGTTAAAACGCTTGACCAAGACGACAACGTTGCCAACTTTAAAACAGGAGACAACATCGTCCTAACGGATGACAGCGGTAGCATCAAAATAGCCACAGCAGACGAAGTAGAGTTTACTAAAGTGACCGTTGGTCCAGTAGTAACAACGGCTACTGGCATCGACATGGGTAGTCAGAAGATTACGAACCTAGCAGCCGGTACCGCAGGTACAGATGCCGTGAACGTAGACCAACTAAAACAGTATAGTTCAGCGGCGACAACAGAAGTCGTATCAAATGGCAATACCTCAGTCACCAAAGAAACAGGCTCAAATGGACAGACCATCTACCAAGTAGCAGCAGAAGACACCACCGTATCAGTTGGTGATGGCTTAACCGTCACACCAACACTAACAGATAGCACAGACGGTGATGCTGGCGTAGACGACTACAAAGTAGAACTGAGTCAAGATACGCAAGACAGCTTAGACAAAGCAGACAGCGCATTACAAGAAATTGTGACTCAAATTGATGGAACCGAAGTTAAAACGCTTGACCAAGACGACAACGTTGCCAACTTTAAAACAGGAGACAACATCGTCCTAACGGATGACAGCGGTAGCATCAAAATAGCCACAGCAGACGAAGTAGAGTTTACTAAAGTGACCGTTGGTCCAGTAGTAACAACGGCTACTGGCATCGACATGGGTAGTCAGAAGATTACGAACCTAGCAGCCGGTACCGCAGGTACAGATGCCGTGAACGTAGACCAACTAAAACAGTATAGTTCAGCGGCGACAACAGAAGTCGTATCAAATGGCAATACCTCAGTCACCAAAGAAACAGGCTCAAATGGACAGACCATCTACCAAGTAGCAGCAGAAGACACCACCGTATCAGTTGGTGATGGCTTAACCGTCACACCAACACTAACAGATAGCACAGACGGTGATGCTGGCGTAGACGACTACAAAGTAGAGCTGAGTCAAGACACGCAAGACAGCTTAGACAAAGCAGACAGCGCATTACAAGAAATTGTGACTCAAATTGATGGAACCGAAGTTAAAATGCTTGACCAAGACGACAACGTTGCCAACTTTAAAACAGGAGACAACATCGTCCTAACGGATGACAGCGGTAGCATCAAAATAGCCACGGCTAAAGATGTTAGCTTTGACAGCGTACAAATCACCGACGGAGCCACATTAAATGCAGATGGCATTGACATGGCAAGTGATAAAATCACTAACTTAGCAGCCGGCACAGAAGACACTGATGCAGTGAATGTTAGTCAGCTAAAAGAGGTTTCAGAGATTGCTAACAAGAGCTTTACCGTTAGTGCTAAAGAAGGGGCTAAAGATACCATTGGTAAAGATGAAAACATCGACTTTAGTACCGATAGTAACCTAACAGTAGAGTATGATGCAGAGAATAATCAGTTTACCCATGGTCTTGCTAATATCATTACTGTTGGCGATACAACAGACCAAACTAAAAACCCTATTACCATTAATGGTGATACAGGTACCATTACAGGGTTAACTAACAACATCACCACAAATATTGATGATACAACTCAAGAAGTATCACCAAAACCAACCTATGTTAGCGGTAGTGCAGCGACTATCGATGATGTATTAAATGCAGGTTGGAATTTGCAAGGAAATGGTGACGCTAAAGACTACGTGAGAGCGTTTGATACAGTTAATTTTGCTGATGGCAGTGCAACAACAGCGGTCGTTAGTACAGATAGTAGCACCAATACAAGTAAAGTTGTCTATAACGTGAATGTAGATAACGATACGATCAAGATTGTTGATAACAAACTTGAAGTTAACACCGATGCTATCGCAGGGCAAACCAGCTTAACTTATAAATCAAATACTGATGATGGCACTAAAAAAACGGTTTCATTATCAGATGGTTTAGACTTTACAAACGGTGCTAATGGTAATATCACGGCAAGTGTTGATGACGATGGTAAAGTGCAACATACACTGAATAAAGACATTAACCTTGATAGTGTAACCACAGGTGATACCGTCATGAATGCTGATGGAATTACGATTAGCAATGGTAATTCAGGTAGTTCGATTAGTTTGACTAAGGATGGGCTAGATAATGGTGGTAATAAAATTACAAATGTTGCTAAAGGCACTGCCGATACCGATGCGGTTAATGTTAGTCAGCTTAAATCGTCTGTTGCTGCTGCAAAAACTGAAGTGACAGCAGGCACAAATATTGCCAGTGTGGATAAAACCACAGGAGATAATGACCAAACCATTTATACCATTAATGCGAAAGGTGCGAGTGCATCGGCTGGTTCTAGTTATGTAACTGTTAATAGTTCAGATGCTGGTGATAATGTAACTGACTATAAAGTTGATGTAGCGCAAAATGTGAAAGATGCGACTGAAAAAGCACTTAACGAAGGCTTAACCTTTACTGGTGATAGTGGCTCTACTAATGAAGAGCTACTGGGAAGCACAGTAGCCGTCACGGGTGATAGCAATATCACAACCAAGGCATCTGGCAATGAGATAAACGTTAGTTTAAATGACGATATCAGCGTTAATAGTGTGAAAGCGAACAATGTTAACGTGGCAGATGAGTTAAGCGTAACTAAAGGTGCCAATATTAATATGGGTGGTAACCAAATCCATAACGTTGGGGCTGGTGAGGCACCTGATGATGCCGTTAATGTAAGTCAATTGAATGATCTTGGTAATAAGCTAGATAATAAGATTGGCAGTGTTGCTGAAGATTCTAATGCGGGTATCTCATCTGCAATGGCACAAGCAGCTATTCCACAAGCATATATCCCTGGTAAAACCATGCTTGCTGGTGGTATTGCAACCTATAATGGTGAGGGAGCCGCAGCGATTGGTGTTTCCAAGTTGTCTGACAATGGTCGCTGGGTAATTAAGCTAAGTGGTTCTGCAGATACTCAAGGCAATGCAGGTGCATCTGCAGGTATTGGTATGCACTTTTAAGATTTAGTTTGGCTTTTAACAAAAAACGCTCTCAGTTGAGGGCGTTTTTTATTTTAGACGTTTTTGATACTAGAATATTGTTTATAAAAAACGTCATCTTTGCTTTGGCAAAAATGACGTAGGATAGTTGTTTGTGTAAACAATAAATGGCTTAGGTGTTAGAACCAAGTATAGGTTAGTGAACCAAAGTAGTTTCTTCCATCTGTCGCATATTCTGTTCCACGCTGATTAGAGATAGTATACTCTTCATCTGTAACATTATTAACACGTAGACCTATAGATAAACTATCATTAACATAATAATTACCAGAGATATTTACCAAAGTGTAGTCATCTAATTTGGTGGTATTGCTAACATCTGTATAATGTTCGCCTACGTATTGAGCTTCAAGGCGTGTATCAAAGTTATTGCCTTCATAACCAACATAAGCGACACCTTTGTGTTCTGGGCGGTAAAAAAGCTGATTACCTTTGTTTTTTTCATCTAAGTTTTCACTATCAATATAGTCGTAACCTGCACCAAATAGTACATTATTTACGTTCCAGTCAGAAGTTAGGCTAATGCCTTTTACATCTGCTTTATTGATATTTTTTCCACCAGCGATTAAGTTTTCAATATTGTTTTCATAACCCGTTAAACGGGTACGTTGGTTTTGGTTTCCATATTCAACAAAAACTTCAGTGTTTCTACTGGTTTCAGGTTCAAGGTTTGGGTTACCGAAAGATGGCCAGTACAACTCATTAAAAGTAGGTGCTCTAAAGCCAGTTGAATAAGCAGCACCAATACGTAATCCTTCAACTGGTTTAACGGCAGCACCAATGTTATAGGTATTGTTTGAACCATATTGTGAATCATTGGCGTTACGATAGTTAGCTTGAAGATCCCATACATCACCAGCTAACTGATATCCAGCAAATACACTTTTAGTGTTACGCTTGTTTTTAGTATAAGCGGTATCAGCGTTTACTTTTTGGCTATTGTATTCTGCACCTGCTATGAGAATTGAATTTTCTCCTACCTTCACATTGCTATCGACACGGCTATTTTGTATCAAGGTGTTAAATTGACTGCCGGTTTTATCGTTATTACCATCGGCATAAGCAGTGCTGTAATCCATGCTATAACCCTGAGTAAAGCGGGTAGTAGCCAAATCATCTTTGTATTCAATATAAACATTGGCTGCACCGTTTTTTTGGTCAGAGTATGAATATGGATAAGGAGGTTGTTTCCAAGGATTAGCATCATATTCAGTTTCAGATTGGTTATAATATGCGTTTAAACCAGCTGACAAGTTATTTGACAGCTTTTGACTTGCTGCAAGGTGAGCACCATACAAAGTAAAACCATCATTATCATCTACTTTGTTACTGCCTTTTTTTACAGCATTAAATCCATTTGTTTTGGTATGGTTAAGACCGGCACTTAATTTTGTGTCTGCATCTGCGTATTGACCAGTTGCACCCACCATAAAATGATCATTTGATCCGTAACCTGCGGTAATTTGTGCATTTGAATAGTCTTCATTGCCAGTAATGTCATTACCTTTAGTAAAGATCTGAATTACACCACCCATGGCATTTGCACCATAAATACTAGAGCCAGATGCCCCGTGTAAGATTTCAATACGACTTACTTGCGCTATCGATAATAAATTAAGGGCAGGCGTACCAAGCGTAGCAGACTGATATGGTACACCATCAATTAATACTAAAACTTGTTTGCTGTCATAGCCACGCAAATAAAAGTTACTGCTTGTACCTAAGCCACCATCTTGTTTTACATTAAAACCAGCTTGTGATTTTAAAACATCTAACACAGTTTTACCTTGATAGCGCTGTAAATCTTGCTCGTCAATGACTGTCGTTTGTGCAATCACATCACTCACTTTGCTTGGAGCACGAGTAGAAGTAACCGTGATAGGATCTAAATTAACAACTGGTAGGTTGGCGTTATTAGCAAAACTAATAGTAGAAAGAGGGCTAATGGCTGCAAAAATGGCAGAATTGATAGCAATATATTTTGGTTTTAAAACAATCATAAAGACTCTGTTAAGTTAATGGAAATGAAAAATAGCAATTATATCAATTAATTTAACAAACTAAAATGTTTAGATATATTAAATTAATAAAATAAAAAACTCGCTCAAATGTTGAACGAGTTTTTAAAAACATGTAATAAGCTACTAAAAGCTATTGTGGGTTATTTATCGTTTAGACGATCTTCCCAGAAAGTAGCATCTTTAATACCTAATTTTTTAGGGTCAAAAGTGTAGTCAGTAATACCAGCTTTACGCTGTTTTTCATAGTCTTTAAGGGCAACTAAAGCAGGTTTAGCAATAAAGAATACAACTAATAAACCAACAATGTTTAACCAAGCCATTAAACCAACGCCAACATCACCAACGCCCCAGATATAACCAGCACTACTTAGACCACCATAGGCTGCAGCAGCCATTACTGAACACTTCACTAAGAAAAGTCCAATTTTTTGGGCACCGGCACCCATTTTACGGGTAAGGTAAGCGACGTTTACTTCCGCAATGTAGTAATAAGCTAAAATAGTAGTAAAGGCAAAGAAGAAAATCGCCACAGCAACAAAAATATCACCAAATGAACCAAAAGTAGAGTTCATTGCCATTTGCGTAAAGGCTGGAGAGCTAATCTCAGTAGCAGCGTCTACATTTTGTACTAAGAAACCGTTTTCTAACGAGCCTTTGATATTGTACATACCAGTTGATAAAATCATAAAGGCAGTGGCAGAACAAACAAATAAGGTATCAACATAAACTGAAAATGCTTGTACCAAACCTTGTTGTGCAGGGTGGGCAACGTGTGCAGCACCAGCCATATGAGGACCAGAACCTTGACCTGCTTCGTTAGAGTAAACACCACGTTTTACACCCCAACCAATGGCAGCACCAAAGCCCGCTTGTGCAGTAAATGCATCGCCAATAATCATACCAAACACGTGCGGCACTTGTTCAAAGTTCATTGCCATGATGATTAGTGCCATTACAATATAGCCACCTGCCATGAAAGGAACCACAAACTGTGTAAAGTTGGCAATACGTCTAATGCCACCAAAAATAATGACTGCTAATACAATTAAGATAATTGCTAATGCACCATAACGTGTGCCTTCACCACCAACTTGAACAACGGCTTCAACCACACCGTTAGCCTGTACACCTGGTAGGAAGAATGCTTCTGCAATAATCGCACAAATGGCAAATACTACGGCATAACCTTTGTTGCCTAAAGCACGTTCAAAGTAATAAGCAGGACCACCACGGTATTCGCCCGTTAATGGATCTTTTTCTTTATAAATTTGCGC
Source organism: Psychrobacter sp. HD31 (assembly GCF_051097895.1). GTDB lineage: Bacteria > Pseudomonadota > Gammaproteobacteria > Pseudomonadales > Moraxellaceae > Psychrobacter. The sequence goes on from NZ_CP142525.1 coordinate 2,155,188, forward strand.
AAGTGTTGATTCAACATAAGCAGTCGCAGCACCTAAAAAGGCAACCATCCACATCCAAAAAACAGCACCAGGGCCACCAAAACCAATTGCTGCAGCAACACCAGCGATGTTACCCATACCAACACGGCCAGACAATGCCACGGCTAGAGCCTGAAAAGATGAGATACCTTCGTTGTTTGACTCACCTTTAAATAATAGGCGTAACATTTCTTTAAACAAGCGTACTTGCATAAAGCGAGTTAAAATAGAATAAAAAAGACCTGCACCCAAGCATAAATAGATCAGAGCAGAACTCCAAATCCAACCATTCATCCACCCAATAAAAGCTTCCATTAAAAATCCTCCAACTTTTAATGATTTTGTATTTATCTAACAAACATACTGTTTAATGCAACTTGGTTAATATGTTTGATGCCTTCCTTTTTATTAAATACAAAATCATTATTATGTATTAACTTACCTGCTAACATTTTTTATTTTTATTCAGTGCTCATAAAAATAAAAAAAGTAAACAGAAAAAACGAATCAAAATAAAATTTTAATTTTGCTAAAAACAACAACAGCGTTTATTGCTATTGCTATTTATAGCGGGATTACTTACAGAATATTGCATAATGTAACTGTAAAGTTACTCAAATTTGCCATATTTTTTAAATAATTACCAGTAAAAAAAATAAATTCTGAGTTTTTTTGTCAACTTTTTGTATTAATTGATAAGATTTGTCACAGCCGCCTTGTTTTTGGTTTAAAAAAACTCCATAAAATAGTTATGCTATTGAATAGCATCTTATTTTTTGTTTTATTGTTAATAAAGTTGCGAAAAGCAAAAATTCAGTTAATATTTTATGTTAAGACCTTTTATATATACCTATTAGGGTGTTTAAAAGCTATTATTGTTTTATCTAACGTAAATTGTATTTTATTAGGAGTAGCTCATGCGTTCTACCAAATCTGTTTTAAAACCACTGGCTCTATCAACAATGATTGGTTTGTCTTCTGTTAGCTTAACAGGTTGTGGATATAACCAACTACAAGCACAAGATGAATCTGTTACTGCCGCTTGGAGCGAGGTAACTAACCAATATCAACGCCGTGCTGATTTAATTGATAACTTGGTTGAAGTTACTAAAAAATATGCATCGCACGAAAAAGACGTATTTACAGAGGTTGCACAGGCGCGTTCTCAAATTAGTGGTATGAATGTGACGCCTGAAGTACTAAACGACCCAGCAATGCTTAAAAAATATCAAGAAGCGCAATCAAATATGGGTGGTGCTTTATCTCGTTTAATGGCGGTTTCTGAGCGTTATCCTAACTTAAAAGCAGATGCCTTGTTTCAAGACTTAACAGCGCAGTTAGAAGGCACAGAAAACCGTATCTCAGTTGCTCGTAATCGTTATATTGAAGAAGTAAAAGGCTATAATACCACTGTGCGTCAGTTCCCGACGAATTTAACAGCCATGGTATTTGGTATGGATAGAAAAGAAAACTTTTCGGTTGAAAATGAAGCGGCAATTTCTACAGCACCTAAAGTTGACTTTGGTGATAGTAATACGGCAGAAGCTTCTTCAAAATAATTTGGGACAAGCTTTTTTCACTAAAGTTTGTTTGCTAATTGTTTAAGTTTTAGTTGCTTATCATTTAACACAATGGTAAGCACGCCTGTTTTTTTACTTTAATCGGCTTTTTAGCTAGTTTTGGTATTTGGGTATTGCCCCAACTTGTTTATTTTTATTCATTTTATTGATTGAGATTTTATCCTTATGTTGTCATCAAATCGCTTGTTGTCTGCTGTGTTATTAAGCTTTGGGTTGTCTGTTTCTATGGCAACCACAGCTGCAAATGACAGCAATCAATCTAATGAGGCCATTGCCGTTGCCAGTGCTGATACTACAAATAGTGCCTCTAATGAAGGTATTGCCGAAGACATTGTTGTGATTGGGCAAGTTGCCAAAAAAAATGAAGCAGTAAACGAGGCCGTTTTAGGCAATGATGCACTTGGTGGCATTTTTCCTGAAGCACTTGGTGGCAATGCAGGTGATGCAGGCGAAGAAACACCAGCAGCAGCGCCTAAAAAAAATGGAGAACCTCGTACTTCTACAGCTAAAGGAGTTGAGGCAGATAAACTGATACTCAATGAGCCTGTTATCGATGAAGCTAACATTTTAAGTGCCTCAGAAAAGCAGTATTTAATCCAAAGGCTACGCAGTATTTATGAACAAGGCAAAGCCCAAGCTGCCATTGTGATTGTACCAACAACCAATGGTATGGATACTTTTAGCTATGCCATGAAAATTGCAGACAGATGGCAACTGGGCGAGAAAGATACCGATGACGGTTTGTTGATTTTAGTATCTATTAATGACCGTGATATGTATATATTAACCGGTTATGGTTTAGAAGGTGTGCTGCCTGATGTAAGACTAAAACGTATTATCCGTAATGATATCACCCCTTATTTTAAAGTGGGTGATTATGCTGGTGGATTGGATGTTGGTTTAACTAGAATTGAAGAAAGGCTCAATGCTGACCCAGAAGTTTTGGCACAAAGAGATGCACAAGACTCGGTTTCTGCTAATGCACCAAGCCCGCTATTTTTATTTTTAATTGCCTTTATTTTTGGCAAAATCATTACAGCCATTTTTGGTCGCTTTTTAGGTGGTTTAATGGTCTCTGGTGGTTTTTTTGCAGGGTCAATGGCGTTAGGTGGTGGCTTAGTGTTTTCTGCTGTGTTAGCTTTTGTTTTATGGATAGTTATGTTGGTGTCTGGTGGCTCAGGTGGTGGCAAAGGCGGACGTGGCGGTGGTCGTGGTCCAATTATTGTACCAGGTGGTGGTTTTGGTGGCGGTGGCTTTGGTTCTGGCGGCTTTGGCGGCGGCGGTGGTGGTTTTGGCGGCGGCGGTGCTGGTGGCGGCTGGTAAAGCCTGTTTCTGTTTGTTTTTAAAAATTGGTTATATAATCTCGTTAGGTATTTAAATGGAACAAGTAAAATCTCAACCAAGCTTTGCAAGATGGTGGCGCCAAGTTTGCTTTGTACCCATGTTGCATGGCAAATGGGTAACGGCTGAGTTTAAACAAAGAATAACTCAAAAAGTAACAGAATCCGAACAAGGGCACTGTGGCGAGGTTTATTTTATTATTGAAAATAATATACCAGTTACCAGTGCCTATCGTGTAAATTGCCGTGAGCGAGCCATTAACTTATTTGGTGAGCATAGAGTTTGGGATACTGAAGAAAACACAGGTGTTTTGGTATATGTGAATGTTTGTGAACGAACGCTGGATATTGTTGCAGACCGGGGTATTAATGCACATGTTAGCCCCACCATGTGGAAGGCAATGTGTGATAAAGCCGTGGCAGGACTTGCAAAAGGAGATGTTGAGCAAAGTCTTAGTGAACTGCTTAATGAAATAGGGCAGTTGTTGCGTCAATATTATCAATTAGAAGATGACCCTGAAGGCAACGAGTTGTCTGATACGGTTGTACATTTGCGTTAAATTCAATATCCCAAAAGTCTAAAAAAATTTTTTATAATCAAAAAAGCACTTATCTTTAAAAGATAGGTGCTTTTTTGTAGTTGCTATTAGCGTTATACTTAAATTTTGTTAATAAAATAGATTTAAGGTTTGGTATGCAACTAAATGGTGTTTGGTGGCTTGTGATTTTGTTGGTGGTGATGATGTTATTGTATATTTTTGCAAAATATCGACAAGGCTCACAAACCGATATAAAAAGTACAAACAAAAAGGCAGCATCAAAATCCAATAAGCCATTAACTAAACTGCATCATACTTTAAAAAATAACGATACAGATTTTAATTACTACTTAAGAGAAAACCATATTTTGGTTAGTCAAACTAAAAATAGTGTTCAACAAAAAGTGGCAATGATTACTTTAGATAAAAACAAGGCATCTGAAATAAGAAAGCTGGGCGAGGTGAGTGTGCTAAATTTTGATAAGCAACCAAGTGTTGAGCGTGTAAAAGAAATGCTTAACGCATTGGTTTAATTATTAATTGATTTGTTGTTTTATTGATTAAATGGTGTGCTCGGCGAGAATCGAACTCGCGACCTTCGGCTTCGGAGGCCGACACTCTATCCAACTGAGCTACGAGCACAAATTTGTGTAGTGGGTAAATAACTTTTTTGTTGGGTGAGTAGTCTAGCAAAAAAAATTATAAAATCAAATTAATTAAATTGTGTTACCCAAATATTTTGATATGTAATATAATACCAAGTTATCATTGAAATTAAAAAAATGAATGAACATTCATTGATTTATTAAGTTGATATGTTTTCTAATAAATCGTGGATGTATAAAAAAATAAGGTGCGTAACTATCATGACAAAGGTTAAAAGCTTTTTAAACTTAGCAGGTTATGGTTTACTTGCTAGTACTGTGAGTATGGGGTTATTGACAGCATGTAACCAACAAAAAGAAGAAACAGTCGCCGCGGCAGAGCCATTAAAAGTGGTGTCATATTTGGTATTGGGACAAACACAGCCTAATAATCAAATGAGTAAGGATGACAACGCCAATGCAACTAGTACAAACTTGCAAGCTCAACAGGCTGCGCCAGTCCGTAAGCTTTCTGGTCAAGTTGCCTCAGCAGAAACCACCAATTTAAGCTTTGAAGCCAGTGGTAAAGTTAAAAGAATGATGGTTAAACTGGGTGACAGGGTAAAAAGAGGGCAAGTTTTAGCAGTACTTGACGACACCAACTATCAATTACAGCTGCACCAAGCACAAGCACAACTGCAAAAAGCAATTAGCCAACGTAACCAAGCTAAGGTGAATGTTGCCAGACGTACCGAGCTGGTTAAAATAGGGGCTGTGTCACAAGCAGAAATTGACTCTGTTAACCTAGCATTCAGCACGGCTCAAGACTCGGTCGAGGTTGCAAAAGCCTCGGTTGCCTTGGCACAAAAACAAGCGGTAGATACCCAATTAAGGGCGCCGTTTTCAGGTGTGATTACTCAAAAAATTGCTGAGGTGGGGCAAATGGCCTCTCCTAGTGTCCCAATTTATACGATGGCAACGGATTCTGCACCAAAGGTTAAATTTACAATTCCAGAAAACCTATTAAATTCTGTATCAGTGGGTCAGCCATTGGCAGTTAACTTCCCGGCTTTACCCAATATTAAAGGTATGGGCGGTGTGGTAACCGAAGTTTCTAGCCAAGCGGTTGCGGGTGCTTTTCCTGTTACGCTTCAACTTAAAAAGGCAACAAGACGAATCAAACCTGGCATGACAGCAGAAGTTGCGTTGCCAGTAACGTTAACACCATTTAACCCTACTGACAGCACTACTCAAAATAGCACAGTAAACAAAGACTCTGGTAAACAGCTTGGTACCTCAGTATTTGCGGTGCCACCAAGTGCCGTTGCATCGGGCGATGGTCAAAATCGTTATGTATTGCGGATTAAACAGCAAAAACAAAGCGCAAACACTGGGGTTGTAGAGCAAGTTTTTGTTCAAGTGGCAGACCTTGCCGGTGAAAACATGCTGATTAGAGGCAACCTGAATGCAGGTGACAAAATTGTAAGAGCGGGTACATCCATCCTTGCAGATAAACAAGAAGTCGAGCTTATGGGTACGGGTGCTCGCCGTGTTAACCCATAATAGCGTAACCTAAGGAGTCGCATAATGAACTTATCTCTTATTGGTTTTCGCTATGTCCGTGTGGTGATATCCATGTTGATTGTGATGATGGTAGCGGGTGTTTATAGTTATTTTACTATGCCAGCAAACGAGGACCCAAGCATCACCATTCGCCAAGCATTGATTGTTACCAGAAATGAAGGGTTACCTGCGGATAAAGTTGAAACATTAGTCACCAAACCATTAGAACTTGCTGTGCGCAAACGTCCAGAAGTTAAAAAAATTAAATCCACTTCTATGTCGGGTCAATCGATTCTTATTGTCGAAATATACGATAAATATTTTGAATTAGATCAAATTTGGGATGATGTGCGTGATGAAGTAGAGCAAGTTAGCTTGCCAAGTGGCACAACCAAACCAAACCTGAATGATAGTTTTGGTGATGTTTCGGTCGTAACAGCGGCACTGGTAGCCGAAGATGGGCTAACCAATAGTGAAAAAACCGCATTAGCGCAAGATATACGCGACCAATTATATGGCGTGACCAACACGCAAAAAGTTAGCATTTTAGGTATCCAACCAGAAAAAATCTATATTGAAGTAGAAAACGCTAAAATAGCCGAGTTAGGCTACTCACCTAATGTGTTAGCAGGTTTAATTGCGCAGCAAAACACCATAAAATCAGGTGGTGAAATAGACATTAATGGCTCTACCTTGGTATTGCAACCAACGGGTCAATTTCAATCTGTGGAGGATATTCGCAACCTTTTATTACCCTTACCAAATGGTCAGGGTATGGTGACATTGGATGACATTGCAGATGTTCGTCGTGATGTTTTTGACCCTGCTATCCAGCCGGTATTTTTTAATGGCAAATCGGCAATTATGTTTGCGATTAACATGGACCCTAAGGCAAATATTTTAGAATATACGCCTAGAGTTGAAGATAAAATAAACCAAATTAACCAAGGTTTGCCAGCTGGCGCCAAAATTGAGATAGCAACCAAACAAGCCGTACAAGTAGAAAAATCACTGTATGGTGTAACTTTAAATGTGCTGCAAACCCTTGTCATTGTGTTGGTAGTTGTGATGCTGTTTTTAGGCATGCGTACGGGCTTGATTGTGGGGTCGGTCGTACCAGCGGTTATGCTGGTATCTATTACAATTATTAATGTGCTGGGGATGTCGCTTGAGCGTATGAGTCTTGCAACCCTCATTATTGCGTTAGGGTTGTTGGTAGAAAATGGTATTGTGATTGCAGAAGATTTCCGACAACGGTTAGAGCGAGGAGAAAGCCGTGACGATGCCTTAAAAGAGGGTGGTAAATCTTTGGCAATGCCACTGTTGACATCATCAGCAACGACGATTTTGGTATTTTTACCATTGTTAATGGCAAATCATGTGGCAGGCGAATATACCCGTTCTATTTCTATTGTGATTGCCGTGGTGCTGTTAACCTCTTGGGTATTAGCCATGTTGGTTACGCCAACCATGTGTTATTACTTTATGAAGGTTAAACCAAAAGACCCGAATGAAGCTTTAAACAAAAGTAATGATAAGAAAAAAGGTTTCTCATTTTTTGAACCGTTTCAATGGTTTTATGATAAAACCTTGCGAGTCATGCTGCGCATACGACCAATTTATTTATTGGGCGTGGTTTTGGTGTTTGCCTTATCAATCATGCAATTTAAAACGGTTCCTAAAAAGTTTTTTCCTGATTCAGACCGAACACAAGTACTGGTTTATTTAACCCAACCTGCTGAAACCTCGATGCGAGAAACAGAAAAAATGCTTAAACAATCGTTTGAGGGTTTTTCAAATAAAGAGCAGTTCCCACATGTAGAAAGTTATGCCGGTTATGGTGGCTTTGGTGGTCCTCGTTTTGTGTTGTCATTAACGCCAGTTAACCCAGCAGATAACAAAGCATTTGTGGTGCTAAATGTTGATGATCCAGCGCATATGGATGAAACCATTGAAAAAACAAGAGATATGTTTAGAACCAAGTTTCCGAATGTGGAAGCAAAGGTCATGCGTATGTTCTTAGGGCCAAGTGACTCGAACGTAATGCAGGTACGTGTTTATGGACCTGATGATAAAGTATTGTATGAAACTGCCAAAAAAGTTGAGGCAATTTTACAAAGTAAACCAAATGTGATGGAAGTCAATAATGACTGGCAAAATCGTGTTACTGAGCTACAAGTTAATGTAGACCAGCAACGTGCAAAACAGCTTGGTATTTCATCAAGTGACATCGCCCAGTCATTACAAATGTATTATTCTGGTACAGCGGTGTCTTTGTATCGAGATGGTGATGAAAAACTTCCGATTGTGTTGCAGGGCAAACAAAGTGAACGAGATGACATGTCACGCCTTTATAGTACTCAAGTTTATTCTTCGACAACAAAGTCTGCCGTGCCACTTTCACAAATTGCACAGGTGATTCCTGTTAATACTTACTCATACATCATGAGAGAAAATCTATCACGCAGTATTATTATTGAAGGGCGTAATAGCAAAAAATCTGCCGAAGAATTTAAAGCAGACATTGATGATGAGATACAAGCATTAGCGGCAACCTTGCCTGCAAATCATTTCATTGAATATGATGGACCGATTAAGCAGTCTCTGGCTGCACAAGCTGCGTTGTCAGCAAACTTTCCACTGTGTATGGGCATTATTATCATTTTATTAATTGCTCAGTTTAACTCGTTCCGCCGTGCGCTTATGGTGTTGTTTGCTATTCCATTGATGATGGTAGGGGCAACATTGGGGCTTAAAATATTACAGGCAGATTTTGGCTTTATGGTAACGCTTGGTTTGTATTCATTGGCAGGGATTATTGTCAACAATGCCATTGTATTAATTGACCGAATAGATATGGAGCGACAGCAAGCCAAAGAAAAATTGGGTGCAATGGTCGATGATTTTGAAATTGTGATTGCTGCGTCAGTGAAGCGTTTACGACCAATTATGATGACAACCATTACAACCATGCTTGGTTTGTTGCCACTGCTCATTAGTCGTGATCCGCTGTTTTATGGTATGGCAGGTGTGATAGCCTTTGGTTTGGGCGTGGGTGCGTTTTTAACGCTAACATTTACGCCCGTTGTTTATTCTCTATTTTTTAATATTAAGCCTAAAAAAGAGGATGATAACAACCGTTATCCAAAAACAAATAATAAAGCAGCGGCTAACGCTTAATCGACTGTATCTATTGGTTTTTTAACAAAACGCTTACCCTTTGTGGTAGGCGTTTTATGTTTTCATAAATTTTATAAAACAATAGGCTTTAAAAAACTTAATAGGCAGCATTGCTTTGGTTAGCTATTATTGCAACTACAGTGTGCGACACCATTTTTAAAGCATCTACTATCTTTGATAAACTGGTTGAAGCAAGTAGGATGCAAAAACAAATAGATGCGAATTTAAACTTTAATAAAAGAATTATATGATTAGGGCAAAAAATGACTCAAAATAATCAAGCCAACATTCCCGCCTTGCGAGTAAAAAACTTATCAAAAACATATGATAATGGTTTTAAGGCGCTAAATAATGTTGATTTAACCGTACCCCAAGGTGGTTTTTTTGCACTACTTGGACCAAACGGAGCGGGTAAATCAACCATCATTGGTATTATCAGTTCTCTTTTTAGACCTTCTGCCGGTACGGTTGAAATTTTTGGTATAGATTTAGCCAAAAATCCAGCCAAAGCCAAGGAGCAACTTGGGGTTGTGCCGCAAGAATTTAACTTTATGCAGTTTGAAAAAGTAATTGATATCTTAATTGTGCAGGCAGGCTACTTTGGTATACCTGCCAATATAGCAAAACCAAGGGCAGAAAAACTGCTTAAGGCTCTTGGATTATGGGATAAAAAAAACAACAAAGCCCGTGCTTTATCTGGTGGGATGAAACGCCGGTTAATGATTGCCCGTGCTTTGATGCATCGCCCAAAATTGCTTATTTTAGATGAGCCAACTGCCGGTGTTGATATAGAGCTGCGCCGATCGATGTGGGAGTTTATGGAGCAAATTAATCGAGATGAAGGCACAACCATTATCTTGACCACACATTACCTAGAAGAAGCAGAACAGCTGTGTAGAAACATTGCCATTCTTGACCATGGTGAAGTAAAAATTAACACAGAAATGAAGCATCTGCTGGCAAGCCTTGATGTACAGACGTTTGTTTTTGATTTAATTGCGCCAGCCGATAAAGCTATAAAAATTGCCAATGCCATTAGTATAAACCAGCCAGACACATTGACCCTAGAGGTGACCGTTAAAAAAGGGGATAGCTTAAATGATATTTTTGCCATATTGAGTCAGCAAAATATACAGGTTGCGAGTATGCGCAACAAGGCCAATAGATTAGAAGAGCTGTTTATGCAGTTGGTTGATAAAAGCCTAGATGGCGATTTAAGCTAGGATGATTGGACAGGTTAATAAGTAACAAGCAACTAAATTTAACAGTTAGCCTTGCAATATTATTGAAGTGATGCAGCAATTAAATAACGAGTAAAAATAATATGAATTTTCAACAACAATGGATAGCGTTTACTACCTTAGTTATCAAAGAGGTTAAACGTATTTTGCGTATTTGGCCACAAACTCTGCTACCACCTGCCATTACCATGAGCCTGTATTTTATTATTTTTGGTAAAATGATTGGGTCACGAGTGGGCGAGATGGGCGGTGTGCCTTATATGCAATTTATTGTACCTGGTTTGATTATGATGTCGGTTATCACCAATAGTTATTCTAATGTTGTATCAAGCTTTTTTGGCACAAAATTTCATGGCAATATTGAAGAAATGTTGGTTTCTCCGGTATCTAAACACACGATTTTATTTGGTTTTATCGCCGGTGGTTTGTTTCGAGGATTAACGATTGGTGCGATTGTCACAACGCTTGCTTTGTTTTTCACTAAATTGACGATTACGCATGTGTTTGTGACCATATTCACCGTGGTAGTGACAGCCATGCTGTTTTCACTTGCGGGCATGATTAATGCCATTTTTGCCAGATCTTTTGATGATATTAGTATTATTCCCAGTTTTGTTTTAACACCTTTAACTTATTTGGGTGGGGTGTTTTACTCGTTAGACAGCTTATCGCCATTTTGGCAAAAACTGTCTATGATTAACCCAATTGTGTACATGGTAAATTCGTTTCGATATGGTATTTTAGGGCACTCGGATGTTAATGTTTGGTATTCGATGATTGCAATTGCTGTTTTTTGCGCTATTTTTTATGGCATTGCGTATCGTTTGTTAACCGATGGCTCGAGAATTCGACTGTAATAATAAGTAAAAAATAAGGATAAAAATATGAATAACCAAATTTCTTCTCAAAGTGCTGATCATAGCATTTCACATGGTGTATTGGGTGAAACCACCAGCTACCCAAAAACTTATAGCCCTGCTGTCTTGTTTCCTATTTCTCGCTCATTAGGGCGAGATGAAATTGAAAAAAAAGCAGCCATCAGCGCTGATGTGGTATCACTGGGGATGGACTGGTGGCATTGTTTTGAGCTATCTTGGCTAAATCCACAAGGTATCTCACAAGTGGCAATGGCTCGCTTGGCAATCCCTGCTGACTCAGAGTTTATTATTGAATCAAAGTCGTTAAAACTCTATCTTAATAGCTTAAATCTTAGTAAGTTTGACTCTCTTGAGGTTGTTAAAAATACGATTGAATCTGATTTATCAACCGCTTTAAAAACGCAAGTTTTGGTAGATATTTTTTCACTCAATGATATTTCTGCATTAAATATTATTCAGCCTTTGGGTAAAAATATTGATCAAGCACTGGATAATACAACCCATCAAATAGGCATTGTAGATGATGTGACAGCCGATATGCTTAAAGTTGAAGATGGGGCAGCAGATATTTTAAGCCAAAGTTACCAATCACATCTTTTACGTTCAAACTGCCCTGTAACCGACCAACCAGATTGGGGCACTGTGCAAATTGATATAACCAGCCGCAAAGTAGATGAAGCGAGTTTGCTAGAGTATCTTTTAACCTATCGTCAACATAATGGTTTTCATGAACAATGTGTTGAACAAATTTTTGCCGATTTAACCAAGGTTTTTGAACCTTCTCATTTAATGGTTCGTGCTTGGTATACTCGCCGTGGGGGCATAGATATTAACCCATGCCGGGTGAGTCAAACCAGCTTAATGCCACAGCCTAGTCGATTGGTTAGGCAATAATAAGTAGTTTGCCATAAACGAGCTTGCAAAGAATCTGCAAGAAAATAAACTAAGCAAAGATAATAAAAATGAATCAACAAACCCATAACAAAATTAGCATTAATATTGCACAACAGCGTCTTGAACTTTTTGTGGCTGGCAAACTTAAAAAGGCGTATAGTATTTCTACTGCCAAAAATGGGATTGGTTCTCAAGAAGGCAGTGGTTGCACCCCGTTAGGTTTGCATGTGATTGCCAACAAAATTGGGGGAGACCAACCAATTAACTCAGTATTTGTTGGGCGGATACCCACAGGTGAAATTTACTCAGAAGAGTTGGGCAATCAAGCGCCAGAACGTGATTGGATTTTATCACGTATCTTATGGCTAACTGGCTTAGAAGAAGGCTGTAACAAAGGCACGAATGAGCATGGCATTTGTGATACATATCAGCGATATATTTATATCCATGGAACACCGGATACAGAACCTATGGGAGAGCCACGTTCTCATGGCTGTGTGCGTATGCGTAATGCTGATATAGCAGAGCTTTATGAGTTGGTAGAAGAAGGCGACGCGGTTATTTTTTTAGAAAAATAAAAAAACAATGAAAGAGAGAAACACAATGAAACAAGTCGCATTTAAAGGCACAGGTAATGAATATTTTAATATTTGGATAGTCAATATTTTATTGTGTATTGTGACGTTAGGTATTTATTACCCGTGGGCAAAGGCACGTAATCGCCGTTATTTTTATGCTAATACAGTTTATGAAGGACGTAACTTTGAATACCACGCCACAGGTAAACAATTGTTTTTGGGATATGCCATTGGTGTTGGTTTATTAATATTAATGTCTGTTTTAAACTCGGTGTTTCCTAGCAGTAATTTGATTACGCCAATTATTTTGTTTATTGGTGTGCCTTGGGTTATTTGGCGTAGCTTAAAGTTTAATGCCCGTATGACCAGCTTTAGTAATGTGCGTTTTGGCTTTGATGGTAGTTTGGGGCAAGCCTATTTCAATTATTTATTATTACCTATTTTAGGTTTTTTGGCTTTTTATTTACCAATTATATTAGGTTTTGTACCCATGTTTTTGGATACCGAAATCGGCATACCTGCTTGGGTTAAAGTTTTTGCACCTTTTGTAGCAATTTTAGCAATTGTACTCAGTATCTATGTGGCAGGTTTTACTAAAAAGAAAATAACAGACTACGCCATTGGTAAGGCAAAGTTTGGGCAGGGCAGCTTTAATACGAATGTGACGAGCAAAAAATTTATTTTTATTTTATTAAAAGCAGGCTTGGTTGTTTTTGCGGTGTTTGTTTTGTTGGCAATTTTAGTTGGCATTATATTTGGTTTAATAATGGGCGGTAGCATGGTAACTGCTATGAGCACCCTAAATCCAGAAGTGATGGCAGAAAATATGGCAGACGAGGTTAACCCACTGGTCGGTTTATTGGTACCACTATTGTATTTGGGTTTTATTGCTGCTTCTTTATTTGTGCGTGCTTATTTTTATAGTCGTAATCGCCGATATATTTATGCCCATACACAGTTAGACAATAAAATTGACTTTAAATCTACGGTCGGTGCTAAGTCATATTTTTGGGTGATATTCAGTAACTTTTTAATTACTATTTTTACACTTGGGTTTGGTCGCCCGTGGGCAAAAGTACGTGAAGCCAAATACCTTGCACAAAATACGTGGATAGAGGCAACGGATACAGATATTGACAGTTATTTAACCCAAAAACAGGCTGAGCAGTCCGCCATTGGTGAAGAGGTTGGCGATGTTTTTGATGTAGATGTTGGTATTGGCTTATAGTTTGTAGCATGAATGTTTTTAAAAGCTTAAAACATAAAATAATTTAATTTTCAGCACCTTACCATAAATCCTTCCTAATTAGGAGGGGAGTAAAAGCTTCCCCTTAATAGAGGGAGGTTGGGCAGGTAGGCGGAGGTAACTGCGTTGATTAAAGGAAACTGGTATCCAATTGATAGCTCAAAAAGGTATGATGCTACGCTTTCTTTAAGTGGCAAAAACTATCGTGTAAATGTGCTAGACCTTGAACAAGGTGAAGGTGAGCAAACTGTTGATAACCGATCTTTGCATACAGGCAAGTGGTCAGAAGTAAGGGTTAGTAACCGTTTGGGGCAAACCGAGCGTAAGCTAACCTTGGCAGATGGCTCTGTATTTGCCACCTTGGATAACGATGCTGTGGATGCCATTATAAAAGATCAAGCAGGTTTTAAAACAGACCTTTGGGTACATAAGCATGAGTCAAAGCTGTCTAGCGTTTTGGTTATGCTTGCATTAACTATCGGCTTTGTATCTGCATTTTTTAAATGGGGACTACCGTGGACAAGCCATGCCGTTGCCCATGCTTTACCGCAAAAAACAGGCGAGGTGATTGGTAAACAGTCATTAGAGTTTATTGATAAGTATTTTTTAGAGTCCACTGAGATTAGTCAAAGTGAGCAGGATAAGATAAAAAAACGATTTGAAACACGGTTAAAGCCGCTTGATGAGCATAAAGACATAAACTACACCATACATTTTCGTAAAATGGAGATGGGTGGTGTGAGCGTGCCCAATGCTTTTGCTTTGCCATCTGGTGATTTGGTATTAACTGACAAATTTGTGCAGATGAGTGAAAATGATGATGAGATTGACTCGGTTCTATTGCACGAAATGGGGCATGTGGTGCATCGTCATAGTCTTGAGATGTTAACTCAGAGCTCGTTAACAACCATGATAGTCATGCTGGCATTGGGCAATCCAGATGGCACAGGCGAGCTAGTCACTGGCTTGGGTACCGCGCTTGTATCTAATCATTATTCTCGCGAAAAAGAAACCGAAGCAGATGCATTTGCATTTAAAAAAATGCTTAAAGGTGGTATTAACCCACAAGCATTTGTCAACATTTTAAGCCGTATGGAAGCTTATGCAAATGATGAAATGACAGACGATAGACAAGAGTCAGATAAAAGTAATGAAGCCAATCATCAGGATGCTCAAAATCATGAAGACCAACATAATGAGAATGCTGATGATGACCAAGATGGCAGTGTGACTGACTTTTTCTCCACCCATCCAAGTACGCAAGCGCGTATTGATATGGCAAAAAAATATGGGGCATGTTATCAACAAGGGTTAACGGTGTGTGAGTAATCTAGTATCTTAAACACATTACAGAAAACTAAAGGATTATACTGCGACTTAAAGCTGAAATTATAATATAAGTGATAAAAATATGATGGCGACCATTACTATGTTTTTTACAGAATCATTAACCAAATTAGGGCAGTCTTTTTTAACAATTTTTATTGAGTCTGCACCTTGGTTATTGTTTGGGTTTTTTATTGCTGGTCTTATCAAGGCTTTAATTCCGACAGATTTTTTGCAAAAGCACTTAGGTGATAACAGTGTGATGGCCGTGATAAAAGGGGCTTTTATTGGCGCGCCTTTGCCACTTTGTTCATGCGGTGTGATACCAGCCGCTTTGGGTCTGTATCGTTCTGGTGCGTCTAAGCCCGCTACAACTGCCTTCTTAATTGCGACGCCAGAAACAGGGGCTGATTCAGTATCGGCAACTTATGCTTTGTTAGGACCATTTATGGCAATCATTCGTCCTATTGCTGCGGTTAGTACGGCAATCGTAGCAGGACTAATGGTACTGTTTTTTGATAAACCAAAATCAATTAGCAACAGGCAACCGCTATCGACCGATAAAGATACGAATTCAACAAGTTGCTGTTCGGTTAAAGAAGCGCCTAAACAGAGCAGTTGCTGTAGTAGTGCAAATGACTTAAAACAAAGTGCGCAATCAAGCTGTTGTGCCAGCAAACAATCTCAATCAACAGAGTCTTCTTCTTGCTGTGATACAAAAACACAAACGCAACCCATTACTTTTGTTACAAAAATAAAATCAGGATTGAGCTTTGCATTTTTTGATTTATTAAAAGATATTAGTATGTGGTTGCTGATTGGTTTAATCTTGGCTGCTTTTATTTTGGCATTTGTACCACCTTCGTTTTTAGCTACCTGGGGTGCCAGCCCTTATGCGTATCTTTTAATGGCAATAATCGGTGTGCCTATGTACATTTGCGCTACTAGTAGTACACCAATTGCAGCTGGGCTTTTATTTGCTGGCGTATCACCTGGGGCTATTTTAGTGTTTTTGTTGGTTGGGCCAGCAACCAACATTGCAACCGTATCGTTAGTAAAACAAGAGCTAGGTAAAACAAATATGTATGTTTATATCACTAGTATTGCTGTTATGGCATTTGTGTTTGGGGCATTAACAGATTGGTTGTCAGTTACTTTGAATATACAAACGGTCAGCCCAGTGAGCCTAGAACATGCTCATACTGGTTTGATTGCCATTTTATCATCGGTTGTTTTAGCCTTGCTCATTGTAAATGCTTTATGGCAAAAGTATGTTCGTTAGTGGTTAGCGTCAAGCAAGGATAGTTATGGGATGGTTTCACTTTCAATTAACGTTTTAGATCTTTGTTCTTATTGGTTTGTTCCTATTAATGAGCGTGTGCCTTTTTGACAAAGAATATCGGTTGTTTTGGTAATCCAGTAAAAAAGCCACTAACTTTACGGCGGTTAGTGGCTCAATCGTAACGAATTACAAGCTACCAAAATTTAGGTGCATTTTTTACCGTTTTTAAGGCGTCGGCACAAATAATGGCAGATTGTTGTTCTCTTGCTAAAAACCATCCAACTGCAAATAAAGCTTGAGCATCTACTTTTGAGCGTTCTAGATAAAATTCATGACCAACAATATTATCGTTGTAATCTCCCAACACATCTTGGGCAGGTTCTAAATACTTAATAAATGGTTTGGTGGATTTTTTGTTATATATCGGTGCAGCAAACTCGCAGATATAACGTAAACTTTTTAAGCGTTTGCGCACATCGTGTTGTGCTTCAAGTTCTAGCTCTGCAAAGTGGCTGCTTGCGGTGGTTATTTTGTTAAACAATTTATCTAAAATTTTAACCAGCCTTGGCTGTGCAGGTTTTGATTTACCTTCTTCATCGGCATCCGACAGTGCAAACTCTATCAATTCAAGCAGCGTTAGTTGAAAGTCGTTTGCTTGTACGGCATCAATTGGCATAATTTTAATATCTGTGGACCACTCAACATGTGGGGAGCCTATGTCTTCAAGCATTGGTTGTGTTTTGTGCTTTAATACGTCTCGGTCACGGTATTCGCCAAGTAAGCTAAAGGTTTGTTTTAGCACTGGCATCCAGTCTGGCTGGATGTTTTGGCTAAAACCATCAAAAAACTTTAAAGCAGTACGCAAACGCCTGATACCAACCCTTAGTTGATGAACATGGTTACCATCTTTGCTACCGGCTGCAATGGCACTGGCGTTTGGCATAATCTGTAATAAGCAATTATGAGTGACAGCACGCATAAACTGGGCACTGCTCATTTTTTTGTGGACTTCTAGACTTTTTAACGCTGCCTTAACAGCGTTGGGATGTTGTTTGCCTGCTAATAATAGGTTACCGCGTTCGGCCTTGGTAATAGTTGATAGGTTTAGTTTGTAGCGTTTGCACCAAGTTTTGGCGGTTTCGAATAAAAACGCTGCTTGCCCTCTTAGTAGTTCAAGTTCAATTTCTTGTAAGGGTTGTGCTTGGGTATTGTCTGTACCATGAATAACTTTACCCGTATCAAATGCAACCTCAATCGCTTGCCACTGCTTTTTAATTTGGCGAGTGGTTCTATCAACATCGGTAATGTATTGGCAAGTGAGATGATTGTTTAATTTATTAATATCAAACTTTTTAAGAATTTTTTCGACGGGTGTGTCAATATAAATGGTTAGGTCTGGTTTTAGTTGGTTTTGTGCAATTTGCTGATTGGTAAGTTGGGTATCTAACTTATAGTTGTGTTCTATGCGACTGGCTAACCCATCGCCTTTTGCTTTAATGGTTTGAACCCAATCATCGCCTTCTTTACGTATTCTTAAAGCGATGCTGTTTTTTGCTAATATTTGATCTGGTGTATCAAAATAATGAGCAGCTAGGTTTTCAGTCATAGAAGACTTGATGTGTGTTTGACGTTTAATTGCGTCTAACTTAGCAACTGGAACAAGGAATTTGAGTTCAATTTCTTTCATGAGAGAAGGTATCCATTTTGCACGTGTATGCTAGTTATAGTAACAACTTTAGTTAAAAAGACAAGGGTAATTTATATTACTATCGTGTAATTTGTTTTTGTCATAATTTTTAATTCAATCTCTACTAATACAGGCGATCAAACAAAAAAACACCCAGCCCAAGGGCTGAGTGTTTTTTGATAAATAAGTTTAAACTTATTAGAACTGGTTAGAAGTGTTTTTCGCACCGCCAGCTTTAAGCGCTTGGTCACCAGCAAAGAATTCTTTGTGGTCATCACCAAGGTCAGAACCCGCCATACGTTGGTGTTTAACACAAGCAACGCCTTTACGGATTTCTTGACGCTGTACGCCGCCAACATAAGCCAACATACCTTCGTCACCAAAGTAACCTTTAGAAAGGTCGTTCATGTGTAGGGCAGTCGTGTGGTAAGTAGGTAGTGTAATCAAGTGGTGGAATACACCTGCTTCACGCGACGCATCTGCTTGGAAAGTACGGATTTTTTCATCAGCATCTTTAGATAGCTCAGAATCATCATACTTAGCATTCATTAAGTCATCACGGTCGTAACCAGATAGGTCTTTACCTGCTTTTTCCCAACGGTCATAAGCTTGCTGACGGAAGTTTAATGTCCAGTTGAAGCTTGGAGAGTTGTTGTAAACAAGTTTTGCGTTTGGTACAACTTCTTTAACACGGTTAACCATTGCAGCAATACCTTCTACATCTGGTGTTGGTGTTTCAATCCAAAGAAGGTCAGCACCTGCTTGTAGGCTAGAGATACAGTCAAGTACAACACGGTCAATGTTAGTACCTTTACGGAACTCATATAGACCAGAAGCAAGGCGAGTTGGACGATGTAGCTTGCCATCACGCTTGATTAGAACTTCGTCTTCTTTCACGTCTGCAATGTCAACTTCTTCAGTGTTTAGGAAGCTAATGTATTGAGAAGCTAAATCGCCTGGTTCGTTAGATACAGGGATAGTTTGAGTTAGACCAGCACCTTCAGAGTCAGTACGTGCAACGATAACACCATCGTCAACACCTAGTTCTAGGAATGCATAACGTAATGCGTTGATTTTTGCATGGAACTCTTCATGTGGTACAGTTACTTTACCATCTTGGTGACCACACTGTTTAACGTCAGATACTTGGTTCTCAATCTGTAGGGCACAAGCACCCGCTTCAATCATTTTCTTACCTAATAGGTAAGTTGCTTCTGGGTTACCAAAGCCTGCATCGATATCAGCGATAACTGGAACAACATGAGTTTCAAAGTTGTCGATTTCTGCTTGTAC